>JAJZDJ010000029.1 GCA_021828685.1 Actinomycetes bacterium | reverse complement strand
CGTGGGCGTCCGCAACGGACCGCTGCTCACCGTCATGCACCTCTGTTTCGCTCCCCGCTCGCTCCCTGGCCGCTCCCCGGGCCTGAAAAAGTGGGCCCTGACCAGGGACTACGCGGCAGCGTAGAGGGCCTGCAAAGCCCTGTACAGCGGTTCGATTCCGCTCGCCGCCTCTGAGTCGTGTTCCTGCGGGTTCATCGGTGCGGCCGTGTGCCTTCGTGGCTTGGCGGCTTCGTGGCTTGGCGGCGCTCCGAGACGTCTCGGAGAAACGATTGATACTTTATGCAGCTATAGCATGTATAAAGTATCAATCGATATACAACAGTGCCGTTTGACGGTCAGCTGTGGCCCGACCCTGGTGACCGTCAGGCGTAGCTCTACAAGCTAGAGTGCGCGAGATGTCCTATACCGTGGATTTCAAAACGGTGTCGACTGTGGGGCTGGAGTCGTCGCCTGTTGCGACTGCACTCGCAGGTCTGCGGGCGAACGAGGCGCGCTACTTCCACAACAAGTATAACCATGCCTTCACCGTCGAAGCAGCCAGCGCCGCGAACACGACGCTCGAACGGGTAACTCGGATCCTCAAAGAAGAGCGCGACATACAAATAGCTTCTCGCCCGCTCGAGGCGACAAGCTTCCAGGTCGCGAACATCCGATGGGACTACGTCTTCTACGAGAGCGGTCTCTCGATCAATGTCCTCTACACAATCGATGACCCGAAGAAGCGCGCCGTCGGGTTCAAACTCTCCGAAGGCATGGAAGTCCCGGCGGAGTTGGCTGAGCGGTTCAAGTTCGCCCGCCAGAAGTCAACACTTGCGGGGACGATCCGCGGGTCGTTCTTCGTCATCAAGAACGAGTACCCGAATGACAACTTCGGACCCTGATAACATCTCCTTCACAAGAGCGGGCGCATAGCTCAGTCGGTTAGAGCGCATGCATGACGCGCATGAGGTCGGGGGTTCGATTCCCTCTGCGCCCACTCGTACGAGATCCACATGGGCTCGGTCAAGCGAGAATTGCATTGAGACTGTGGCCGAGACGCCGGGAGGCGCCCGCAGTGAGCACGTCAGTGACCGAGGCCGCGAGAGCATGAGGTGGCGGGATGACGTCTTTCACCCACCGTGAGAGCACCCCGGCGTCCATCCAGGCAGCGACAGCGGAACACGGAAGCCAAGGGCAAGCTGCCATCGGGGACGCCTGTCGAAGGCGGCTGAGCGAGCGCAACTGTAGTTCGACCGGCACTGGCTCCTTCGCTACGTCGATGCGAAGCAGTTCCCAGGCAATGCTCGAACCTCCGGGGGCCCGGCCTTCTCGCGGAGGCTCATACCAGTAGGAGGGCAGGTCGGGAACCGCCTGCAGAGCCTCAGACCACGACAGCTTGTGGCGACGGCGGTTGGCCAGGTCCCGGATGTTCGCCACCCAAATGGGTGCCTCGAGCATCGAAGGCCACGCCGTCGGAGGCGGCGTAGGCACTCCCACGGCGCGCCGGAGGCAGTCAAGCAGGCGGCCCTCGCTCGGGGCGGGGAGACCGGCCGGACTCGGGCCTGCCGTCGCGAACCAGCCGACTCCACCGTCGCGCGCAACAACGCAAGCGAGCTCGACACGGCCGGTCCCCAAGGATGCGAGGGCGGCGGGCGGCTCCACTGAGGGATCGAGAGACCTTAAGTTGCCCGTGGCTACAACGGCGATGGCGTCCGACTGCGGTAGAGCGCTATACCCCACGAGCTCGGTGTCCTCGTCGAGAAGAAGCTCGCCGAAGCCCGCTGATTCGCGAAGGGTGAGGTCGCCTTCGGGAAGCCGAAGCTCCGCTAGCACCGGGTGCCCGCTCGAACGGGCGCGGCGTAGGTGTCGACTGAGAAGGCAGCGAGCGATCTCGGTGAAGGCCTCCTGACGCTCGGATCCCGCTTGAGGAACACTGCGCGTCTTTCGACTGCTGGCGACCGCCGCAGCGTTGCCTTGTTCGTCGTCACGGTCTGGGTCCATCTGCCGCTCCCTTGCTTCGAATTGGGCGGCGCCGAAACCCAGTCACGTCCGAGGTGCCCTGCGGACCTACCTTAGCTGTTCAGCATATTTCATGTCAACCTATGATTGCACGCCTTCCGCTGGAACCCAGTCGGACGACCTCCTGCCAGAAGCAAGGAGCTTCTCGAGGGCCACGCGCAAGGACTCGATGCTTTCCTTGAGCGCCGCAATGCCATCGAGAAGGGATAGCCGTTCTCCGGATCCGGCGGCCGGCCCCAGCCGAGATGATGCGCTCGCGTCCGTCAGGGCGCTACCGCCTTCGGGTCGATAGCCGCCGGCACGGCGGTCCGCGACACGCCGTTCCGGCGGTGAGGCCGGCGGTGAGAACGGCGATACGGCCGGCGGTGAGAACGGCGATACGGGCGGACTTGGCGTTGCTGGCCCTGCGACCGGGGCGATACGCACCTCGGCAGCACCCGAAGCAGTTGATAGCCCCGCCGACGGCACCCGTTGCGGGCCCCGACGGGAGTGCTTCACCGAGTACATCGCCCGGTCCGCGCGATCGATCAGCTCGCTCGCTGACAGGTGCCCTTCGAGGTCGACGGCAGCTCCGACGGAGGCCGTAACCGCCCAGCGCTCGCCTTCGAGCTCAACCGAGTCTGCGAGCGCGGACGCGATCCGACTCGCGACGACTTCCGCCTGCTCCTCCTCGCCCAGGCCCTCGCATAGGACAGCGAACTCGTCCCCGCCGATGCGGGCTACGAGGTCGGCGGAGCGCACAGCATGTCGCAGCCTTGCCCCGACTGCCGACAGGACCCGGTCACCCATGGCGTGGCCGGCCCGGTCGTTGACACCCTTGAAGCCGTCCAGGTCGACGTAGACGACACCGACGCGATGCGCAGAGCGCTGGTTTCGAAGTAGCGCCTGGTCTATGGCCTCCATAAAGTGGCGCCGGTTGAACAGTCCTGTCAGCGGGTCGTGGGTTGCGAGGTGATAGAGATCCGCTTGGCGGGCGTAGTCGTCGTCGACGTCGGCTGCGGCTACGGCGAGCATCGACACGCCGGCCACCGCGTGGCGGCTGATCCACCAGCGAACCCACCGGCGGTTCTGCGGGCGGCCTATCTGGTGGTCCTCACTCAGGTTCGCGGAGTGGGCGGCTACCTCGCGAAGGCTCGCGAGGAGCCTCGGCCGTGTCTCGGCACTCAACGCATCCAGCCAGCCGGACCCGAGCGACGCCTCGTAGCTGATCCCGGACAGCTCGCACCAGCGTTGGTTCACTGACAGCGCTGAACCTGAGCTGTCGGTGACGAGCATGGCGAAGGGCACCAAGTCGAGCGCCGCTGTGATCGTCGTGGGGACCTGACCTTGCATATCCCTACGGGTGTCGGCCACTTCTCGCTCTCGCTCGACTTACGCTGCCTCGGTCAATCCGATGTTAGACCTGACCTGGGGCTCGTCACCGCGGTTTCCGCTTCGGATGGCGTCATACCATCCGATTCAGGAAAACTCGGCAACAGCGGCTGCCCGCCGAGGCGGCTGGCTGGAGAAGCACTCGTGCAGGACGCTTCCTTGACGCGCCGACGAAGCTTCACATCCCGTTAACGGCGAATCCGTCGATTTGTCAGTGCGGCGTGCTAACTTTGCCGCCAGCCCGATGGCACACTAACTACTCCTGAGGTTATCGAGAGTTCTCGGCGGTGTCCTGTCGGGCCTGGACAACGAAGTTCAAAACATTCTCACTAGCTGGGGGTTATATATGGCAATTTCGGAAAGATCGGGCAACGAGCTTTCACTCGATTTCGAGGGAATGCAACGTGACGCCTCGTTCTTCGACCTGATTTGGGCGTCGGAGGGCTCGATTATCGGATCGGGGTGGTTGTTCGGCGCGTTGACGGCCGCCACGCTCGCTGGCCCGGCGGTGATCATCTCGTGGATCATCGCTTCGGTGATCATCATCATCTTGGCGCTGGTGCACGCCGAGCTGGGGGGAATGTTCCCAGTCACGGGGGGCACAAGCCGGTACCCGCACTACAGTTTCGGCAGCTTTGCAGGCGCCACCTTCGGCTGGTTCGCATACGTACAGGCGGCAGCCGTCGCGCCCATCGAAGTCCTAGCGGTGATCCAGTACTTCAGCTCCGTCTCGTGGGCCCACGGGATATGGAACGCGAACAAGGGCATCCTCTCCGGTAGCGGCATCGTGGTCGCGATCGTCTTGATGATCCTCTTCACCGCAGTGAACCTCATAGGGATCCGTTGGCTGGCCCGGGCGAACACCTCCATCACCACTTGGAAGGTGATAATCCCGATCCTGACCATCATCATCTTCTTGCTTTTCAAGTTCCACGGCAGCAACTTCAGCGCTGGAGGCGGTTTCTTCCTCAAGAGCGGCGCATTCAAGGCGATCCTCGACGCAATCCCCGCTGGAGGTATCGTGTTCTCGCTGCTCGGCTTCGAGCAGGCGGTCCAGATCGCCGGAGAAAGCAAGAATCCCTCGCGTGACGTTCCTCGTGCTGTCATCGGTTCGATCGTGCTCGGCGGCCTCATCTACATCCTGGTTCAGGTGGCTTTTATCGGTGCACTCGACCCGGCACTTCTGACGCAGGCGGGAACCTGGGCGCATCTGAACGACCCCAATACCAAGAATGTTGCGATCCAGGCGCTCCAGGCGTCACCGTTCTTCACCGTCGCTAAACTCGCCGGCATCGGATGGCTCGCCTGGATCCTGAGGGTCGACGCAGCCGTGTCTCCCGGTGGAACCGCCCTGATCTACCTGACCTCCGCCTCGCGGATCAGCTTTGGCCTGTCCAAGAACGGATACGTCCCGGACGCCTTCGAGAAAAATAACAAGTTCAAGGTGCCCACCGTTGCAATCCTGGTCACGTCTGGGGTTGGAATTCTGTTCCTGCTGCCGTTCCCGAGCTGGAACAGCATGGTTGGGGTCATCACCTCGGCGTCGGTGATTATGTATGCGGGTGCCCCCCTTGCCCTCGGAGCGCTCCGCAAAACCAAAGCAGACCTGCCGAGGTCGTACAGGCTGCCGGCAGCTGACATTCTTGCTCCGGTGTCGTTCATCCTCGCCAACTGGATCGTGTACTGGTCTGGATGGGTGACCTACTCGACTTTGATGGTGTTCTTTATCATCGGGGTCATCCTCATAGGCGCCTCGTTCGTGTTCAACCTCAACTCCCACAGGCCAGACATCGATTGGACGGCGGCCATCTGGGTGGTGCCTTACCTTGTCGGCATGGGGATCCTGTCATGGTTCGGCCAGTTCGGAACCGGCCATCCTTTTAACGGGTTCTACGGCTTCGAGCACATTTTGAACGGAGGCACACTTGCGATTCCCTTCTACTGGGACCTTCTGATAGTCGCGGCGTTCAGCCTCGTGATCTACTACGGCGCACAGTACTTCCGGCTTCCGACGTCGCAGGTGGACAAGTACATTGCGGAGGTGTACCCGGCCCCGGCCGAATAGGTACTCAAGCCGAGAACTCCACAACAGTAAGGTGCCGGTCGCCGCGTTCGATTCGAGCGTCGTGCGGCCGGCACTTCTATGTTCAACCTGCGCCACCCGGACATGGGGCTGTAGCTTCTAGGCATGGTCGTCGGAAACTCTCAACACATGGACAGCTTCGGTGCTCGATCGAAGCTAACGGTAGGCGAGCGAGGCTACGAGATCTTCCGCCTCGACAGCTTGCAAGGCGCGGCGCGCCTACCGTTCTCGCTCAAGATCCTTCTGGAAAATTTGCTCCGCCACGAGGATGGGGTCACCGTCACTGGGGGCGACGTCGAGGGTCTCGCCGCATGGGATCCTGCAAGCGAACCGGACCGTGAGATCGCCTTCGCACCTGCGCGGATCCTGATGCAGGACTTCACCGGGGTTCCAGCAGTGGTCGACCTCGCAGCGATGCGCGACGCCATGCGGGCGCTGGGCGGCGACCCGGCCCGGGTGAATCCGCTGATACCCGCAGAGCTTGTAATCGACCACTCGGTGATCGCCGACTTCTACGGTTCACCAAGCGCTTTCGCGAAAAATGCCGAGCTCGAGTTCGAACGCAACGAGGAGCGCTACCGGTTCCTTCGGTGGGGTCAGGAGGCTTTCGATACGCTCAAAGTCGTCCCACCCGACACGGGCATATGCCACCAAGTGAACCTGGAGTACCTAGCCCGAGTCGTCTTCACCGACGACGACGGCCGCGCCTACCCGGACACGCTGCTCGGCACAGACTCCCACACGACGATGATCAACGGTCTAGGCGTGCTCGGCTGGGGGGTCGGAGGTATAGAGGCGGAGGCGGCGATGCTCGGCCAGCCGGTTTCGATGCTGACGCCCCGCGTCGTCGGATTCAAGCTCACCGGCGAGCTCCCATCCGGCTCGACCGCAACCGACCTGGTGCTGACCGTCACCGAGATGCTCCGCGCTCATGGGGTGGTCGGGAAGTTCGTAGAGTTCTACGGGGAGGGAGTTTCGTCGGTCCCCCTCGCTAATCGGGCGACGATAGGTAACATGTCGCCCGAGTACGGATCGACTTGCGCCATCTTCCCGATCGACGCCGAGACGCTTCGCTACCTGCGCCTGACCGGTAGAAGCCCTGAAAGGGTGGCGCTCGTGGAGGCCTACGCCAAGGAGCAGGGACTCTGGCACGACCCGTCTCACGACCCGGACTTCTCCGAACGCTTGAGCCTCGACCTGTCCGAGATCGTTCCTTCCATCGCCGGGCCCGCTCGACCCCAGGACCGTGTGCGTCTCGACCAGGCAGCGCAGCGCTACCCGGCGGCCGCGGCGAAAGTTCTCGGAAAAAGCGCCGACGACGAAGCGCCGTCGGCGCCAACCCCGGTCGCTCTCGAAGACGGCACCAGCTTCGACGTCGACCACGGCCATGTGGTGATCGCAGCCATCACTTCGTGCACCAACACCTCCAACCCTTCGGTCATGGTCGCCGCCGGACTTCTAGCCAAGCGTGCCGTGGAACGCGGGCTCGCCACAAAGCCGTGGGTCAAGACGAGCCTCGCTCCCGGCTCGACTGTGGTCATGGACTACCTGGAAGCCGCCGGGCTCGTCGAATACCTCGACAAGCTTGGCTTCGACCTCGTCGGCTTCGGCTGCACCACCTGTATCGGCAACAGCGGCCCGCTCGCCCCGCCGATCTCGGCGGCGATCAACTCCTCGGACCTGGCTGCGGTCGCCGTGCTCTCGGGAAACAGGAACTTCGAAGGCCGCATCAGCCCCGACGTGCGTATGAACTACCTGGCTTCGCCGCCGTTGGTGGTCGCCTACGCACTCGCGGGGTCGATGGCTATCGACTTGACGACGGAACCCCTTGGCCTGGACACCGACGGGAAACCGGTGTACCTCGCCGAGATCTGGCCGTCGCCGGCTGAGGTAGCCGACGTCGTCGGCTCTTCCATCGAACCTGGAATGTTCGCCACCTCGTACGGCTCGGTATATGACGGTGACGAGCGCTGGCGGGGGCTCGACGTCCCCGCAGGTGACGCATACGTCTGGGACAACAAGTCGACGTATGTGCGTAAGCCGCCGTACTTCGACGACATGTCCATGACACCCGAGCCGCTTAGCGACATCACGGGGGCGAGGGTTCTCGCGAAGCTCGCCGACAGCGTCACCACAGACCACATCTCACCGGCAGGTAACATCCGACGTGACGGGCCGGCCGGGCGGTGGCTCGCGGACGGCGGCGTGGACGTGGCTGACTTCAACTCTTTCGGAGCGAGACGCGGCAATCATGAGGTCATGATCAGGGGAACGTTCGCGAACATCAGACTTCGCAACCAGCTGGCACCCGGCACCGAAGGGGGCGTGACCCGGCACCTGCCCGACGGGGAGACGATGCCGATCTATGACGCATCGATGCGATACCAGGCGGACGGTATCCCACTCGTCATCCTTGCGGGCAAGGAGTACGGGTCGGGGTCGTCGCGTGACTGGGCGGCTAAGGGCACCGCGCTTCTCGGGGTCAAGGCCGTCCTCGCCGAAAGCTTCGAGCGCATCCACCGTTCCAATCTCGTCGGGATGGGGATTGCTCCCCTTCAGTACGGCGAAGGCGACAGGGCTGACAGCCTGGGATTGACGGGGGAGGAGGTTTTCGACGTGGTGGGACTCGCAAGCGCGGGACATGAAGGCCCTATGCCGCGCACATTATCGGTGACGGCGACGCGGACGGACGCAAGCAAGGTCGAGTTCACGGTGACGCTACGTATCGACACTCCCAAGGAGGCCGACTACTACCGACACGGAGGGATCCTTCCCTACGTGCTGCGCCAGCTGCGGGGCGCTTAGCGGGCTTCCCCCGCGTTCGGGCGAGACGGTCTGAGCTAGCGTTGGCCCCATGGGCCAAGCGGCAGCCTTTTTCGACCTGGATCGGACTCTTCTAGCCTCGTCGAGCGCTCCCGTTCTGCACGGTGAGCTGGTGAAGGCTGGCTTGGTGAGCGAGCGCCGGGTTCCGGGTAGCTCTGCGTTTGTCGGCTTGTACAACCGCTTCGGTGAGACGACGCCGGCCATGCTTATTGCACGTGCAGCTGTGCTTGGATCAAGGGGTCACGCCGCGGCCGACGTCGCCGCGGCAGCAGAGACGGCCGGGGAGATCCTGGAGCATCTCGTCGCTCCCAGGGCGAGGATCCTGATCGAGGAGCAGCGCTCCAAGGGACGTGCGCTTGTCATGGCGACGACGACCCCGGCGCACCTCGTTACACCCCTTGCGTCGCGGTTGGGCTTTGACGACGTCGTCGCCACCCGCTATGGCACCTACGTCGGAGATGACGGGGTGCGGCGTTTCAATGGGCGCCTCGATGGGGGGTTCGTCTGGGGTGCCGGTAAGCTACTCGCAGTTCGGCGTTGGGCGTCCAATGCCGGAATCCGTTTGAAGGATTGCGCCGCGTTCTCTGACAGTATCTACGACGTCGGGCTTCTCGCTGCAGTCGGGGAGGCCTGCGCCGTCAACCCCGACGTTAGGCTCGCACCGATAGCGCACCTGCGCGGTTGGCCTATCGTTCATTTAGAAGCGCCGCCGGGGGTCCCGAAAGTCCTCGGTGTGGAGCCTCTCGACCTGGTGCGGTTAGCGTTGCCGCACATCGCGGCCCCGTTTGCCCGTTTCGAGATCTCGGGGCTCGACAACATAGCTCCGAGAGGTCCTGTGATCGTCGCAGCAAACCATCGTAGTTACTTCGATCCTGTGGCCTACGGGCTGGCCGTGCTGGGGGCGGGTCGGTACCCGAGGGGCATGGCGAAGAAGGAGCTCTTCGACGCCCCCGTGGTGGGCCCACTCCTGCGTGCGGGAGGTGCAATCTGCGTGGATCGCGACGGGCACGCCGGAGACGCCTACCATCAAGCAGAGGACGCCCTGCGGACGGGAGAGGCCGTCTTAATCGCCCCTCAAGGTACGATACCAAGAGGCTCGGCTTTCTTCGATCCTGAGCTGGTCGGCAAGACAGGCGCTGCGCGCCTTGCCGCGGCGACCGGGGCGCCTGTGGTGCCGCTCGGCTTGTGGGGCACCGAAGCGGTGTGGCCCAGGTCGATGCGGCTCCCGAAAGTCCCCGCCTTCGGAAAGCAGCCGACAGTTTCGGTCCGCGTCGGCAAGCCGGTCACGGGTTTGACTGGGAGCGACGCGGAAGCCGACACCCGGCGTATCATGGCAGCGATATCTGAGCTTCTCCCGCTCGAGGCGCGCCGCCGGCGCAAACCGTCACCAGACGAGCTCGCAAGCACCTTCCCCGCATGACGGGAATCTACAGAAATTTCGGCGGTATGCCGAGTTACCACACATGGACTATGAGGCTGGCATGAGCGACAATCCGTACCACGAGCACGAGTCGGAAGGCTGGGGGGAGGGCGGCCATCAGGCTGAACCCCAGGAGTGGGGTGAGACCCACGAAGAAGGCCACTTCGACGAGGGAAGCGGCGGTGAGGGCTCGCCAGAGTGGTCCGACACCGCATCTGAATCCGACAACGAGTCTACGACCTCTGGTGGCGAGGAAGCAGGGTCCGATTCGGGAGAGTCACCTCAGGGCGGTGATGGGGATACCTCCGACTTGCTCGCCCAGGTGATCGCAAGGGTATCCGAGGACATGACGATCCTCAACGAGGCTGCGGAGCAGACCGCTCGTCTGCGTGCTGCGGCGGAGCAAACCTTGGAGAGCAACCTCACTGCTTTGCGCTCGGCTCACGAGCGGATTGCTGCGGAACGGGCATCGCTCGCTACATTGCGCGCCGAAGCCGACGCCGCTCTCCATAAGGCCAATGAGGAGTCCGCTCAGATAGTCGAAGCTGCCCGCTCGGAAGCAGATCGAATCACCTCCGATGCGAGGTCCGAGGCCGAAGGTATCGTCGGCGAGAGCCGTAGCCGGGCCGAGGAACTGATCGTCTCCGCACGAGCGAATGCCGAGACCCTGCGCAATGAAGCACGGGCTTCGGGACAAGCCGAATTGGAGTCGTTGAAGCAGGAGTTTCGTGCACGCGTTATGGCGTTGAGCGAGGCTCTCGGGGCGGCGTCGTCGAGCCTCGGCCGCTTTTTGGACACGGACGCCGGAGCGTCCGGGAACTCCTGAGTCGCTTCCAGCCTCATGAACTCCTCTCCGACTTCTTCACCGTCGGGCGGTCCCGGCGATGTCGGAGACCGCACAACTTCCGTCCGGGCCTCCGACGTGGGTGACTCGGGTGTGCGCTCCACACTCGATCAGCTTGCTGCGTTGATGGCCCAGGCGGAAGAGCTGGCGTCTTGGGCGTCAGCTTCGACACCCGCCTCCGCAGTCGCCAAGGGCGCCCATGCCGATCGACCTGAGCCAGAGCTGCCGCTGTCGCCAGAGGCCGAGGCGGAGCCGGAACCCGCGCCAGCGCCTGAACCCGCGCCAGAGCCGGAACCCGCGCCAGAGCCTGAGCCTGACGTGGCGCCGGAGCCCGACTCCACTCCTGAACTCGAGGCCGCGTCCGCAGACGCTGAAGCCGATCCGGTCGGCTCTGCGCTGGCGGCGATGATCGCGGACTCTCGGATCGCCGCTGCTGTGGTCGTCGGTGAAGGATCGAGCGAAGTGGCCGGGACGTTGACATCGATGACCGAGTCTTCGCTGGCAGAGCTCGGACTGTTGGCGCCGCTAGGGGCGATCCTCGAGGTCACAACTGCAAACGGCGAGTACCGAGCACTCCGAGCGGGTAGCTGGGCGCTAGCTCTAGAAGTCGGCCCAGGTGCTACAGCGGAGGTCGATGCACTACTCGACGATCTGCTTGCGGCGAGCGGGGATGGAGCGTCCGGGGACCACCCGTGAACGAGTTGGTCGTCGTCCTGATCGGCGTCCTCGCGTTTGGTGGATCGATCCTAAGAAAGCTACGCCAGAACCGCCTCTCTGGCCAAACGCAACCTGAACCGGCCAAGGCCAGTAAGCAGCCTCAGGTGGCCGCTCCGGCGCCCGAGCCGTTGACAAATCTGAACCCTCCGGGCGGGCGCTTGGCTGTCCCTGTGGAGCCTCCCGATCCGCTGGTGGTCGCCGTGTGCACTGCGTTGCCGGTGGAGGTCACGTCGGTGAGATTGCGATCCGCTACGGGAGTCAAGACCCTGTTCTGATCTCCGCTCGCCATTAGCGAGGGGCGGTCCAGGGCCACCCTTTCGTTGTGGAGTTAGCGCCACCAGTCGACTTCGTCCCCGTGAGGGCCCAGGATCTGCGCCAGGCGGGCGCGTCTGGACCCGACAGCGACGGCGTGGCCGAAGCACCGGCACGCAGCCGCGACGTATACCAGTCGCTCACGAGCTCGTCGGCCAGAGCGGCGATCGAATCCTCGATTGCGGTGGCAAACGAGCGAGCGTCACCGTTTGCCGGGGGAAACAAAGGTGCGCCGAAATTGACTGTGACCTTGCCAGTTCGTACTCGTCTGGCGCCCTTTGGAAGGATACGTCCAGTGCCCTCCACGTAAAGCGGTATGACCGGCTTGTTGCTGCGAATCGCCAACCATGCGGCGCCGGCCCTATGCGACTGGCCCCATCCGTCAGGGCTTCGCCCGCCCTCGGGGAAGATGAGCATGCTCCAGCCGTCATCGAGCAGCGTTGTGGCTCGACGTGCCGACGTCCGCGACACCCGTTGGCGCTCCATCGGAACAGCATTCAGCGTCAGGGCCGAAATGAACGCCTTCGGCAACGTGTCGAAGAAGTAGTCGGCCGCCCCTGCGACGAACAGGTCGTCGCGCCAGCGCTGCGGGATGACCGCCATCAGGAGTGGAGCGTCCAGGTGGCTGGAATGGTTGGCGGCGAAGATGGCCGGCTCATCGAGGTGCGCCACTCGGTCTAGGCCTCTGACGGTGGGAGAAGTGATTGCTCGCACGACCGGGTTCGTGAGCGACGTCTGGATCACTGATCGCGAAAGGCGGGCGAGCGGGGAGCGCGCCCAGTCGCTGTCGTAGTGGACGCCGAGGTCGCGCTCAGCAGGCGGGAGAGGGACGCCGCCGGGCCACGATGGGGCGCCGAAGGGAAACCGCAAGTTCAATGCACGTCTGCGATCATGATCGGCGGGCAGTGAAAATGGCTGATGGTAGCGTCTCGGCCCACCACGTCGGACGCTATCTCGAACGCGTCGGCGAGCGTGGTGGCGGGGGAGAAGCCCAGCCTGCGTACGGCTTTCGGGTCACCGCCGACGACGACGACCCTGCCAAGGTGCTCGAGTGCGTGCGCACCCCAGTACCACATGTAGAAAGGGTGCACGCCGTGGTAGGCGTGACTTGTCCGGTACAGGTGGCGGTACCAGTCGTCGGTAGCGAAGCGCTCCTCGTATTTCGCCTCTATCACCGCCGGGTCCGTCGTTTCGGAGAGAACCTCCTCGAAGAAGTCGATGTAGGAGGGGTGATGCACGGGGTGAAACGCCCACGGGGTCGGATGCGACAGTATCGCCACGCCGCCTTTGCGGACGATTGGCATACCCCGGTAGAGGTTGAAGAGATACCCGAGTCCCATGCACATCACGAGGATCGGGTTCATGATCGAGTTGACGTTGTAGGGACAGATGTGGGGCAGCCCGAAGATCGCGATGTCGGTCTGGCCTTGCACGTCCACGAGTTGCTGGCGGTGCACCACCCGGGTGGTCGCTGCGTGCACCGCTTCCACCTCGCCGGCGTGTACCGAGGTCAGGGCGTGCGGGGCTTTGATCGCCTGGAACATCGAACGTGCACTTCGCGGCGGCATCACCGACAGCGCCTTTGAGGATGCAACGAAGCCGGCCCTGTCACGCAGCGACCATTCCCATTCACGCTTCTGCAAGAACGCCGCCGACGCAGGAAAGGCGTCGTTGTTGAGCGTCGTCTCGATCTGGAAAATATTGACACCGCTCGCGGCGAGAAGCCGACCCATCCGCCAGTTGGAGCTGTGCAGCTCCGAGTGCTCCGGGTCCATGAACGATCGGCTGTGGCGCATCGTCTTGACGTTGTGATGGTGGCGCAGGCTCCGGTAGCTCGCCAGGCCTGTGGCTACACTTTTGTGGCCGCCGTCCATTGCAACCAGGTTTATGTTGACGTAGACGATCAGGTCCGACTCGGCTGCACGCTTGTTGATCTCCACGTCCTCACCCGCGTCGGTGAGACCGATATGGACCAGCCCGTCGGGGTCCTCGGCGTCGTGCTGGAGGAGCCTGCCGCTCGGAGCGAACGAGTCGTAGACCCTGTCGCCGATAGCGTGTCGCAACTCGGATTCTGTCATCCGGCGGTGCAGAGCCAAGGCGCAGATCAAAACAACGTCGTCTACGCCTGCGCCGGCCGCCAGGTCAAGTACCGCTTCGATGACCCGCTGGCGGTTGTCCGGCCGTCGCATCGGCGGGAGAGGCAGGGAGATGTCGTCGAAAGCGATGGTCAAGCGCATGCCCGCAGACAGCAGCTCCGGTAGCGGCTTGCTGTCGCCTAAAGGGTTCAAAAGGGCCTCGCGTATGGCCCTGTCGGGGTCGCTCAGCGCCTCGGTTGCCTCGGGGGGGTAGATCACCCTCGACCTGCCCGGCGGTAGGCGCTCCAGGCGGTAGCCCTCGCCGTGCCATGTCAGTATCGGCGGTGTCGAGCGGTCCACCTCGAGAACGAAACCGGGTCGGGTCATAGCGGGTTCGTGTACCTACCTTCTCTTCTCTAGGCCAAGATCGAAGACCACTTTGGTCGCCCCACGCCTGCCCGCCTGTGAGGCGTGCTCGAGAGCTTCGCAATGGCGGTCGAGGGGGTATCGCGCGCTCACCAAACGGCCGAGGTCGCGGCTGGCTATTAGTTCCATCGCCAGATCGAAGCTGTGGCGCCCGCCGGCTCGGGCCTCAGGACCGTAGGCGTAGGCGCCGACGAGGCGGAGCTCGCGCTGCCACAGAGCTGTCAGGTCCATCCCGACATGGCCGGGCATCCCGACGAGGACGATCGTCGCCCCGGGTGCGGCCACCGCTATGGCGTCGACGAGCGACTCGGAGGATCCGACGCAGTCGAACACCATGTCGGCGCCGCCGGTGAGCTGCCCGCTGTCGAGTATCCACGAGCCGGTAGCCCGGCGGACGGCACGGCGAAGCTCGGATGGTTCGGCAACGTAGTCCGCCCCGAGTTGGACCGAGAGCCGGCGCTGCTCGGGGTGCTTGGCAACGGCGATCAGCGTCGTGACCTCGCTTCGAAGCGACCGCAAAGCGGCGAGCGTCGCTAGGCCTATCGTGCCGGCGCCGATCACGACCGCGCAGCGGTCCGCCTCAGAGGGCGAGGCGAGGGCAGCGTGTACCGAGCACGCCACCGGCTCAACCATCACCGCCGCTTCGTCGCTCCATCCTGCCGGCACCGGGTGGAGCTGGTCGCGATGCGCAAGGAACGCGCCGGACCATCCGCCCCCGGTGCTGGCGCAGAAGCCGGTTTGCAGCCCGGGGGAGAGGTGACCAGCGCTCAGGTTCTCGCAGCGGTTCGTCCGTCCCGCCGTGCAGGCAGTGCACGGCGGCGTGATGCCGCGGATCTTGCAGTGAAGCACCGGTTCGACGACTACACGGTCTCCTGTGTCGGTCTCGGCGACCACTTCGTGGCCGGGCACGAAAGGAAAGCTGACGATCGGCTCGAACCACCTCGAAGACCGGCCGAACACGGTCGCGAGGTCGCTTCCGCATATGCCCGACAGTTTGGGTCGTAGCGTCACCCAGTCCGGCCCTGGCGCCTCGGGCAGGTCCGCCTCGCCAAGCCGCAGCGCAAGCGGGCGCGAAGCGATGCGGGCCGCGGCGAAGCGGGGCAGTGAACGCTCTACTTGCAAGGCTCTCACCGGCGGGGGCCGATCGGCAGGAGCGGCCTCGGGCCGCCCGGGGCTTTAGGCCACTGCTCGACGTGCCACCCGCGTCGGCGCGCGATGGCCGCGAGTTTCGTCTCAGGGTTAACCGCGACGGGGTGACCGGCCGCTTCGAGCATCGGAAGGTCGCTCGCGGAGTCCGCATAGGCCACCGACTCCGCTAGATCGATCCCGTTCGCCTGCGCGTAGTCGGCCATGATCATCGCCCTTGCCTCCCCGGTAGGGGGTGCCTCCTCCAGCTCGCCGGTCAGGATCGCCCCTCGCCGGGAAAGCCTGGCGCAGACGATCTCGTCGAAGAGGGGGCGGAGAGGTTCCACGACGACATCGAGCGCCCCGGTGATGAGGAGCGTCTTGTGGCCGGCCATGCGGTGTTCGCGAACCCTGCGGATCCCGGCCGGGAACGACTTCGTGATAACCAGGTCGCTGAACATCTCCCATGCGTCCGCGCGCAACTGCTCCACTGGTGCGCCCTCGTAGCGGCGGTAGAAGTAGCGAAGGAAGTCGCTGCGGTCGGCCCGGTCGGCGGCGAGAAGTCGGGGCGCTTCGCGCAGAGTCCTCGCAACGAAACGGGTACGGTCCCAGCCGCTCTCGTGGCGTGTCGCCAGCCACGAGTACGAGTCGACCACGTTCGACGCTATCAGCGTGTTCTCCAAGTCGAACACCGCGAGCTGGCGATCCGGGGAGAGAACCGCCCGCCGCCCACGCTCGGACCTCGAAAGTCCCCCCGGAGCGCTCGAACGCGACGCCGAGCCGACGAGTCGCACACGTGCGTGCGATACCACCGAAGGCAGATACACCTCCTGGCAGTACTGACGCCAGTCGAGGACATCCGGATCGAAGCCGAACTCTAGGCGGTCCGCCTCGGGCAGGGAATCGAAAAGTTCGATGAGCCGCTCGACGGAGAAGATCGCCTCGGTCTCTGTGTACGCTCCGTACAGCTCGACGTACGAAAGAGCCCGATCGATCTCGACGTGGCGTTCCTCGAGTCGGGCGCTCAGCTCCGCCCGGCTGCCACGGACCGGCAGGGACTGCAGCACACGCTCGGCTACGCCAATCGACTTTCCGGCCCGTTCGAGCTGGCGCGCGACGCGCTGTCGTCCCGGGAACGACCACTCCGGGACCGTGATCGGCTGGTCCGAGGAGTCGGCGACCGGGTTCTCCTGGAACCATTCCCGCACCAGGTCGACGAGACGCCGGTAGCGCAGAGGGTTACGCCCTCCCGAAGCACAGTGAAATACGTCGGGCTCGTCGAGGGGTCCCCTGGCTGCGACAGCAAGAATCGACGCCACGACCATGTCGACCGGTATGACATCGATGATCCCTTCCGGCACGCCAGGAAACTCGCGAAGCAGGCCTTTCGCGTACGAGATGATGACAGGGTCCGCCATGCGGAAGCCCCTGATCCACCCGGGCACAGGCTCAGCTAGCGCGGCCTCGATGATCGACGGTCGTACGATGCTCAGCGGAAGATCGCCTCGGGATTCGAGGAGGGCGCGCTCGCCGAGCGCTTTCGTGTACGCGTACGCGTCGGGCCATCCGAGACCTCGCGCTCTGGCTTTGCCGAGCGCGACCATCTGGTCGTGGACCCACTCGTCTCGAAGCTTCTCCGCACGGGCGGAAAGCAAAGGTGTACCGGCGGCGCCCAGCTCCCGCCTCGCCTGACGGGCGAAGCCGGCCAGCATCTTGGACTCGCGGCTCTTGGCGTCCTGGTCCGCCCGAGCCCTGCGCGCGGCGGCAACCTCGGGCCTCCATGCGACATCGGTTGACCATGGAGTGTCCGAGAGGGCGGCTTCGGGGGCGCTGCCCCGTCGGGACCCAGCTACGTACGCAGTGGAAATGGAGATGAGGTGAGGCGAATCGCTGCCCGTGGCGCGCGACGGTTGTAGGTCCTTGAGCGTCTCTGCTACCCGGCTAGGCCCCAACAGGTTGATCTCGACTGCACTGTCGAGTGCCGAGTCGAAACTGACCGTGGCGGCGGAGTGGATCACGATCTGGCACGAAGCGAGGAGATCTTTGCCCTGAGCGTCAAGGCCGAGACCATCCACGCCGACGTCGCCGCTCATGACGTGCAGTCGCTGCGCTACGAGCTCCTCGAACCCGTCGCCCACTTGCGCTCTGAGTCGATCGAAGCAGTTGTTTCGAAGGACCTCGCGCCGGACGCGGTCGGCAGCCCCTCGACGCCCGGGGCGGATGAGCAGCGCAACCTCGCTGCCGGGCACGCAACGAAGGAGCCTTTCTGTGAGGGCGGTACCGAGGAAACCGGTGGCGCCGGTGATGGCGACCCTTTTTCCCGAAAGCGACTCGCGAATCACCGCAATTGTCTACCATATGGTAGGTGGCTACTCAAGGACGAAAACCTGATTCCCTGCGGAGCGCGACACGCCGCCGCGTGCTCGACGCGGCTCTGACCGGTTTCGCCCGCCGAGGCTACGAAGTGACCTCGCTCGACTCCATCGCTGGCGAGCTCGGGATAACCAAGCAGTCGATCCTGTACTACTTTCCCTCCAAAGAGACGCTCCTCGAGGGCGTCGTCGACGACGCGGCCGCAGACGTCTACCGTGCGCTTAGCGAAGCCGACCTGCAGGGTGCGGCCTGGGAGCGAGTGCGGGTGGTCGTGCGGACTGTCTTCTCGATCGCCGGGAGCCGGCCGGAGGTGCTCGGCCTACTCCGTGAGGTAGCCCGGCTCGGGCCACCGGCCGCGACGAGGTTCAGCGGGCACTTGAGCCCCCTGATCGACAAGGCGACTTCCTATCTCGATGCAGCGATGGCGCGAGGTGAGCTTCGTCGCCAGGACGCCAGGCTTCTCCTTCTCGCCGCCTATTCGACGGTGGTCGGTATGGTCACCGAGGTCGAAGTCCTGCGGACCCTAGGGCTCGACTCGACCGCCCGCTCGCTCGTACGTCAACGCCAGGCCGCCCTGTCATTCCTTCATGCAGCACTGACGCCGGCCGCGCCGTAGCAGGAGAATTCGGTCCGGCGCCCCGGAGATCGTCTGCGGCGCGCGGCGGGCAGCGGCGGCTACCCGCGTGCCGTGCGCTTGGTCTTAGGAGGCGTGTAGCGCGCCGAAGGCTTAGGACCGGCCGGCTGGGCTGCGTCGGCCTTGGCGTTCCGTCGGGAGCGGCGGGCGGGCGGGGTAGCCGGCCGGCGAGTCCTCGCAGCCTGCAGCTCGCCTTTCATTCGCCTCCGGTGGCGTTGGGTGAGGACGAGCGAGTAGGCGAACGGGAAGGCCAGCGCGAAGACGTGCGCTATCGCCAGCGAATTAGGAACTTTGGGTAGGTTGATGAAAAAGGCGGTCACGATCACCGCGAACGCGACGAGCACCCTGTTCCTCGTCTGCAGGAACCCGAACAGCGAGATTGCTGCCGCCACGCCGACTGCGCCCAATGCCGTCGAAGGGTGCGTCGGCGCACCCGCGCCCGATGTGACCGTCAAGTTGAGGATACCGACGACCACCAGCTCCAGGGCGACCACGTAGCCGTAGAGCGGCTCGCTGCCTCGCATGGCGGACGCTTTGAGCCCGTCGTCTGGGAGCGGGGCCGGTACCCGCCTGCCTCGCGGGGCGCGCTGGGCGCGCTGTTCCGTGCTACGGCCGGGGTCGGGGTCGGCCTGTGATTGGGAGCTTGACGAGCGGCGCAGCAGGTTCATTGGCTGTCGTTACTGTCCACGCCGGTCACCGGCGGCGTGCCGACGTCGTCGGGATCCTCGACGTTTCGGGCTTTGTCGGCTGAGTCGAGAAGCCACGGGCGAATGCTCACAACGCTGTGGCGGGGGCCGAGAACCCCGACGTCAGCATCGACGGGAAGGTCCCGGGGCGGGGTTCCAGACGTTTCGATTGTGATCGTCGGGTTCTCCCGGGGAGCTTCGAGTGCCTGCTGGAAACCTAAAGCAAGGCCGGTGAGTATCGCTCCCGTGGCGCTTCGCCTGCGCCACGCTTCGAGCTTGGGCGGCAGGGCGCTCGAAGGCTCGTGGTGTTCGCCTGCAACGGAGTCGGCGTCAAGGCCCTCGAGCACACCGTTGTGCTCGCTCGAAAGCTCTGGGGAGCTGTCGGGTGTCTCCTTTGGCTCGGCCGGATCGTTGTCCACCCCCCCAGGCTATCCGGGCTGGTAGGCCAACGGGAGGGAGCAGGGAAGCTGCGTCCTCCCGCTCAGATAGCGGTCGACGTGCATCGCAGCCGATCGCCCTTCGGCGATAGCCCACACTATGAGGCTCTGCCCTCTGCCAGCGTCCCCACAGACGAACACCCCGTCGCGGCCCGTGGCGTAGTCGCCGGTCCGTTGGAGGTTGCCTCGCGGCGTCGGGGCGACGCCGAACGCCTCAGCGAGTCCCGGCTCGACCCCGGAGAACCCGAGGGCCAGAAGGACGAGCTCGCAGGGCAGCTCGAAGTCGGTGGCATCAACAGCCTCGAAGGTCATCCGGCCCCCTTCGGACCTGAGGGCGACCTCGCAGCCGCGCAGCGCCCGCAGGGCGCCGTCGTCGTCGCCGACGAACTCGGTGGTCGAAACGGCGAAGAGACGCTCGCCGCCTTCCTCGTGAGCCGAGGACGTGCGGAACATCAAAGGCCAGGTCGGCCAAGGTGTGGAAGAGTCACGCTCGTCCGGGGGCCTCGGCATGATCTCCAGCTGGTGCACCGAGCGCGCCCCCTGGCGGTGGGCGGTGCCCAGGCAGTCGGCTCCGGTGTCACCGCCTCCGATGATCACCACCCGCTTGGCGTGCGCTGATATCGGAGTAGCACCGGCCGGATCTGCCTCCACGACCGCCTTGTTGGCGTGCGGCAGGTACTCCATCGCCTGATGAATGCCCTGCAGAGAACGCCCCGGGATCGTCAAGTCCCGTGCGACGGTAGCGCCCGAAGCGATCACAACCGCGTCGAAGTCGTCCATGACAGACGCGGCTGTCACACGGCCCGGCGCCTCGTTGGCGGATACTTCCACGCCGCAGACGAACCGGGTCCCTTCGGCTTCCATCTGGGCGAGCCTGCGGTCGAGGAACCTCTTCTCCAGCTTGAATTCCGGTATGCCGTAGCGGAGAAGGCCGCCAGGCTTGTCGGCGCGCTCGAAGACCGTGACGTCGTGACCGGCCCGGCTCAACTGCTGGGCGGCGGCCAAGCCGGCGGGACCCGACCCGACTACCGCCACCGACCGCCCGGTACGTACCGACGCCGGGATCGGCGTAACCCAGCCCTCTTCGAAAGCACGGTCGATGATCGACACTTCGACTTGCTTGATCGTCACAGGCTGGGCGTTGATTCCAAGGACGCAAGCAGCCTCGCAAGGGGCGGGGCAGAGTCGTCCGGTGAACTCCGGAAAGTTGTTAGTGGCGTGAAGCCTCTCGGTCGCTTCGCGCCAGTGGCTCTTGAAGACGAGGTCGTTCCAGTCGGGTATCAGGTTCGCGAGCGGGCAACCGTCGTTGCAGAACGGGATCCCGCAGTCCATGCACCTCGACGCCTGCTCCTCCAAGCGGTGCTCGCCGAAAGGCTCGTAGACCTCACGCCAGTCCATCAGGCGCTCGCGCACAGGACGGCGCGACGGGAGCTCTCTCGTGAACTCCATGAATCCGGTCGGTTTACCCACGCGACATCACCGCCACGCCAGCGTCGGCCTGGCGCTCCGACCCGCTTGCTTTGAGTCCGGCTTCTACGACACGCCGATAGTCGCGGGGCATCACCCTCGCGAACTCGCCACCGGCTCTCGGCCAGCGGGCGAGAAGCGCAGCGGCAACAGCTGACCCGGTGTGGGCATGGTGCATGGTCAACACCTCGCGAAGCCATTCGAGGTCCGACTGATCGCAGTCCTCGAGATCGACAAGCTCGCCGTTGAGGTCCGATCCGAAGTGGCCTACCGGATCCCAGACGTAGGCGACACCGCCCGACATCCCGGCGCCGAAGTTGCGCCCGGTCGGGCCGAGCACCACGACCCGACCGCCGGTCATGTACTCGCAACCGTGGTCGCCGACACCCTCGACGACAGCGAGCGCGCCCGAGTTGCGCACGCAGAAGCGCTCGCCGACGACACCCCGGATATATGCCTCGCCGGAGGTCGCTCCGTAGAGGATGACGTTACCGGCTATCACCTGCTCCTCGGCCTTGAACTCGGCGGGGGAGTCGGGCGATGGTGCGACGATCAGGCGACCCCCGGAGAGTCCCTTGCCAAGGTAGTCGTTAGCATCGCCGAGAAGCCGTAGGGTCACGCCAGGCGGACTGAACGCACCGAAGCTTTGGCCGGCCGAACCGATGAATGTTATGTCAATAGTGCCGTCAGCAAGACCGGCTGCGCCGTGGCGGCGGGTGATCTCGGCTCCGAGCAGAGCGCCCACAGTCCTATTGACGTTGCGGATCGGCATTTGCAGTGTGACTGGCTCGCCCCGCTCGACAGCTCCTCGGCATGCCTCTATCAGTTCGCGGTCCAACACCTTGTCGAGTCCGTGGTTCTGGCCCGTCACGCAGTGCCTCGGTGCGTCTGGCGCCATGTCGGGAACGGCGAGGATGGGGGAGAGGTCGAGGCCTTTCGCCTTCCAGTGCTCCAAGGCGCTTTCGGCGTCGAGCAGGTCTGACCGGCCGATGACCTCGTCGAGGGACCGGTAGCCGAGCTCGCCGAGAAGCTCCCTGACCTCCTCGGCGATGTACTCGAAGAAGTTGACGACGAACTCGGGCCGGCCGGTGAAACGTTTGCGTAGCTCAGGATTCTGCGTCGCTATTCCGACAGGACAAGTGTCAAGATGGCAGACGCGCATCATGATGCAGCCGCTCACGACAAGCGGAGCACTTGCGAAGCCGAACTCCTCCGCCCCCAAAAGCGCTGCGATCACGACGTCACGGCCGGTCTTCAACTGGCCATCCACCTGGACGACGATCCGGTCCCGCAAACGGTTCGCGAGGAGTGTCTGCTGGGTCTCCGCCAGGCCGAGCTCCCAGGGTGCGCCGGCGTGTTTGAGCGAAGTTAGTGGAGAGGCGCCCGTGCCGCCGTCGTGGCCGGAGATCAGCACGACGTCCGCGTGGGCCTTGGCGACGCCTGCTGCGACAGTACCGACACCGACCTCGGCGACGAGCTTCACGTGGATCCGAGCTCGGTCGTTCGCGTTCTTCAAGTCGAAGATCAGCTGCGCCAGGTCCTCGATCGAATAGATGTCGTGGTGCGGAGGCGGCGAGATCAGCCCGACGCCCGGTGTCGAATGGCGGGTCCGTGCAATCCACGGGTAGACCTTGTGGCCAGGCAGCTGGCCGCCCTCGCCAGGCTTAGCGCCTTGCGCCATCTTGATCTGGATGTCATCCGCGTTGACCAGATATTCACTCGTGACGCCGAAGCGTCCCGAGGCGACCTGCTTGATGGCGCTGCGGCGCAGGTCTCCGTTCGGGTCCGGGGTGAAACGCTCGGCGTCCTCGCCGCCCTCCCCGGTATTGGAGCGGGCCCCGATGCGGTTCATTGCAATTGCCAGGGTCTCGTGAGCTTCGGCTGAGATCGACCCGTAGGACATGGCGCCTGTGCTGAAGCGCTTTACAATCTCGCTGACAGGTTCGACCTCGTCGATTGCGACCCGATCGCGACCGCTATCAGCAGCACTTCGCAAGCGCAGAAGCCCGCGAAGCGTCGCTAGACGCGCGGATTGTCCGTCCACTGCTCGTGTGTAGCTTTTGAAGACGTCGTAGCGAGCGGACCTCGTCGCGTGCTGAAGGAGGTGCACCGTCGTCGGGTTGAACAGGTGGTATTCGCCCTCGCGTCGCCACTGGTACTCGCCGCCGACGTCGAGATCCCTGTGGGCCAGTTCGCTAGGCCTGTCGGGCCACGCGACACGGTGGCGGGCGAGCACTTCAGCGGCGACTTCGCGAAGGCCGATGCCTTCGATGCGGCTGACTGTCCCGCTGAAGTAGCGGTCAACTAGCTCGCTCGACAACCCGATCGCCTCGAAGACTTGCGCCCCCGTGTAGGAAGCGACAGTCGAAATGCCCATTTTGGACATGACCTTTAGTATCCCCTTGCTGGCGGCTTTGACGTAGTTGCGCAGCGCCTGGCGGGCTGACACGCCAGTGACGTCACCGGCGGCGACGAGCTCGCTGACGGTGTCCAAAGCGAGGTAGGGGTTGACAGCGGCCGCTCCGTAGCCGAGCAGGAGAGCCATGTGATGCACTTCCCGGGCCTCGCCTGTCTCGACCACCAAACCCACCCGGGTGCGGGTCTTCTCCTCGATCAGATGGTGATGCACGGCGCTGACGAGTAGGAGGGCGGGAATCGGAGCCAGGTCGGCGCTCGGATGGCGGTCGGACAGGACGATGATGGTTGCACCATTGCGGATGGCGTCGCTGACTTTGTCGCAGATGTCGCTCAGGCTCGCTTCGAGCGCCGCTCCGGGATCGTCGGCGTTCGCGTCGAAAAGCCCGTCTATGGCAAACGTCGACCACCCCTCGACGGTCCCGTCCTCGTCGATGTAGAGGAGTTTCGCCAGGTCCTCGTTGGTCAAGATCGGCTCCGGTATCACAATCTGGCGACAGCTTGACGGTTCGGGTGCCAGCAGATTGCGCTCGGGTCCTATCGACGACGCTACAGAGGTGACCAGCTCCTCGCGTATCGCGTCGAGGGGAGGGTTGGTCACCTGTGCGAACAGCTGCGTGAAGTAGTCGTAGAGCAGCCGCGGCCGCTGCGACAGGGCGGCGATAGGTGTGTCTGTTCCCATCGATCCGACCGGCTCGTAGCCGCTGGAGCACATCGGGGCGATGATCGTGTCGAGGTCCTCGAGTGTGTAGCCGAACAGCCGTTGATGGGCGACGACAGAGGAGTGCTGCGGGGTGAGTGAGAAACGCCGTGGCAGATCCTCGAAGAAGATCTGGTTGTCCTCGAGCCAATCCCCGTAGGGATGCTGCGCAGCGAGGCCCGACTTGATCTCCTCGTCTGCAACGATTCGGCCCTGCGACGTGTCCACCAGGAACATGCGGCCGGGCTGCAATCGACCCCGCTGCACGACTTTCGACGCGTCGACGTCGAGGACTCCGACTTCCGAGGCCATTACCACGAGCCCGTCGTCGGTAACCCAGTAACGCGAAGGGCGCAGGCCGTTTCGGTCCAGCACTGCGCCGATGACCGTGCCGTCAGTGAAGGCTATCGACGCGGGACCGTCCCAGGGTTCCATCAGCGCAGCGTGGAAACGGTAGAAGGCCCGCCGGGCGGGGTCCATGCTTCGATGGTTCTCCCACGCCTCGGGGATCATCATGAGGACCGAATGCGGCAGCGAGCGGCCGCCCATGTGCAGAAGCTCCAGGACCTCGTCGAAGCTCGCAGAGTCGCTGGCACCCGGCGTGATTATCGGAAAAATCTCGTCGAGGTTTCCGGGGATCAGGTCGCTTTGGAGCAGGGCTTCACGGGCGCGCATCCAGTTACGGTTGCCGGCGAGAGTGTTGATCTCGCCGTTGTGCGCGACGTAGCGGTACGGATGCGCCAGGGGCCAGCTCGGAAAAGTGTTGGTCGAGAAGCGGCTGTGCACGAGCGCAAGCGCTGTCTCGACGCGGCCGTCGGAGAGGTCGGGGAAGAACGGCCGGACCTGCGGGGCTGTCAGCATGCCCTTGTAGACGATCGTTCGACACGACAGGGACGGGAAATAGACTTCGGGTACCCGGCGCTCGACTGTCTTTCGCAACACGAACGCCTTGCGTTCGAGCTTCAGGTCACCCACCTCGCCGTAGGCGCTTGCTTCACTGTCAGCGACGAACACCTGGCGAATCTCCGGCATCACGGACTTCGCGCTCGGACCGAGCACCTCGACCTCCACGGGCAGGGTCCGCCATCCGAGGATTTTCAGGCCGAGCGGCCCGGCCAAGGTTGCGACCGCTTCTTGGGCCGCTTCGAGTGCCTTCGCTTCCCTAGGGAGGAACGCTATGCCTGTAGCGTACGCACCCGACTCCGGAAGCTGGAAGTCGACGACGTGGCGGTAAAAGGCGTCGGGGATCTGAAGGAGGATCCCTGCGCCGTCGCCAGTATCCGCCTCGGCGCCGGACGCGCCCCGATGCTCCAGGTTGCACAATGAGTCGAGGCCCAACTCAAGAATGTTGTGGCTCCGACGGCCGTACATGTCGACGACGAACGCAACACCGCATGCGTCGTGCTCGAAGTCGGGTCGGTACAGCCCGCCTGGCTGCATGGGTGAATCCACTGGTCGTCCTTCCGGGGATCGATGTTCCTGGTCCTCGCTCGAAGGGGCGACACTGGCCCTCGCAGCTCCCAATATTTTAGCGCAGAATTCATACGGAACAAACGTTCTCCCCGCAGCGTCCCTCTCGGTGGCTGGGCAGTCGCCGGTGGCGCTAGCATCGATGCAGCCGGGTCGTCGACCTAGGGCGCTTAGCTCAGTCGGTTAGAGCGCAGCCTTCACACGGCTGAGGTCGGGGGTTCGAGTCCCTTAGCGCCCACCGTAGGTGTCATAGCGCGAAACCCCGTCCCGTCGGAGGGGGTTTCGCTGTTGTCGCCTGGCATGTCGGGGGTAGCCCTCCTCCGACCAGACATCCCATAGCCCGATCGGCTACTGCGACGCTCGGACGTCCTTCATCCGTCGGTAGAGCCTGAGGGGATGGTCGGGGACAGCGACGAAGCCGTGACGGGCGTAGAAACGGGCGGCGGCCTCGTCGATAGCGTCCACCACGACGAGTCGGGCGGCGGCTGCTTCGCCAGCAGTGACCGCCTTGCGCAGCGCCTCGGCGAGCAGTAGCG
>JAJZDJ010000233.1 GCA_021828685.1 Actinomycetes bacterium | reverse complement strand
CAGGACTCACTCCTGCTCAGTGTCTAGGAACGGTTAGCAATCAGACGGCCGAAGCAAAACTCGACGACGGCCCCTACGACTCGTGGTGAGGAAGCCGCGAGACGGTCGAGATGGCGAACCGCAGGTGGAGACCAACGCAGCCTGTACTCATCCACGGGACCAGCGGGCCTGTGCCTCCTCTTTGGTGAGCTCGATCGTCTGGTCGGTCCGCCGAGCGACTGCAGCCTCTCGGAGGTCGGCGATCGCGTCAGCATCCGACAGCAGCTCCAGCGTGTCTTCGAGTGCCTCGAGGTCTTCAACTGCGAGCACTACCACGCTCGGTCGCCCATGCTTGGTGATCACGACGCGACGGTGCTCGGTTTCGATCCCTTCGACGACCTCGGATAGACGTGCCTTGGCGTCCGCCAGGGAGACTTGCTCGGTTGCTAGAGTGACCATAAGTAAGACTATAACGCTCCAAAAAGCGCTGCAGTGAGTCGCTGCCGAATGTCCTCGAGGTTCGAATACGAGTGTCTACGGCCCACCGTAGGTGTCATAGCGCGAAACCCCGTCCCGTCGGAAGGGGCTTCGCTGTTGTCGCCTGGCATGTCTGGGGGTAGCCCTCCTCTGATGTAGAACCTGGGCTGGATGGTGTCACGTTCTTCGACGACGAGAAGCCGGACGAAGGCGTGGGCGAGGGCCTTGCGTCGTTGTTCGCTGCCGTGGTGGATCTCGGCTTCGAGCTCGTCTCCGAGCGCCTCGATGGCGGCTTCGGTCTTCTTCAGCTCGGCTTCGGTGGCGGCGATCTCGTCTTGGTGGAGCCGGGCGGCGGTGGCGGTGTCTTCGGCCTTGGCGACGATGGCCCGTTCGAGCAATTCGGGGTCGGCGTAGAGGGCGAGCAGGGCGGCGAAGACGGCTTGTTCGAGGACCTCGGCGCGGATGCGTTCGTCGGTGCAGGGGTCTTTGCCGTAGCGCTAGCAGCGCCCGCAGGTGATGAGCCCGGTGAGCAGGTAGTCGGGGTGCTTGTCCGAGGGAGTGCAGGTCGGCGAGCCTGGGTCGGGTGGGATGGCGAGCGAGCTCAGCTGCTACCAGCTCCAGGTGCGATTACCGACAGCCCCGTCGACAGCGCCCTTCGGGAGAGCTCCGCGTCGTAGGTGACGATTTCGTCGGCACCGACCCTCAGTGCGACGGCTAGATGGATGGCGTCGTTGGATCGGAGCGGTGCATGGGTTCCAGCTGCCAGCATGTCCCCGCGAATGAGATCGACCAGGTTCACCGTGTCGAGTACCGCCCGGACTGCGTCGAGATCCACATCTTCGGGGTGGCGTCCTGCCGCACAATGCATCTCGGTATGGAGCAGCCACGACGAGACCAGCCGTCGGTCATCACGGGATGCCAACTCAGTGGCCAATGCTTCGGATTGCGGCTCGTCCAAGACGAGCTTCAGGGCGGCTGAGGTGTCCAGATAGGCGATCGTCACCAGCGATTGCGGACGTCGTCCACGATTGTTTTGCTGTCCGTGCCAGCCTTGCGTCGTATGACCGAGCCCAAGCTGGAGAGCGGGCGTACTGCCAGTCGTACCTGTCCTCGCGAGGTGAGCTCTGCGAGTGTGTCGGTGCCTGGCGGAACGATCAGCGCGGCGAGCTGCCCGTGGTTGGTGACTTGGACCGTCTCCCCATTGGCAACATGGCGGAGTATCTCGCCGCTCTCATTTCGCATTTCCCGATGCGTGACCGTCCTCATGTCGCACAGTGTAGCACATCCAACCGTGAGCGAAATCGCACGACGGCTCCTCCACAGATGACAGGCGGGCCGGGCCTGGCCTGTGCGTGCAGACCCCTGGACGGATAGGGGATGCGTTTTGGGGGCGACGGATCATGGAGTCGGCGGGCGTCTCGGCCACGGGACCCGTCCCTGGATGACGCGTCCGTCACCGAGTCGCACGGTGAGGATCTCGGGCGGATCGTCTTCCGGGAGTGGCGCGGCACCGAAGCGCAGCCCGAACTCCTCGATCTCCGGCGAGAGCGTGATCTGGAGGGTCTTGCCTCCACTCGTGAGAACCGTGGCCTCTTCGATCGAGGGAACCCCGCGAATCAGAATGAACGGCGGAGTACCGTCGCTCCTGCCCGCCCAGACGTTCACGACGTCATCGCCGTACAGCTTCGGTCCGCCCATTCCTGACCGCGCCGAACGCCCGGCGACGGAGGTCCGGCGCACGAAGCTGTAGAGCCCGTCGTCACAGGTGGGATCCGGCCGGACGTCGACCGACCACGTGGTGCCATCGGGTTCACGTCCTTCAAGGACGACCTGGGATGGTTCATCTTCACCCTGCAACGCGCTGCATCCCCTTGGCTCTACGGCGGTCAACGTCCGATCGGCGCACCCAGGTCCATCGCTTGAGGTCCTCGTGTAGGGCAGGTGAGATGACGCCTCCGAGCGACGGCTGGCAGGCGTTTGGCTTGCTGGGGCGCAGCCAGATCCCGGATGACCCATAATCCCAGTTGATGAGGCAACGGCGCACCAATCCATGCTACTGGTCGCAGGAACGGCCTGAAGGGGCCGGACGGGCTCCGTGGTCTGGCCTTGACGCGAATGGCGTACAGGTCGCCTCTCCCGAGCCGGCGAGCGTCCTCCGACATGGAGTCACGTGGACGAAGCGAGCGCCTCTCGGTCATCATGGCCGAGATGGTGCCCGTGGTCGATGACCTCCTAGCCGCCCAAGTTGGAGTCGCGCTGCTCGATCGGCTCGAACTTGACGAGCGAGGGATGTTCCGCCCGTTCGACGCGCTTACGGACAGCGATCCTGAATCGGTTGAGCGCGCCGTCACCACGGTGGGGACGATGACGATCGGGCAGCTCCTCCACACTGCCCTCGACGCTGCCGATCGGATCGCGGGGCCATGGACCGGTGGCGCACCCGACAGCCTCGCCCTGGCATACGAACTCGCTTCGGCAAGGCGTCCCCTTGCCGAAGCGCTCTGGCAGCGATTCTGCGAGTCGCTCGCCGGCCCGATGGATGTCCAGGAACATTGGCTCAGCAGATGCGAGCCCGGGATGACGGTCGTCCCAGGGTTCATCGACTTCTCCCGTGTCTACGGCAACGGTGAGTTCACGTGGTCGGGGTTCTGGACCGTCAGTGCCCCCGCCGGAGAGATCCACGACGATCTGGTGGCTGCATGGGAGATGTTCCCGGGCCCGATCTCCAGGTGGCACATGCCGATCAACCCCGGTGCACACGTCTGGAACATCGACCACCCGGCCGACTGGGTCCGTCTCGTCGAGACCTTTCCGAGGGTGGCGACCGAACCCCACGCGGGATGGGAGCTTCCTGGGCCGAACCAGCACAAGGGGGACGTGGCACATCTCGCCGAGATACCTGCACAACACGGTGTGCGGACCGTGGTCGATCGCCACGTCCTACCCGACTGGGATGCGGTTGCCAGTGAGTACGACGGCGTGCACCTGAGCTGGCCGGTTTCATCACGACCGAGGGATTCGTGAGCGACCTCGGCGATCGCGGAGCCACCATGCTGCGCTACTGGAGCAGCGAGCGGACGCTGTGGCTCCGCGACGTCTTCGGCGAACCAGAGCCGCTCCAGGCCCCGCTGCTCACGGGCGTTGTGTCAGATGCGTTCGGCATCGACGTGACTTGCAACAACGAAGACCGATCCGCGTCGGACAGGGAGGAGATCGCGGTCCGGTTGAACCGTCCACCTGGGAGACTCTCGCCCGGCTTCTGATAAGCGGAC
Source organism: Actinomycetes bacterium (assembly GCA_021828685.1). GTDB lineage: Bacteria > Actinomycetota > Acidimicrobiia > Acidimicrobiales > Palsa-688 > JAJZAM01. The sequence goes on along the minus strand of JAJZDJ010000233.1, from coordinate 645 downwards.
GAGGTGGTGCATCTGAGGCGGGCAGGGGAGGCTGCCCGCAAACCGGCGTGAGCCGTGCTTCTCATCCACCGCGCTATGAGGTGGTGCCGGGCCGCGAGCTTCTCGACGACGTGGCCGCCTTGGCCGTTTTTTTTCCAATGCGGTCGGCGCTGCGACGTCGATCATCGATGATTTGGCTTACGGACGGGTGGTCGGCAAGACCCTGGGTGAGCGACACGTCTAGGCGACAATCCGCGGTAAGGGATGGTCGACAGGAACGCCGACCCGATTCCCTCGACGACGATGGGCGTGGGCCGTGGGCTCCGGCACCAGGTCGTGACGGATGCTGCCGTCTGACTGACCGGCAACCACGGCTGCCATGGTGTCGGCGCGTAGGCGCCCGACCCGAGGATGGAGTCGTCGTCGGTGTAGGTGGTCTCCCCCTTCGCCGCGGCCGCACGACGACCAGCGAGGACGCACGGCGGTGCTCGCAGGCGAGCGGGGTGACCAAAGACGCCGACCCTGGTGCCGGAATCGCAGCAGGTAGTCGCGAGTTACGTCAAACTGGCCACGTGACGCTCGAAGCCACGGCAATCAAGATCCGCCCCTCGCTCGAAGCAGACGTTGACGGCTGGCTCGACCTATTAGACCTAAAACAAGCGATCC
>JAJZDJ010000232.1 GCA_021828685.1 Actinomycetes bacterium | reverse complement strand
GGTGTTGCGGTGATGCCGACGACCGGCTTGTTTAATGTCTGGGAGGCCATCGACCCGTAGAAGCCCGCGCCGCCGAATGCGAAGACACCTCCGTCCGCCGCCCCGAGCCAGTATCCGTGGCCGGCGGTGGAGACGGTTGGCTGAGGGCTCGGCGCGGGCTGAGGGTTCGGCGCGGGCTGAGGGTTCGGGGTGCTACCCGGCGGCGGCTCGACGGCCGCAGCTATGTGGTCACCGCACAGCAACACGTCCGTCCCAGTGTGCTGATCCGGCAGAGGCTCGAGCAACGCGGCGACGCCGCCAGTGGCGTTGGGAGGGAGGAGCTCGCCACGAGGGTGGAACGCCTCGAGAGGGAGGTGTTCCCCGACAAGCGAGCTTCCTGACCGGCAACGCCGAAGTCCCGCTGAGCGGCAACCCGACGGGCATCGGAGCATTCGGCGTCCGGCTGATCCCCGCTCCAAAAGCGTCTCTGGCCACAGCCTGTAAGGGGTTGCGGAAAAAGGTTCGCTCCGCGAACCACACGCCCTTCGCGCCAGACCAGCGCTACAAACTCGAGACCCGAAGGGAAAATGAGAACGGACGGTCGAACTCGTAGCGCGTCTCCCCGACGAGACGCGCGGTCTCGCGGTAGACGGCGCCGTCGAGTTCCAGCACTGTCACCGAAATCCCATCCGCCCCCGCCGGGTCGACAATCCAGTAGCTGGGGCAGCGCGCTTCAGCGTAAATCTCGCGTTTGCGCACCAAGTCCCAGCCGCGATTGGACGGTGAAAGGACCTCGACCACAAGTTCTGGCGTCCCCTCGACAGCCAACTCACCGAGCCGGCAGCGCTGCACGACAACCAGATCCGGTTCGGGGATCTGGCTCGGGCCTATCTGCCAAACCGGTGCCGGCAGCACGATAAAAGCATCCGGCGCCGCGCCACGCAGGATACCCAGCAGGTTGGCGACGATGTCCTGGTGACGCCACGCTGGAGCAGCGATCACGACCAAAGCGCCATCGAGCACTTCCCGGCGGTAACCGTCGTCGGGAGCATCCAGTAAGTCATCAAGGCAAAAAGGCCTGTCAGGGTGAGCGGCCAGCAACACTCGAACAAGCCTAGACCGCACCTGTGACGCGCATCGCACTCCCAGGTTTCATTCATTCTGCCTATACTTATGGCTATATGGACGAGCTCCCCCTTGCCGACGCCCGCAACCGGCTCTCCGAGCTGGTCTCCGACGTGGAGAAGACCCACGCTCGTGTCACGATCACCAAGCACGGCCATCCCGCAGCTGTGCTGATCTCACCCGAGGATCTCGCAGTGATGGAGGGGACCCTCGACGTCCTCTCCGACCCCCAGGCGCTCACCGCAATCCGCAACGCCGAGGCGGAACTCGATCGCGGTGAGTTCACAACTGGTGAGGAGATGGCCCGCCTGTTGGAGGAGCGCCGTCGCCGCGAGACCGCCGCCGGGTGAGCGGCGGGTACGAGCTACGACTCTCAGGAGCCGCCCGGCGTGCCCTCGGAAACGAGCTGCCCCTTCCGATCGCCTTCGCCATCTGGGAATTCTGCAGCGGCCCCCTTTGCGACGAGCCGCGCCGGGTGGGCAAGCCGCTCGGGCGTGAGCTGGCCGGCTACTACTCGGCCCGCCGCGGGGCCTACCGTGTCATCTGCCGGCCGCTCGACAAGGACGCCGTCATTTTTGTCGTAAGGATCGAGCATCGAGCCAACCTGTACCGGCTCCGCTGATCTCGCCTGACATGTGGACGCCGTCCGCTTCGCTCTGTCATCGGGCCACGGCCTCGACATCGCAGAGAACATTGACTATCGACGCGGAATCGCGCCACGGGTTGACTTGCGCTCGTCGCCGATGAGGCTCAGCCCCGTCGAGCGTGAGCTACGGGATCGAGTGGAGACCTTCGGCCACAAGGGCTTGTGAGTAGTACGCTAAGTGACTCAAAGGAAGAGGTCATGGCTGCACTCAGTGCAACCGATGCTCGCAAGAGCTTGTTCGGCATCATCCGACAGGTCAATAACGACCACACCGCAGTCGAGGTCGTATCTCGGCACGGCAACGCGGTCATCATGTCGAAAGACGACTACGACGCGATGACCGAGACCACCCGCCTTCTGCGCAATCCCGCAAACGCCGAACGGCTCGGGTTTGCCAGTAGATGTAGTCCTCCCACCCGTTTCGGTCGGATGCAAAGCTTCCGGGTCACTCGTCGAGAAGGTCGTGCTGCTCGAACTCGCCGCGCCGCGCTCGTTCGATCGCCGCAAACGAGGATCGCAAGACGCTCAAACGCATCAACCAGCTCCTAGCCGATATGCTCCGCGACCCGTTCACCGGCATCGGCAAACCGGAAGTGCTTAGACACGTCCTGACCGGCGCATGGTCACGCCGTATCGACGAAACCAACCGCCTCGTCTACTACGTCACCGACGACCACATCGTTGTCCTCCAGGCTCGGGAACACTATTGACGGGAGGCATTTGCCGCCTGCCCGAGCACGCACCAGGAGAGGCGGTCGTCCGGGCTTGTACGCGTGATGGGCGTACACTGACGTCATGGCCTCTATCAAGAACTCTCGACTCGCCGTGCGCCTGTCGTCGGAGCAGGACGCGCTCATCCGCCGTGCTGCCGAGGTGGAGGGCACCAGTATCACCGATTTCACTGTCGCCGCGACGATGACCCACGCCATCGACGTGCTGGCTGATCGACGCGTGTTCCCAATCGACGACGCAGCCTGGGGACAGTTCCTGGCAGTGCTGGACCGGCCCGTCCGCCACAACGCGCGGCTGGAGAAGCTCCTCAACGAGCATTCGGTCTTCACAGACGAGTGAGCAGCTACAGCCTGCCCCGTCCGATCGCCGAGGACGACGACGTCAGCACCTTCTACAGCGGCGAGCCCAGTCTCGATGAGTACCTGCACAAGCGTGCGCTGGCCAATCAGGTACAAGGTGGATATTGCGGTCGCTGGGAGCCGTTGTTCCGTTGCGAGTGAGCCAGTGTTCCGCTGAGGGGTGAGCCGGCTCTCCGGTCGTGATCAGGGTTCCGATCGTGGGCTACACCAGCTGGCCTGGGGCTGGATGGGAGAACCTTTCGTCATGTACCTGTTCCTCCAACGCCACATCGTTACGGGGGATCGCCGTGACCGGCCTCAAATAGTCAACGGCTCCCCGTGGTCAGGCACGGACTGCTCTGCCGCCAAATAGTCTCCACGTGGAGACTCGTCCGCCAGGTCTCCGACTGGACTGCTCAAGACCCATCGACGCAACCTCCCAAAAGAACGCCAAAGGACACGACATGCAGGTCCGAAGCCTCTTTCGATCGCACCAGAACACCCGTTTGTCCCGGAAATGTTCGCAGAGTACTGGCTTCGGATTCGATGAAAGCCCGCACGCGTCGCAGCGAAACACCCGAGCGGGCCGTTACGGCCGAGTTCGAGGCACGAGGAACGTGGGTGATCCTCCAGCGGGGTCAGGATCTTCGCGCGCCGGGATGCGGGTGTACGCGTCAACAAACTCCACAGGGCAGGTGCTGCCCGGGAGTCCGTCGGCACGGCCAGACGAGCAGGGCCGACCGGCGACACCGACATCCCCCCACCCGCCGGTCATACCGGGTTATACTGAGGAGATGAAGACGGCGATCTCGGTCCCTGACAACACCTACGAGCGGGTGTCCAAGCGAGCACGAGAGCTCGGCATGAGCCGCTCGGAGCTCTTCTCCCAGGCCGCGGCGCGCTACCTCGACGAACTGGACGCCGAGTCGGTGACCCGCCAAATAGACCTCGCCGTTGCTTCCCTCGGCCAGCGCGACGACTCGGCCGCCGACGCCGTCGCCGCCGGGCGTCGCACGCTGGCCGCCACGACCGACGAGTGGTAATCGAACGAGGCGGCATCTACTGGGCCGACCTCGGAGCGCCGGTCGGCTCACGGCCGGCCAAGCGGCGCCCGGTGCTCGTCGTCTCCGCCGACATCTACAACGCGAGTCGCTTGGCCACGATCCTCGCCGCGACCATCACGTCCAACACCGCCCTGGCCACCATGCCCGGCAACGTGTTCATGCCGGCGACCGTGACCGGCCTGCCCCGAGACTCCGTCGTCAACGTGACCGCTTTGGTCACCCTGGACAAGACCGACCTCACCGATCGCGCCGGGACCGCTCCACCCTCCCTGTTGGACGAGGTGGGGCGGGGTCTCCGTCACGTCCTCGACCTGTAGCCGTCACCGCCCTTCTCGACGAACACCGCCGGGTCCGAATTTGGCCGTCGACTGGGAATACGAGCGTCGACGCAACAGCAAGCTCGGCCGGCTACGAAAGCAGGCCGGTCTCGCTCAGCCCGCCGCCGATCTCGCTGCCCTCAAGGCCATGCCCGGCCGCAGCATCGACACCG
>JAJZDJ010000231.1 GCA_021828685.1 Actinomycetes bacterium | reverse complement strand
CGCCGGCCGCTTCCAGGCAGGATGGGGCCATTGCCAGCGCCCCATCAAGGGCTGCTGAGGGAGCTACAGGCGGGAAGCGATTCCGCTGTGTAACGCCCGCTATCCAGTCAGCTCGCTCGGCTGCTTGATTGGTTGCCTTTGTCCTTACTGCTGGCGTCCGAGTCGGCTACTGCCGGCAAGGAATTGCTTCGGCGCTCACGGCCCTGCGTACTAATTCGCTCCCCGCAGCCGGGATCATTAGCCCATTCCTCATGGTCGCAGACGGCCCCGACGAGCACATCTACCGTGAGACGGCTGCGACAGCGTCCCCGACCGGGTCGGCTAGGTCGCCAACGCTGCCAGACGCCGGGCACCTCTAGGATGGGTGGCCGTGGACGACTCGCTGCTCGAGACTGATCTGGCGGTGCGCCTGCGACCTAGATCACCCCGTCGGGAGTGTATGGAACCTATGAATGCCTTCAAGGGGTCGTCCGGCGACAGGCCTGCGCTTAGCAGTTCGACGCTCAGCTCGTCCACGCTCATCCCGCGGCGTGCCGCCTCTTTTGACTTGGTAGGTGGAGCCAACGTTCCTGGGCAAGTGTAGACACTTCGAGGAACGTTATAGTTTTGAGCTGGACTTTCCTAACGACTCTGGACGTCTCTGGACGGTCTGCCATCGAAGCCGAGCGAAGGTACTGTTCGTGGTGAAGCCGCCCGGTGTAACTCGGTAGGCGAGACCGTTAGAGTCCCTGACGATCACGAGGAGATATCGGAGTAGTGATGCTGTCAGCGCGGCCAAGCCGCACTGCGCAGGCAGGCCGCGATCCCTCGTGCATGCACACGCTCGATGATATGATCGAGAGTGTGAGTAGGTCAGCACCGCCGCTGGCGCCGCTGTTCCGGTCCGACCAGCAGATGCACATCCTCGCCGAGTTGTTCGCCGGAAGCGGGGCCGAGGTCTCCGTTGGTGAGCTGGCTCGCCGCGCCGGGGTGGCGCAGGCCACGGCAAGCCGAGAGGTCGCTCGCCTCGCGCAGCACCAGCTGGTAGTCACCCGCCAGCTCGGCCGGAACACGCTGGTAAAGGCGAACTGGTCGTTGCCGTGGGCCAAAGAGCTGCGCTCCATCCTGGTCCAGACGGTCGGGGTCCTCGGGCGGTTGGCCGAGGCCCTCGCAGGCCTTCGCGGTGTCGAGTCGGCTTTCGTGTTCGGTTCGTGGGCGGCGCGCTACGCCGCCGAGCCCGGCCCGCCACCGCGAGACGTCGACGTTCTCGTCGTCGGTGACACCGACCTCCGCTCGCTGCGACGGGCCTGCCGGTCGGTCGAGGAAGAACTGCGGGTGGAGATCAACCCCGTGACCGTCGAGCCGGCCGAGTGGGACAACGCCGAGCCGTCACCGTTCATCGCCCAGATCAAGGCCCAGCCGCTCGTGCCTATCCCGCTCGATCGACCATGACACCGCCGGGCTCTTGGCTCACCGAGGTCGTGGCGACCCGCGATGTCGAGCGTATCGCCCCGAACATGGCCGCAGCAGCCGAACGCCTCAACGACGCCCGCCGGCACGTTCGCTCCGCTCGACGCCTCGCCGATGACGACCCGACTCTGGGCATGTCCGCTTGCCACGACGCCATCCGCAAGGCGATCACCGCTCACATGACAGCAGCAGGCCTGCGGCCCCGGGGAGGTGACGGCGCCCACCGGATCGTCCTCGACTACGCCCGACACCAACTCGGAGCCCTCATCGCCGCCTCGGACCTGGCCGAGGCCGACGACATTCGCCGGGATCGAAGCCTGGCCGAGTACGGCGATTTCGCGAGCCGTCAACTGACCGCCGAGCACATCCGGGCCGCAGCCGACGTGGCTGACCGGATCGTCAACGCGATGGCGAACGGGCTCGCGTCGCAGCGCCGAGACCGACCGAGCTGAGCACGCGAATGGACCCTGCTGGGAGTGCCAGCCCTGAGAACCGCCGTGAGAACCAAAGCGCCGGCAAAGCTGCCGCCTTCCCTGAGATCGGCGACGCAGGGGCCCGTATCGCGAGCCGCTTGATGATCTTTGTCACCAACGACAATCGTCTCGACGGCCCAACCGTCGCTGCACAAAAAGGGGGAGAACGTCAGATCCCGTTTTTGCGCGCGCTATCCACCACAAACAGCGGCGTACCGTCTACCGTCTCGTTTCCAATGGGCCGACCCCGTATCTACCGCGAGCCTCGCCGGGCGACCGCTGTCCGGTTGCCGGTGTCGCTTCATGAGCGCCTTCGTAGCGAGGCCGGGCTTCGCCTGGTGTCAGCGAACCTTCTAATTGAGCGGGCTGTCAGCGAATTTCTCGACCGGCTTCCGCCGGTCGACTTGGGAGCGGAGGGCTCATGACCCGCAGACAGGGCAGATCGACTTCGACTAGCAACTTCGGCGTCGGCGCACGGGAGAGCCACGATGCCAGTGCCTTCTACGCTCGCTTCACGCCGAAGACCATCTCGGGCGACGAGGAGCTGTCCGATCCGTTCGAGCTCTTCGAGCCACTGGTGTGCGGCGATTCCCGCAAGATGGCTCATCTTCCCGATAATTCCGTGGCGCTGGTCGTCACCTCACCTCCGTACTTCGCCGGCAAGGAGTACGAGGAGGCGCTGGGCGAGGGCGTCATTCCGGCTTCCTACGCTGAGTACCTGCAGCTGCTGGCTGATGTGTTCGTCGAGTGTCAGCGGGTGCTCGAGCCGGGCGGTCGGATTGCGGTCAACGTCGCCAACCTTGGGCGCAAGCCGTACCGGTCGCTTTCAGCGGACGTGATCAGGATCCTCGACGACGACCTCGGCATGCTGCTTCGTGGAGAGATCGTCTGGAAGAAAGCCGACGGAGCTTCCGGGTCATGCGCCTGGGGGTCGTACCGGTCACCCACGAACCCGGTCCTCAGGGATATCTCCGAGCGGGTCATTGTGGCATCAAAGGGACGCTTCGATCGGGCCGTCGATGTCGAGGAACGACGGGTGCAAGGACGTCCGTACCGGCGCTCGATCTCGACCGACGAGTTCCTCGACGCCACCCTCGACGTGTGGGAGATCCGCCCTGAGTCCGCCCGGCGGGTGCGCCATCCTGCGCCGTTTCCGGTGGAGCTTCCCCAGAGGCTGATCGAGCTGTACACCTTCGGTGACGACCTAGTCCTCGACCCCTTCCTCGGTTCGGGGACCACCGCCGTTGCGGCGGTGCGGACCGGAAGACGTTACGTCGGCTACGACACCGACCCGACCTACATCTCGATCGCCAAGGAGAGAGTTGCAGAGGAGCTGGCAGCTCTATCTAAGCGACCAGCGGGGCGCTCAGCGAGCCCGATTGTCCTCCCCGAGACGTCTGGAGCGGACCAATTCCAGTCACGGTCAACCGAGGAAGGCAAAGCGGCGCAGGCCCTCGCCGTCGACATCGTGACTGCTGCCGGATTCAACATTGTCGAGCGGGATCACCGCATCCCTGGAGTTGGTGTCCAGGTGAACATCGTGGCCGAGGACGCGGACAAGAAACGCTGGCACTTCGACGTCACCGGCGCATTCACCTCCACCCGCGGGGGACTGATCCGGGCCGACACTTTATGGAAGTGCCTCGGACGTGCGAGCGTGTTGCGGTCCTGTGGGATCAAGCCGGTGGTGCTGTTGTCCTCGCACCTCCCACCGCGACGGAGCACCGGAGACCAGGCTCTCCGCAAAGTTGGGCCCGCCGGGGTGCACGACGTTATGGGCATGCTCAGCGATGCCGATCGGGCTCGCCTGGCCGAGTACGCCGCCGGTGGCCGCCGGGCCCGACCGCTGCCAGGGTTCTGGGCCGAGTCGGACCTTCGACCCCGTCGCTGAGGAGCGAGACCGTGTCGTTCGCCTACGCAGTGGTGCACGGTGACACTCCCGACGTTTACGTTGCTGAGGACCTTGACACCCTCCACCGGGTGCTTGCCCTCGAAGTTGTCGCCGCCACACCCGGGGCCACCTTCTCAGTTGCTCGACGGGAGGAGATTCGGTTCGCGCTGCTGGAGGAGCGTTGGGGCGACGCCGTGGTGGCTTGGATGGAAGCCACCGACTCCGTGATCGACGTCTTTGGAGGCGGACTCCAGGTTTGGAGCGCACGACGCTTCGCCGAGCGGGAGATCACTGGTCTCGAGTTCCAGCTACGGCCATTGTTCAGCGACACACTGCTCTGATGCCGCGCCTCGAGACAGAGATCTCCGAACTCGCGACAGCCGTCGGAGCGCTTGGCCACGATCTCAGCGCCGCGTTGGAGCGACGACCAGATCAGATCCTCAACGTTGCCGGAGCTACCTGGACCAGGCTCCGAGAGGCTTACGAGTCCGGGGAACACAGATCGTTGTTCATGACGTCATGGGCGAACGGCCATGCCTTTCTGTGGGCCCGTGACGGGCTCCGCGGCCGCCTCCCCATC
>JAJZDJ010000230.1 GCA_021828685.1 Actinomycetes bacterium | reverse complement strand
TTTATGAAATGTACATTTCCTTGCCTGGCGCAGCTAGAGTTCGTCTGGTGGTCCGAGCGAAGGTCGACTTCACGGTCGAGCCGTTCATCGAGGGCGAGATCGGCCCGCACGTGCGGGCGGCACTGGACGCCGTGCGAGCCTTGGGCTTCGAACCCGAAGTCGGACCCTTCGGCAGCTCCCTGAGCGGCCCGGTCGAAGACGCCGCCGGAGCCGCCGCAGCAGCGATCGTCGCCGCGATTCACGGCGGGGCTACGAGCGTCGCAATGACCGCTACCGTCCTACCGGAGAGCAGCGAGGCAACACAGTTCATGGAGGCGGTCCGACCGGTCCTCTCCGCCCTCGGCGCACGGCTGGTCGCGCCCGTCGACATGTCGGCCTCCGCGGTCGGGCTCGTCTGGAAGGGCGAAGTGCTCGCCGGTGTCGAACTAGACAGCCAGCAAGTACGCCCGGGTGCGATCCGCAACGGTCTCGCTGCACTCGTCGCCGAAGTCGAGGCCGACCTCGGCGGGAAGCTATCCGGCTTGGATCGGGTGTCCAAGCAGAGGGCGGTGCGAATGCTTGACGACAGCGGGGCGTTTCTCATCCGCAACGCAGTCGACGAGGTTGCCGATGCGATGGGCGTATCTCGGGTGACCGTCTACAACTACCTCAATGCCACGCGGCACGGAACCTGACTGGCGACGTGACTGCTGGCGATTCTCCTCACAAGCGGGCGAACAGGCGCTTCGCCTGCTCGGCGGCCTTGGCGCGAATCTCGGTTGGATCCACCCGGGTGGGTGTCCCCTCGCTGAGCACGAGATCGCCGCCTATCCGGACGTCGATCGCACGAATACCGGTGGTAAAAGCGCTGCACCACGGCTCGTCGACAGCGTCGTAGCTCCAGCGGACCGTGTCTGAGAGAGACTCCGGGACGAGTTGGGAACCGGCTTGGAGCCAACCCCAAACGAGGTCCGGTGTGGTTGCGACGTCGTGCTCGCGTGCTCGCACGTAGGCGAGGCGGAACTCGTCGAGCATGTCGGCACCGATGCCGTCGGTGCCCAACACGACGCGACCCGGCCAGAGGGTCGGGCGTGCGTAACCGACGCTGTTGTTCATGTTGGAACGCGGATTGTGCGCAAGCGTCCCGGCCATCGGACGCTTCAGGTGCACCCCGTGGACGATCAGCCAGCTGTCGTCGGCGAACCTGCCGAGACGTTCAGGTGCCGCGGAATCCACGGAGCCTTCCGCGACGTGGACGTGGACGCCTACGCCGTGGCGTCGGGCCAGGTCGGCGGCGGATTCGATCGTCGCGTCGGACACGGTGAAAGCAGCGTGCAGGCCGACCATCCCCCGCCCTCCCTCGTCGAGGAACCTGGCGTTCTCGGCAAGTCCCCGGGCTGCGCCGTCAGGGCCGTGTCGGTCCGTGACCCCGTAGCAGCAGAGCGACCGGACGCCGACCTCGGTGCAGGCGTCTGCAATCACGCTCAGGCTTCCCTCGATGCAACCGGGGCTCTCATGGTGATCGACGATCGCCGTCGTCCCCGACTCGAGCGCTTCTAGCGCGCCGAGCATCGCGGACCAGCGGATCATCTCCAGGTCCAAGGCTACGTCGAGGCGCCACCAGATCGCCTCGAGGATCTCGACGAACGTACGCGGCGCCACACGCGGAGCCGGCATGCCGCGTGCGAGCGCCGAATAGAGGTGGTGGTGCCCGCAGACGAGGCCCGCCGTGGTGTCAGACAACAGGGGCTATTCGAGGAGCGATGCTTCGGCCGGCACCGACTTGAACGACAAAGCAAAGTAGACGGCGGCGCCGACGACGATTCCGACCAGCCACGAGAAGTCGCTGCCGTTCGTCGCGGACGACAGCGGGCTCAGGTAGGAAGGCTGGTAGAACTGGGCGTTGATCCAAAGCAGGGAGGCCGCCATGCCCAACGCCATAGCTATGATCGCCTTCCAGTTGATTCCACCGGAGCGCCAATACACGCCGCCGGACTCGTTTACCAGCGCCGCCTTGTCGTAGCGACCACGCCGGAGAAGCCAGTCCACAGTGAGAATCCCGAACCACGGGGCGAGCCACACGACGATGTAATCGAGGAAGCCGGACAGGTCGTTGTAAAAGCTGCCCTTGAACACGACGAGGAAGGTGACACCTCCTGCGACGATCGTGTCGATGATCACTGCTCCCCACCTCTTGACCGGCACGCCGAGAGCTTGGAGCGTGACCCCGGAGGAGTACATGTCCAAGCTGTTGATGGCGAACAGTTGCGGCAGCGCCAGGATCAGGAACGGCCAGAAGAACCAACTCGCGAACGACGACGGGACACCGGTCACGGCGGCGGCGTTAGGGCTCACGACGTAGGCGGCGGCACCGAGGATCTCGAGCAGGATCGAAGGTATTGCCCCGCCAAGAGTGGCAGCCCAGAAAGTCTGAGCTTTCGGCGTGCTTCTTGGAAGGTAGCGGGAGTAGTCATTGCCGTTTTCCGTCCAGCCGAGACCGCCGGCGGAGATGAGAAGCACGATGGCGGTCGTAATCACCTGCCATCCAGCAGACACCGGCTGCTTGGCCTTGACTCGGGAAGCGGCGAGGTCCCCGAGGTTCACGTGGGGGAACACGAGGATCGCCATCACGGCGAACACGACGATGAACACGAACGACAGATACCGCAGGACCTTCGTGATGGTCGCGTGCCCGAGGAAGGGGATGATGAATTGCAAAAGGACCGCACCGAGGATGATGACGATCTTGAGCCCGGTCCCCGAGGTGATCCCACCCTTCGAGAACATCGCCTCGACGACCAGGACGATCAATACGAGGCCCTCGACTTCGAAGCCGACCTGGGTGAGCCAGTTGAAGAACGACACGGACCGGTTCCCGTTCTTGCCGAAAGGAGCACGGCTCACCATGAAGGCGGTGGTGCCCGTCTCCGGGCCCTGAAGGCTCGCAATCCCGAGCACGACGTAGAAGACGTTCCCTATGAGGATCGCAACGATCGCCTGGGGAAACGACAAACCGAAGCTCATTATCAGCGCGCCGTATACGAGGAACTCGACGTTCCAGATCGCCCCAGCCCACAGCCAGAACAGCCCAGACGGGGACATGGCGCGCTCGTCGTCGGGGACGAGCTCGATCCCGCGCTGCTCCAGCTTGAATGCGGCGTATTCCTCGTCGCCGACCGCGGTCTTGGCCGTAGACAAAACCTTCCCTCCTCCTTAGTGACGCTCCCATCTCGAAGAAAGCGTCCCGAACGCACCGCATGCTAGGGATTCACGGCCGTCGCTGTCAATGACCGTAGCGGTCGACCGCCAGGTGTAACAGGCTGTTCACATGACCTGTGCGGCGAACACGTCCAACATCCTTCGAAGCTCCGTCGCCTTGGCGTCGGAGGCGAAACTGGCTGCAATCGCCCTTTCCGTGGCGCCAATCGCCCCGTCGATACCCCACGAGCACACGGTTTCAGCCAATGCCATCTCCGACGTGAGGTTGACCCCGAGGGTCGCCGGGTCGTCAGTGTTGATCGTGACCGCCACCCCGCGCTCGACGAGCTGTCGCAGCGGGTGAAGGTCGATCGTGCCGTAGAGCAAACGAACGTTCGAGGTCAGACAGACGTCAAGGGTGACCGAGTCGTCGATCAATCGCTCGATCAGGTGAGGATCCTCGATCGAGCGAACCCCGTGATCGATGCGCGTAACCCGAAGCTGGTCGAGGGCTGACCATACGCCTTCGGGACCCGACGACTCCCCCGCGTGCGCGGTACGCCCCAAGCCGATCGTGGCCGCCAAGGCGAATGCGGAAGCGAAGCGCTCGCCGGTCGGTCCTGCGGCTGCCTCGTTGCCGTCGATGGACAGCCCGACCAGGCGTGAGGGCGGGCGCCGCTCGAGTTCCGCGACTAGCTCTATAGCTTCGTCGCTTGTCTGGCTGCGCAGGAGAGATACAAGCAACCAGGCGTCGCACAAACCCTGAGCTGAGGCCCGGGCGAAACCCTCCGATACGGCCTCCAGTAGGACGTCGCGTCGCAGGGCGCTCCAGTGTGTGGGGTTGACGATCACCTCCGCGTATACGACCCCGTCATCAGACAGGCGCCTCGCAAGGTCATATGCCTGGCGCTCGACCTGCTCGGGGGTACGCACCAGCCCGCACCACCAGTCGAGCCTGGTCAAAAGTTCGTCGAGGTTCGACGGCGACAGAACAGACTCCTTGTCATAGGGCATCACCTCCCCGGCTTCGCGTGCCAGCTGGGCGATCCTTTCGGCGTCGAAGCTGCCCTCAAGGTGAACGTGCAGTTCGACTTTCGGCATGCGACGCAAAAGCTCGTGGTTCACAATGTCCGGATCATACCCACGAAATTTCGGCCGCCTCGACCAGTGCGCGAGGATCGGTAAGACTGCGATCGGAGGTTATGACGTGGCTTTGGCTGT
>JAJZDJ010000028.1 GCA_021828685.1 Actinomycetes bacterium | reverse complement strand
AGGACTGCCACAGCCTCGGGGTCCGCCCACACGGGCTCGTCGGCCGCTCCGGGACCTACGTCGTCCGCTTCGACCCCTGGGAGGTCAAGACGGCTATCGCTGCCTCGAGCTTGCGCCATGAAGGCGGCCGTGTCGACGACGGTGAGTCCTTCGATCCCCGTCACTCGGTTGGCCATGTCGGCAGCAACGACGGCCACGCAAGGAGTAACACGACCGAGTATCGCCATTAGGGCCTCGTCACTCAGGCGGTAGTTGACCGGCACGAAGGCGAGTCCGGCGAAAGCCGCCCCGAACAGCGCTACGGGCAATGCTTCAGAGTTGTAGTCGAGCCAGACGACGCTGGACGCGCCGGACGCGACAAAAAACCGCGACGCGCCGTGCGCCGCATCCAAGAGCTCCCGAGCCGTGATCCCCCCGGACAGCCCGCCCAGCACCACACGGTCGCCTGCGGCTTCGCCAACCATCTCGAGCAACATAGGCACGTTCATTTTTCAGTCAAGCTCCCACACTCGAAGAATCGCGCGACGGACTCTACCCCCGCTCCCTGCCGGCCCGGCGGCGCAACTCGACGGCTTCGTCTAGAAGTTCCAGGCTGGCTGCTGCTACGAAGGTTCGCCGCTCGGCGCCGGACCTCACGACCAGATCGAGTCCGTCGGCTTCGCCAACACTCGCGCCTGCTTCCATACAGACGAGCATCCCGCCCAAATAGTCCCAAGGCGCCAGCGACTGGGCCGCAAAATCCACGAACACGTCGAGGCTTCCGGACGCTACTGCGCAGATGTCGAGCGCAGCGGCTCCGAGCGAGCGGAACTGCGACCAGCCCAGGTGGAACTCCGGGTATCCCGAGACGGCGACGATCGCCTCTGACATCTCGCGACAGCCGCTAGGGCGGATCACCCTGTCGTCGCAGGTTGCGCCCCCACTGCGGATAGCTTCGAAGCGCTGGCCAGTCGCCTGGTTGACCACCACCGCCACGTAAGGTCCTTCCTCGTCGAGGGCGCAGAGGCTGGTAGCCCACCACGGCAAGCCGCGAGACGCGTTCGTCGAGCCGTCCACCGGATCGAGCACCACCCTGATCGAGGCCTCCGGGCGGTGGAGCCCGGACTCCTCCGAAAAGGCTCCGAGGCCAGCGGCGCTGATCACCGACAACGCTGCTGCGTCAGCTACCAGGTCGCTTCGGTACTGGCCTTCGCGGGTGCCGGCGAGACCCCAGTCAGTCAAGTGGCTGAGAGCGTCCTTTACTGCGGAGGCGGCTTCTCGAAGCACCGCTAGCACCGAGTCGGCTGCATGGCCTTGGGGTTTGGTCGACACCTTGAGGCAAGTTAGCGGATACGGGTCGCTGAAACTCCTTCTCCCCCGGTAACGTCGTATTCATGGCGGTAATCGATGTCGCTGGCTATGTAGCCGAACTCAAGGATCATGCCGTCGATCACGGCTTCCACGTGCACGACGAGCGGCACTTCGTGGAAACCTACTCGCTGCGCCAGGCCTGGGAGGTCGACGTGCACCCCGAAGAGGCCTGCAACGGGCCGCTCGACCTGCATCTCGCGCTGGAGGTCGATCCTCGGGTCCTTCTAGCGTTCGAGGACGCTGTCGTTGACCTGCCTGAAGGGGAGGATCCTGCGGATACGTTCCATTTTCCGCTCACGTTCACCTGGGGCCTGCCGCCCCTCCCGATGGGACCCGACCTGCTGCGACTCGCAATAGACCTCGCCGGGATCGGCGGGATCGAGCTCCCGCTCGAGTCGTCGGCAATAGACAGCTACGCGTCGGCTACGGACCCGGCTGAGCGGCGCATCACGATCGTGGCACGCCAGCAGGTGTCCCTCGCACGGGTTCTCGCCGGAGAGGAGCTGCTCTGCGACACGTTCGACAAGGCGCTTGCCGTAAGCCAGTACCTTCTCGAGCGAGCGCCCGGTTGGCTCGAAAGTTGACCTAAACCCTCGTGCCGCTTTGCAAGCCGTTGCTCTGGCGGCTCGACCTGCGGTAGAGCACGAACGACATCAAAAGTACGGCAAACACAGCGGCCAGCAGAAGCGCTGCGGTGATCACAACTACCGGCGTAGCGGAAAGCGTCGAAGCGGTGACTACATGGGCCGTGGATACGTGGGCCACCTAAAACCACCCTCGGGATGATCCCGGATTAGCCCCGGCGGTACTTGGAGGTTGGGCGGTACTTGGAGGCCGTTTTCTACGCATATTGACTCTTAGTGTACCTGACTGCCCCTCAAAGTGCCATACATGTGCGGTTGCAGTCACCTCGCTCACCCGAGCGAATCAAGGCTCGTCTTGCCTCATCATCGCGGCGAGCGCGTGCAACCGGTCCGATCGGTTCTTTGCGTAGACGACAGTCGCCAAGGCCATCCCGAACACGAGCACTGCCGCAACCACCCCGAGAGTAGGGCTGAAAAGTGCGACCACAGCGACAATGACCACCGGTCCGGCGACCAGAAGCACCCGTATCCCGACGCTGAGGGCACCCCATTGAGCACGGACCGTCGGGAGGGGATCGGTTGGTTGGCGAGCAGGTCCTGCCGCTTGGTTCACAGCTGACATACTCGCATTCCCGGCAGATCGGCGCTCGTCGCCGGGTCCTCGAGCACAGCTCGTCGGCGCTTCGCGCTCGCCACACCACGCTCTGCGACTGGGGAAAATTGCGCACGGCCTGCGATGCCGACATGATTCTCCTTGATGACCACAATCGAACTTAACGGAAAGACGGCCCTGGTTACCGGTGCCTCCAAAGGTATCGGCGCTGCGATTGCCAAGATTTTCGCCGAAGCCGGCGCAAACGTAATGCTTTCGTCACGCAAGATGGACGCCCTCGAGGAGGCTGCTTCGACTATCGACGGGGAGACCGCCTGCTTCGCTGCGAATGCCGGGCGCCCAGATGAGGCTCAGGCAGCGGTCTCGGCCACGATCGAGCGTTTCGGCAGCGTCGACATCCTCGTCAATAACGCGGCGACCAATCCCTACTACGGGCGCTCCATCGACATCGACCTGCCGCGTTTCGACAAGATCATGGAAGTCAACCTTCGCGGCCCTCTCGTGTGGACCCAGGAAGCCTGGAAGCAGTCGATGGCTGAACGGGGCGGGGTGGTCCTTAACATCTCCTCGGTCGGCGGCCTCAAATTCAGCGGTCCGATCGGTATCTACGACACGAGCAAAGCTGCGCTGATCCACCTTACCAAGCACCTCGCGTCAGAGCTCGGCCCGAAGGTGCGGGTCAACGCGATCGCACCGGGACTTGTGAAGACGGACTTCGCCCGAGCCTTGTGGGAGCCTAACGGGGAGGACGCCGAGCGCGCGTGGCCTCTCCGCCGCCTCGGGCAGCCCGTCGACGTAGCCGAGGCGGCCCTGTTTCTGTGCAGCGACATGTCGTCGTGGATCACCGGTGAGCTGATCACCGTGGACGGGGGGAGCATGGTCCTCTGACGGAGGCAGCGCCGCCCGACGGGGACCGCGGGCGGCGCTGGGATGCCTTTGCGGAGCAATTACGACTCGTCCGACGCCACACTGACCGTGTTGCCCCCCTTGCGCTTTGAGCTGTAAAGCGCCACGTCGGCGAGCTTCATGAACGCCTCGGGATCTTTTGCGAGATTCGGGTATACGGCAAGACCGACCGAAGTGCGCTGATCCCACCCAGGCGTCATGTCACTGGCACAAGCCGCCACACATCGGGAAACGATCAACTCTCCCATCCTGATGCCATCCCGCTCGTTCATTCCCGGGCAGACGATCATGAACTCCTCCCCGCCCATTCGCACGACGGTATCCGAGTTGCGAACCGAATCGACGAGGAGCCGGGCGAAGCGCTTGAGCACCTCGTCGCCCGCTGCGTGACCATATGTGTCATTCGCAACCTTGAACTTGTCCAGGTCGAAGTAGAGGAGGCTCACATATTCGTTGGACATTTCGGCGAGCTTTAGGACCCGGGACAGGATCGCCACTCCGTGGCGGCGGTTAGACACGCCGGTCAGCGGATCGGTCTGAGCCTCCGCCACCAATCGCTGTCGTTCAGCCGCACGGGTCATCGCAGCCGCGAGCAGGCCGATCATGTCACTTACCGTCTTCTCGTCCTCGGGTTGCGGGCGGACCGCCCATGCGACGCCGGCCTCGATCCTCCCGCCAGGCAACTCGAACGCGGGAAGGTGCTCCGACGCCTCGATCCCCGACGCCAGGGTGATCTGGCCGCCGACGGCAGCATGCGTGATCCGCAGGTTGACCCCTGCGAGCTTCGGGAGAAACGACATCGCCTCGACGAGGTCGGTGAGGTCCGGCCCGGTCGGCTCGTCGCCGAGCCCGTGGATGAGCCTCGCGGCATCCGCCAAGGCGGCTTGGCGGCGGATCCGCTCGGACTCAGAAACTATGAGCAAACCTGAAGCGATCTGCTCGCCTACCGCATTCACCAGCTCCTCGGAACCGACCCCAGGGAACTCGAAAGTGCACCTGAGCGACCCGGTACCTTGATCTGCCAGCATTAGCTCACATCGGATGACGTCCCCTGCCGATGTGTCGGTGCCGTCACCCGCAGCCACTGCCTTGCCCCGAGTGACGCAGATCGACGGAACACCCGCTATCTCGCACGCAAGCTCGCACCAACGTACCGGAAGGAACTGATCCACGATCGAGATCGCCGCCTCCGAGTAGGTCGAAACGTCCGTGAGATGCGCAGACAGTCGAGACAGTTCGAGGAGGCACTCAGTGTGCACCAGTCGTATCATCAGCTGCGTCCGGTCAGACGCACGGAACCCGGCCAGGTCCGCCGCTTCGCGCTCAGCAAGGGCCCGCAACGCGCTCACTTGCCTCCCCTAAGCCTGACGCCGACCCGCTCGAAGGCTTTCTCGGTCGCCTTGGTCACCTGCGCCGGCCTCACCCAAAGGCGGCACTCATCGAGCACCTCGTCTAGTGGTCTCGCGCCCTCGTGACTCGACAGACCGCCGGCCGCAGCCGCCGCCGACTCGCCGATAGCGACAGCCTTCGTCAGCCGGCTCGCACCGAGAAGCGGGAGGTGATGGTCGCGTACCGCCTCGACGAGAGCTTTCGGAAAACCCCACTTCGCAACCGCCTGGCTACCCGCTTCGGGGTGGGCAACCCCGAACGCCTCGACCTCGCGCTCGAGCAAGCGCTCGGGGCCTCCTTCGACCACTTCGGCGTACACGTCGGCGTTACGCAAATGTAACAGCACAGCCCCGATGTCGTGGAGAAGGCCCGCGGTGAACGCGTCCCCGACCCCCACCTCGAGCTCGGGGGCGATCGTCGAGGCCGCCGCGCCTACCTCCATGGCGTGCGCCCAGAACGAGTCAGGCCCCAAGTCGACCCCGTCAGACAGTAGAGGGAAGGCCGCCGCGGCGACGATCGCCTGCACGGCCGACGAGCCGAGCATCATCACCGCCCTCGTCGCGGATGCCACCCCCCCTCGGGACCTGTACGCTGCCGAGTTCGCCAGGCGAAGTATCCGCGCGGACAGCACCGGATCCAACTCGACGATCTCGGCGAACTGCGACAGCGAGGCTTCCGGATCGTCGATAAGGTCGAACAGCCGTGCCGCCGTGGACGGCCGCACGGGCAGACGCCGCACAAGCTCATCGAGCTCCGCCGATGTCGGGACGACCACGACCGGTAATGGTAATCAATTTTTAACATCTCATAGCGGCTTTCACCGAAACCGGCGATCAGCTCAACCGCCGGTTCCTAGACGTCACCTCAAGCTCAAGCCCCGGACCAGTAAACCCCGCAGCGGTCAGCGTACGCATCGAGAGCTTCAAGTCTCGCCTCGGCCGCCGTCGGGTCCACCTCGCACATCGCGTCCAGAAGAAGGCTCAACGCGACCAGAGCCCCAGGGTGCGCGTCGAAGGTGAGTGCCGAGCCTACCGGGAGCGCCAAGTGCCATTCGGGCTCGACGTTTCGCAACTGGGGCATCGCCTGGTCGGAGATCAGAGCCACGCGCAGCCCGAGCCGGCAGGCGCCTTCGATGACCTCTATCGCCTCCGACGGGTAACGTGGCATGCACACAGCCACGAGTACTTCCGCACCCGACGAGCGGGCACCGACGAGGGCATCAACAGCGATTGATCCGCCGCTGGTCACTGCCATTACGTTCGGGTGCACCTTGGCGGCGAGGTACGCGAAGTACTGCGCAAGATACGCGGATGCGCGCACGCCGGCGACGACTAGCGGTGCGGATTGGACCGCTGCCTCCGCCAGCGAGGGGAGTTCCGCCCATCCTTCGACGATCATCGAGACCTCGGCCGTGTTGGCCGCCTCCTGTGATGCGACGACGTCCACGTGTGACGCAGCAAGTTTGTCGGTACTGCAAGGGGCGCTACCCAAACGTGTCTGTCGAAGATGATCCCGCAGCGCAGCGTAGCCGTCGAATCCAAGCGACGCGGCCAGCCGGCTCACCGAGGGCTGGCTCACCCCAACCCTCTCAGCGAGCGCCTTCGCAGACAGCCACGCCAACTCGTCGGGGTGTTCCAGGAGTCGGGCGAGTATCCGCCTCGAGGTCGGGCTGAGCCTCGTCCCAGCGGCGAGCTGGCGGAGCTCCGCTCCCGCGTAGCGCCACGAATCCGCAACGTAGCCCGAGGTTCCCACCTCCGAAATCATCGCGGTTGTGACGGCCACGCGCCGGCGACCAGCCGGCCGCCCCGCATCACTGCCGAAATCAAAGGTACTCCCGGACGGTATGCGATCCACGACGCCGACGGAGCTTCCAAGACCACGACGTCCGCTTTTTTCCCTGCGACGATCCTACCGATATCGCTACGAAGCAACGCGTCCGCCCCTCCCGATGTCGCAGCTCTCACTGCCTCTTCCACTGTCAAACGGAGCTCACGGACCGCCAACGCTATGACGAACGCCATCGACGTCGTGTAGGAACTGCCGGGATTGCAATCACTCGCCAGAGCGATGCGAATCCCGGCGTCGATCAGCCGTCTCGCGTCGGGATAGGCCGAACGCGTGGAGAAGTCCGCTGCAGGTAGGAGTGTCACAACGGTAGACGACGAAGCTAGCGCGTCGACGTCCGATGGAGCGAGGAAGCTGCAGTGGTCTACAGACGCAGCCCCCAGTTCCGCTGCCAGTGCCGCCCCTGGTCCGTGGCCGAGTTGGTTGGCGTGAAGCCGAAGCCCGAGCCCCGCCTCGCGCCCGGCGACGAGGACAGCGCGTGCCTGGTCCGCGTCGAAGGCACCCCGCTCGCAGAACACGTCGACCCATCGGGCCGCCGGCCGGCAAGCGTCGAGCATTCGACCGCATACAAGCTCCACGTAGTCGTCGCTTCTGCCCGCGAATTCGGGAGCGACCACATGGGCGCCGAGAAAGGTGACTTCGCTCGTGAGCGACGAGGCGATCTCCACGATGCGCTTCTCGTTGTCGACGTCGAGGCCGTAACCGCTCTTTATCTCGATGGTGGTCGTCCCGCCGGCGACCGCCTCCCTTGCCAGCCTTTCGGCGTTCGCGGCGAGCCGGGCTGTGCTTGCGGCCCTGGTTGCACGGACCGTGTCGGCGATCCCCCCCGCTGCGTAGGTTTGCCCGGCCATTCGCTTCTCCCACTCGCCGGCACGGTCGCCGGCGAACACGAGATGGGTGTGGCTGTCAACAAAACCTGGTATCACCGCGCGTCCGCCGACGTCGCGCCGTAGAGCGCCGCTCGCCTCCGGCAATCGGCTCTCGGGTCCCACCCAAACGACTGTCCCACCCTCCACCACAAGCGCAGCGCCGTAAAGCGGCTCCCTTCCGGTGCCGTCGTGCAACTCGCCGATCCCGGTGAGCACAAGACTCTGCGCGCCCTCCCCTGGTTCGAGCGGTGTGCCGCCGCCCCCGCGCGTCGCTGCGACGGCGTCGCCGTGGGGCTGGGTCATCGCCTATCGCCGTGCACCAGCGCGTCCACTGCGCGTCTGATCGCACCCGCAACGTCGGGGACACCGACGTGCTCACCGTCGCGCACGGAGGTTCGGCCGGCGACCACGACATTGTCGACCGAGGCGGCCGAGCCCGCAAAGACAGCTGCCGCTACTGCGTTGCGTCCGTCGGCCGCGAAGGTTCCCGCAAATTCGACACCGCTACAGTCCAGCGTACAGAAGTCGGCCTGGGCCCCCACTTCGAGGCTCCCCCCGGCCCATCCGAGTGAAGCGGAGCCATTCGAAGTCGCTGCCATGAGCAGTGACACCGGGTCATGGGAGCCGCGGCGTCCCGTAGCCAGGCGTTCGTCTAGCTCCACCGCACGTGACTCTTCGAACAGGTCGATGACAGCATGCGAGTCACTTCCGAGGCAAAGGTACGCTCCCGCTTCGCCCAGGGCCGCCGCCTTGCCTATCCCGTCGGCTAGATCGCGCTCGGTGGTGGGACACATGCACACGGCCGATCGGCCGGATCCGAGAAGCTCCACGTCGTTTGCGTTGACATGGGTGGCATGCACCGCCGTAAACGCGGCCCCTACAAGTCCCTCGTCGGACAAAAGCTGCGTCGGGGTCATAGAGTGCGCCGCGAGGCACTCGTCGTTTTCTGCCGGCTGCTCGCTAACATGCGCGTGCACCGGCAATTTCGAAGTCGATGCGTACGCGGCGACCTGCCCCATGGCCGAGCGGGGAACTGCGCGAACTGAGTGGACGCCAGCAGCGAAGCGAACCGTGGGGCCGGCGAGGCGTGCGGACGACGACGCCAGACGATCCGACCAGGCGTCGACGCTGCCGTCGCTGAAGCGTATCTGTGTACCTTGAAGGTCGCGTCCGAAACCCCCAGCGAGATAACACGTGTCGATCAAAGTAAGTCTGATTCCTGCCCTCGCTGCCGCCTCGACGACCGCCGCCTCCATGGCGTGGTCCTTGTAGGGATGTCCGTTCCTGTCGTGGTGGAGGTAGTGGAACTCCCCCACGGTCGTTATGCCAGCGAGGACCATCTCGGCGTAGACCGCCGTGGCGAGGTCCAGGTAGCTGTCGGGATCGAGGAGTCCCGCGACGCTGTACATGAGCTGGCGCCAGGACCAGAAGTCGCCGCCGTGGGACTGCGTCCAGCCGCGCAGAGCACGGTGGAATGCGTGGGAATGGGAGTTGACAAGGCCCGGAAGCGTCAGCCCGCGAAGGACGTCTACGTCAGCGCTGTCAGGTCGCGCTGAACCGGGCTGGACTTTGACAATCGTGCCTTCCCTGTCAGCTTCTATGAGCACGCCGCCAGCGGCGTCCGGACCTCCGAGCCAGGCGAGCTCGGCCCACCACTTGCGGGTGGAGCTCACGCTCACCGGAGAGCTCCGGTCACCGTCTTCGCCGCATCGATCAACCGACCGGACACGAGCGCATCGACAGCTGCCTGGATCTCCGGGGCGACCCAGCGATCTGCGCCCGGTCCCGGAACGGTCTTGCGCAACTCGTCTCGCACGGCGGCGGTAGCTGGAGCCGGTGCGAGCGGAGCTCTCAGGTCGAGCGCTCTTGTCCCGATCATCAACTCGATAGCCAGGACCCGGCTGAGGCCGTCGATTGCCCGGCGGAGCTTCCGGGCGGCAGCCCATCCCATGGAGACGTGGTCTTCCTGCATTGCGGAGCTCGGAATCGAGTCGACGCTGGACGGGGCAGCCAGGCGTTTGAGCTCGTTGACGATACCTGCGGCTGAGTACTGGGCGATCATGTACCCCGAGTCGACGCCTGGCTCGTGGGCGAGGAACGGCGGGAGCCCGTGGGAGCGCGAAGGGTCGAGCATCCGGTCGGATCGTCGTTCGCTCATCGACGCGAGGTCGGCGACTACGATCGCCAGGAAGTCGGCGATGTAGGCGAGGGGCGCTCCGTGGAAGTTGCCGTTGGACTCGACGCGCCCGTCGGCCAGGACCACCGGGTTGTCGACGGTGGACGCGAGCTCTCGTGCGACCACGATCGAAGCGTGCGTGATCGTGTCCCTGACCGCTCCTGCGACCTGCGGTGCGCAGCGAAGCGAGTACGCGTCCTGGACGCGGTTGTCAGCGACCTTGTGCGATTCCACGATGTCACTGCCGCGCAGCATCTGCCAGATATTCGCTGCGGAGTCGGCCTGCCCCGGGTGCGGCCTCAAAGGCTCGTGAAGGTCAGCGGCGAATACTCGGTCGGTGCCGAAGAGCGCTTCGACGCTCACTGCGGCCGCGACGTCCGCCGCCGTGCACAGCGCTGAAAGGTTGCTCAGCCCGAGAATGAGCATCCCGAGCATTCCGTCCGTGCCGTTGACGAGCGCAAGGCCTTCTTTTTCGCTGAGCTCGAGCGGCTCGATCGCGGCAAGGTCTAGAAGGTGCGATGCTGCGCGTAGCTCGCCGTTGCGGTCACGGCCTTCCCCTTCGCCCATCATGAACAACGCGACGTGTGCTAGCGGCGCGAGGTCGCCGCTGCATCCGAGAGAACCGTACTCGAGCACTCGCGGCGTTATACCGGCGTTGAGGGCCGACGCGTACGCAAGGGCGACCGCCGGCCTCACCCCGGTGCGTCCTGACGCCAAGGTGGCGAGACGCAGAAGCATCATGGCCCGCACGACTTCGACCTCGACTTCGTCGCCGGTGCCCGCAGCGTGGGATCGGATCAAGCTTCGCTGCAGGTCTTTGCGGCGCTCGGGGGGTATGTGTCGGGTGGCCAGGGCACCGAAGCCGGTCGACACCCCGTAGACGGGCGTTTCTGAGCGTGCGAGCGCCTCGATTCGCGAGCGTGATCTTGCCATCGCTTCGCTCGCTTCGCCGCTGATCTCCACGAGTGCGCCGTTGCGCGCGACGGCCACCACCTCGTCGGGCTGTAGGCCTGAGGTTGATACCTGCACCTTCACGGCCGCGGCCCTGAAATCTCGGAGTCCTCCAGGAAGTCGGCTATGACAGCCGTTAGGGCGTCGACCCCGGCCAGGCAGTCCCCGATCGTCGCGCTTTCGCCCGGATCGTGGCTCGTCCCGCTCGGGTTGCGCACGAATAGCATCGCAGTCGGTACTCGGGCGGCAAGGATGGCCGCGTCGTGGCCTGCCCCGGTCGCCAGTCGTGGCGCGTCGCCGAGCACGGCAGCCACGCAGCCGGCGATGCGTTCAAGCAACGGCACGGAGAACTCCGCACCGTCGCTCCATGACTCCTCGGCGCTCGTCAGCTCCACCCGGTGGCGGTGACATTTCTCCGTCGCCGTCGACGTGACTGCGTCGAGCACCTTGCGCACGGTCGCCGCCGACGGCGCGCGAGCGTCCAGCCATGCGCTCGCCCGGCCGGCGATCGCGTTCGTCGCCCCGGGATGCACCTCGACGCGACCGACAGTTGCGAGGGCGTCCGCAGCCTCAGCCTCGCGTCGGGTCGCAAGGATCATCTCCGCCAAAGGTATTAGAGGGTCACGGCGGTCAGCCAGCCGGGTAGTCCCGGCATGATCGCCTTGGCCTTCGAAGTCGTAACGCCACCGACCGTGCGGCCACACGGCGCTCGCGACGCCGACGGGTGCACCGACGTCAGCCAGGCAACGTCCCTGCTCGATGTGCAACTCGACGAACACCGAGATGTCCGCCACCCGCTGCGGGTCCTCGCCGCAACTATCGGGGTCGAGGCCTGAGGATCGCATAGCGTCCGCCATCGTCACGTTGCCGGCGTCGGCTCGCCGGAGCAACTCCTGCGGGGCGACCTGCCCGGTCATGAGCCTGCTGCCAGCGCATGCCACGCCGAAACGGCCGCCTTCCTCGTCGGAGAAGCTGACGACGGCTACCGGGCGTGGCGGAATCGTGTAGGAGTTCGCAAGGCGGTCGAGCGCGGCGAACCCGGCGATAACACCGAGCGGTCCGTCGTATGGCCCACCGCCGGGCACGCTGTCAAGGTGGCTGCCGGTGACGACGGCGTTCGGTCCGGGGCCGCCCCACCACGCCCAAAGGTTCCCGTTGACGTCTTCGTCGACGACCATCCCCCTACTATTTGCTTGGCGGCGGAACCACTCGCGGCAGGCCATGTCCGCTTCGCTCCACGCCAAGCGGTAGTAGCCGCCGTCACCGGCGCGTCCGATCGGCGCGAGGCTCGCCCACATGGCTTCGAAGTCCTCGACGGCGACCTGCCCGCTCATGCCTGCGACCCAACGGGCGGTATCTGCACACCGCGGCTCGAAGCGACCTCCCGTGCGCTGTCGTAGCCGGCATCGGCGTGGCGCAGGACGCCCATCGCAGGGTCGTTTGTGAGGACGCGGCGGATCTTCTCGCCGGCAAGCTCGCTGCCGTCGGCTACGCAAACCTGGCCGGCGTGGATAGATCGGCCCATGCCGACTCCCCCGCCGTGGTGTATCGACACCCACGACGCGCCGGACGCGACGTTGACCATCGCGTTCAGCAACGGCCAGTCGGCGACCGCGTCGGACCCGTCGAGCATCGCCTCGGTCTCCCGGTACGGTGACGCCACCGAGCCACAATCGAGATGGTCCCGACCGATCACTATCGGCCCGGCGAGCTCACCGCTCGCGACGAGCTCGTTGAAGCGCACGCCAGCCCGGTCCCGCTCCCCGTATCCGAGCCAGCAGATCCGAGCGGGAAGACCCTGGAAGGCAACCTTCTCCCTGGCGCTGTGGATCCAGCGGGCAAGGGGGTCGTTGTCCGGGAAGAGGTCCAGCACCGCCCGGTCGGTGACCGCGATGTCGTGAGGGTCACCGCTCAGCGCCGCCCAGCGGAAAGGGCCTTTCCCTTCACAGAACAGCGGCCGTATATAGGCAGGGACGAACCCCGGGAAGTCGAACGCGCGCCCGTAACCGGCGAGTCGCGCTTCGGCCCTGATCGAGTTCCCGTAGTCGAACACCTCTGCCCCTGCGTCGGCGAAGCCGACCATCGCCTCAACGTGGCGGGCCATGGCTTCGCGCGCAGCTTTCGTGAACCCCGCAGGGTCCGAACTTCGGGCGTCTGCCATGTCGGAGAACGCCATTCCGAGGGGCAGGTAGCTGAGCGGGTCGTGCGCCGAAGTCTGGTCGGTCACAACGTCGATCGGGACTCCCCGTCGAAGCAGTTCGGGGACGACCTCCGCGCAGTTCCCCTCCACGCCGATCGACAGCGGGCGTCGGCTCCTAGACGCGGTTAGGGCGCTCTCGACCGCCTCGTCGAGTGAGCTTGCCTGCTCGTCGAGGTAGCGGGTCTCGACCCTGCGGGCGATCCGGCTCGGGTCGCAGTCGACTGCGATGACCACTCCCCCGTTCATCGTCACGGCCAGAGGCTGGGCGCCTCCCATCCCGCCGAGGCCGCCGGTCAAAGTGATGGTCCCGGCCAGCGAACCGCCGAAACGCTTCTCTGCGACAGCCGCGAAGGTCTCGTAGGTGCCCTGAAGTATCCCTTGAGAACCGATGTAGATCCACGAGCCCGCCGTCATTTGGCCGTACATCGTCAAGCCGAGCGCATCGAGGCGGCGGAACTCCTCCCAGTTGGCCCACTCCGGGACGAGGTTGGAGTTTGCGATGAGGACCCGGGGAGCCCACTCCCATGTGCGCAGAACACCGACAGGCTTGCCCGACTGGATCAGCAAGGTCTCGTCGGGCGCCAGGCGACGTAGTGCAGAAACGATCCCTTCGAAGCACGCCCAGTTCCTCGCAGCTTTGCCGTTCCCGCCGTAGACGATGAGGTCGTCTGGATGCTCGGCAACGTCGGGGTCGAGGTTGTTGTGCAACATCCGAAGCGCCCCCTCCGCCTCCCAACTGCGACACGACATCTCCGTTCCCGTCGGGCTGTGCAACGTCCTCGATTGGCTATCCGCGCTCACACATCTTAGTGAATCATCTCATTCAGAGTTTGTCAACTGGTTGTCAGTACTTCATTCAGCTCTGCCATGTTGGAGTTTGGCTCGTCCGGAATAAATCCTGTATCCGGGCGAAAACGACCTGCTTCGGGCGACCCCGGGATGGCATCCACGACGAGCATTGCCCCGACGACCATGACGCCGCCGGCGAGCACGGGCAGGCCTATGCTCTGGCCGACGATCCAGGCGGTCAGAGCGGCGAAGACCGGCTCCATGGTCAATACGAGTGCCGTCCGCCCAGGACTCAGCTGCGCTTGGGCCCAGCTTTGGACGACGAAGGCGAAGGCAGTCGCAACCAACGCTGTGAGCACTATCGCCCACCACTGCGACGACGACGACGGAACGCTAAGCCCTTGGAATCCGCCGAGAAGCAAATTCATCGCTGCCACCGTGAGCAGCTGCACTGTGGCGAGTCCGTAAGCCTGATCTTTCGAGGACCACCTGCTCAGACCGACGATCTGGCCAGCGAACATCACGGCGCTGCCCAACGTCAGCATGGCCCCGAGGCCAAAGGTGATTCCGCTCGACGACATCACCGCGAGTCCGCACGTAGCTACGGCCGCGCCTACAAGAATGCGCCTCGTCGGGCGCTGCCCGAACACGATCCATGCAAGAAACGGTGTGAAAATGACCGCGAGCCCCGTGAGTAGCCCCGATACTGCAGCACTGGTGTAGCGCAGGCCGGCGGTCTGTAGGAGGTATCCACCGCCGAGGGCCAGCCCGATGACAACCCCCTTCAGCCACCCTTGACGGCCGAGCTGCTTCAGGGCACGGGGACGGGCAAATCCGAGGACGGCCCCAGCGAGCAGGAACCGCCATGCGAGAAAGCTCGTCACCGACAGATGCGCGACGGCATCCTGGACGATGACGAATGTCGACCCCCAGGCGGCTGTCACGACAAGTAGCGCCACGACCGCTTTGACGGAGCGCTCCTGGTTCGATATCGCAGCGCTCTCCTCGTTCACGAGAGTGCAGTATATTACACTTTCGGGTTCAGCGGCGAAGAGTTCGGCCGGATGGGCAAAGATATCAAGGTGGCGTCAACAGGCAATCGGCATTCGGCGCTGCTGGAGGAGGTCGGCCGGCGGGCTCGCCAGCTCCGCCTGGACAAACGTCTCACCCTGGACGAGCTCAGCCAACTCTCCGAGGTGAGCCGCCGCACGATCATCTCGCTGGAGGCGGGGGAGGCCAACGTGAGCCTCGGCACGCTAGACAAGCTCGCCCGGGCGCTCGGCACCAACTTCGGATCCCTCGTCTCCGAGCGCAGGCCTGAGGCCCTCGTGTCGGAGCCGTTCGGGGACGTGTCGCCGATCTGGCAGGACGTCGACGGTAGCAGCGCCCGGCTGCTCGTGGCATACACGTCTCTTGCGGGGGCGGAAATGTGGAGTTGGGAGCTCGCCGGCGGTGCGCGCTACGACGCCGACCCTGACCCACCTGGAAGCGAGGAGCTGATCCTCGTATCGGCCGGCCTCCTACACATCGAGGTGGACGGCGAGATGTTGACGATGCCGGCGGGAAGCTACCTTCGCCTGCCTTCGGATCGCAGCTATTCCTATGTCAACGCCGGACCCGAAACCGTTTCGTTTACACGCCTTGTCACAACGAGCGCTAGAGGCCGCCGCAGCGAACGATCATGACGAGGTCGCGATCCTCGATCCTGACGGCTCCGCCGATCACCTATCCAGAGGACCTACCGGTAGCCGCTCGACGCGACGAGATCAAAGCGGCGATCGAGCGCAACCAGGTGGTTGTGATAGCCGGGGAGACCGGCTCGGGGAAGACGACTCAGCTGCCGAAGATGTGTCTGGAGCTCGGTCGGGGCCGTACGGCGCTGATTGGCCACACCCAGCCGCGCCGTATCGCGGCGCGAGCGGTTGCGGAGCGGCTCGCCAGCGAGCTGGGCGTCCCCGTAGGCGACGCTGTCGGCTTCGCAGTGCGTTTCGACGACCGCGTCGGGGACCAGACCATGGTCAAAGTCATGACCGACGGTGTTCTCCTCGCCGAGATCCGCCGCGATCGTCACCTTCGCGCCTACGACACGATAATCCTCGACGAGGCGCACGAGCGGAGCCTCAACATCGATTTCCTTCTCGGCTACCTGGCGCGGATCCTGCCTCGGCGGCCGGACTTGAAGCTCGTCATCACCTCCGCCACTATCGACACCGCCCGGATCGCCACCCATTTCGGCGCCGCTATCGTCGAGGTTTCCGGCCGGAGCTTCCCGATCGAAGTTCGCTACCGCGACCCCTCAGAGTCCGCACTCGTCGACGCTGAGGCTGACGCTCGGCCCGAAGGCACCGACATCAACGAGGCGATCTGTGACGCCGTAGCCGAAGTCTGCGCCGAAGGACCCGGAGACGTATTGGTGTTCGTCCCCGGCGAGCGCGACATTCGAGACGCCGCTCAGGCGCTACAGCAGTCCGGGTCGGCCGATGTCGAGATCCTGCCGCTATATTCGCGTCTGTCCGCAGCCGAGTCGCACAAAGTTTTCCGCCCCCACCGCGCTCGACGCGTGGTCGTAGCAACGAACGTGGCGGAGACGTCCCTGACCGTGCCCGGCATCCGCTACGTCGTGGACACCGGTCTCGCAAGAATCTCGCGGTTCAGCCATCGCAGCAAAGTTCAGCGCCTTCCGATCGAAGCTGTCTCGCGCGCTTCCGCCGACCAGCGAGCGGGCCGCTGCGGGCGCGAAGCACCCGGGATATGCATCCGCCTGTACTCAGAAGCGGACTACCTGGCGCGTCCCGAGTTCACCGATCCGGAGATCCTGCGGACGAACCTGGCCTCGGTCCTTCTGACGATGGCCTCTATGGGTCTGGGCGAGATGGAGGACTTCCCTTTCATCCAGGCACCGGAACGTCGCTCGATCAGCGACGCCCGGACGATCCTCGTCGAGCTCGGAGCGATGGAACTCGATCGGGATCGATGGAAAAGCACCTCCCTCGGCCGGCGCATGGCCCGCCTTCCACTCGACCCTCGGCTCGCGCGTATCGTCGTCGAAGGACACGAGCGTGGGTGCCTTCGCGAGGTGACGCTCATCGCCGCCGCGCTGTCGATACAGGATCCGAGGGAGAGACCTCGCGACACCCCGGAGGCGGATGCGCTGCACGCCCGCTTCGACGTAGACGACTCGGACTTTATGGGGCTGTTGCGTTTGTGGGACTATGTTTCAGAGTTGGCACGGGAACTGTCAAGTAATGCCTTCCGGCGGCGCTGCAGGGCGGAATTCCTGAATGTAATGAGGTTGCGTGAATGGCAAGACATAGCCGGCCAGATCCGCCAGGCTTACCGCTCGGAGGGCTGGCACGCAAACAGCGCAGAAGCCCTGCCCGATGCCATCCATCAGGCGATGTTGAGTGGTCTCCTCTCAAATGTCGGCCGTCGCGACCGGATACGCAGGGACTACCAGGGCACTCGCCAAACGAGGTGGAGGATCGCACGAGCTTCAGCGACTTCCCGGCGCTCCCCTGAATGGGTGATGGCAGGAACATTGGTTGAAACCGAGGGCATCTGGGCCCACAGCGCCGCCGCCGTGCAGCCGAAGTGGATCGAGCAGGCAGGCGCACACCTTGCGCAACGTTCCTACGGCGAAGCGTTCTGGGACCCCGAACGGGGCGAAGCGGTCACCCTCGAGAATGTGACAGTTCTGGGCCTTCGCGTCGTCGACAACCGACGGGTCGCCCTCGCCCGCGTCGACCCGCAGGAGTCCAGGCGGATGGTCATCCACCACGCCCTCGTCAAGGGCGAGTCCCCCCTCCGGATACCCACGCTCGTGGCGACACGAGAGCGAATCGACGCACTCGGCCTTCTCGAGGACAGGATGCGCCGCCGCGACCTGTTCGCGGGCGAGGACGCTCTGGAGCGGTTCTATGACACGGTCGTTCCGAATGATGCCACTGGTACGCGCCGACTCGAGCGCTGGTGGCGTCACGCGTCGAGCGGGGGCGAGGATCCCCTCCACGTGCCGCTGTCGGTGCTTGTAGATCCTGACGCTCAACCACTTCGTCTCTCCGACTACCCCGACTGGTGGGATCATGCCGGCCTTCGTTTGCGCCTTCGTTACCGCTACACGCCGGGTGAACAAGACGACGGCGTGACAGTCCAACTGCCCCTTCTTGTCATCAACCGCGTAAACTCGAAGGCATTCGAAGGCCACATCCCCGGACGACGCATGGATCTCATCGCTGCGTTGATCAGGATCGCCCCGAAGGCGGTGCGACGCTTCATTGCAAGCACCGAGGAGGTCGCGTCCGAGATCGCATACGAACTCGGACGCGATACGGACCCCGAGATCGCCGGGCCGTCATCGTCTCAAAAGTCCGGCACACGGGCCGGCTTCCTTGATTGCGTGGCCGTCGCCCTGGCTCGACTCAGCGGCGAGCCGATGACGCCGGCTGCGTGGGACCTCGACCGGCTCCCCGGCCATCTGCGGGTAGGTTTCGAGGTGATCGGCACCGACAACACAACGACAGCACGGGGTAAGGACCTTGCCGCCCTGCAATCGTCGCTCTGCGAAGCCTTCCTGGATGCTGCCCGGGCGGCGCTTCCAGGGTTTGAGCGCAGCGAGATCACCTCGTGGGATTTCGACGACATACCCGAGATCCTCGCGCAGGGCGACCTTCGCGCCTATCCCGCCCTCGTCGACGAGGACGTAAGCGTCGCACTGCGGATCTTTGAATCGTCTGACGCGCAGACCTCGAACATGTGGCAGGGAAGCCGCCGCCTGCTCAGGATCGGCGCGCAATATTCCTGGGAACATCACCACCGCCGCATGACCAAGCAGACCGACGCTGCACTTCGAGGCACGGGTGTATCCATGCGCGCCGTAGTCGACGACTGCGCGACGGCCCTGATCGACGACGTCCTGATAGCAAACAGCGGCCCCTCTTTCACCAGAGCCGGATTCGAGCAACTGACGACTCTCGTCGAGATCGAGCTCTCCGAGCACCTCGAAGCGCTCGTAGGTCTGGCCGGCAAGATCTACGAGGCTTCCGCGAAGCAGCGCTCGGCGGTCGCCCGGATGGTGTCGACGGACCTCGGTGGGCGTCTCTCCCGAAGCGCCAATGACATCCGCGGTCAGCTCGATGCTCTCGTGTACCCCGGATTCGTTACGGTCACCGGCACCGCTCGAATCGAGCACCTACCGCGCTACCTAGACGCCGTCGGCCGGCGCCTGGAGCAACTTCCGAGAGACCTTCAACGTGACCAGTCCCGCCAGGCTGTCATCGACAAGTTGTCGCTTCGCTACAACAGGCTGGTCGACAGTCGCGTTCGTAGATCTCCGGCGTCGTTGGCTGAAGTCCGCTGGTTGATCGAGGAACTGCGCGTGTCGCTTTGGGCGCAGTCCATGGGTACAGCTGTACCTGTGAGCGAGGAACGCATCGAACGCACGTTGGCAAGCATCGAGAGCGATTTTCGCTCTATGGTGGACTGATGGCCGATAGCGAAAGAAACGACAGTGGCATGACCGAAGCGGACGGGGGCACCTCGGCACACGTTCCGAGGTCCCGCTTCGGGCGCACCGGTCATCGCAGCTCGAGAGTCATCTTCGGGGCAGCCGGTCTGGGACGGGCGAGTCAAGCCACAGCCGACCACTATCTGCAGGTCGCCGCCTCTTACGGGGTCAACCACATCGACACCGCCGCCGACTACGGCGAGTCCGAGCTTCGCCTGGCGCCCTGGCTTCGCGCTCACCGCCAAGAAGTGTTTCTGGCTACCAAGACCGGCCAGCGCGACGCGTCAGGCGCCCGGCGCAGCCTTGAGCGCTCCCTCGAGCGTCTCGGTGTCGACTCAGTCGACTTGATCCAGCTCCACAATCTCGTCGAAGAAGAAGAGTGGAACGAGGCGATGGGGCCCGGCGGCGCGCTTGAAGCCCTTCTCGGCGCCAGAGAGGAGGGCCTGACCCGCTTTGTTGGTGTGACAGGCCACGGCCTGCGCATCCCCGAGATGCACCGGAAGAGCCTGGAGCGATACGACTTCGATTCGGTCCTGCTCCCCTACAACTTCACAATGCTCGCAAACACCGCCTACCGAAGCGAGCTGGAGGCACTCCTCGAGCTTTGTGAACAGCGCGACGTCGCCGTGCAGACGATCAAGTCGCTGGCGCGCCGGCGCTGGCCGGCCGACCACGAAGGGAGTCGCCACAGCTGGTACCAGCCGCTGCCTCCGGGCGACGAACTCGGCCGGGCGGTCCGCTTCGTCTTGTCGAACGCGCAGGTGTTCCTCAACTCCTCGAGTGACATGGACCTTCTCCGCCCGACGCTCGAGGCGGCCCTCGACGCCAGTCCGACTCCAACCGAAGCAGAGATGCAGGCCGACGTTGACATCCTCGACGCCGCCCCGCTCTTCGACGGCGAAACGCTGGAACGGATCTGAACGCCGCACGGCACCTTGCAAAACCGGGTGCTCACGTCGCGACCCGATCGAAGACTGAAAAAATCTCGACGTGCGGCGTGTGGGGGAACATGTCGATCGGGGTGAGAGAGGAAAGTCGGTATCGGGCGTCGGCCAGAAGTGCGCTGTCGCGGGCGAAGCTGGCGACGTCGCAGCTTATGAGCACCACCCGGCGTGCCCCGGTCCCAGCTGCCACGGCGACTCCGCGCCGGCCGAGGCCGTCACGGCTCGGATCCGCCACCACAAGGTCTGCCTGTGTCGGCTTCCACTCCTGAAGCCTGCTCCGCACGATCTCCACTGGGAGCCCCGCCAGGTTCTGCTCGGCGTCCGCAACCGACGACTTCGAAACCTCTACCGCCGTCACCGTCCAGCCAGCTTCCCCTAGCAGCCCTGCGAACACCCCGACACCGCTGCATAGGTCCACCGCCCGACCCCTCCGGTCCGGCCGGCTCGCGCGATCCAAGCCCGTCGCGCTGTCTCGGACCATCGACGCCAGCACGTCGACTCCGTCTGGTCGGGTCTGGAAGAAAGAGGCCGCCGACACCTTCCAAGTCCTTCCCGCAGCGCACTCGTGGATCTGGCTTGCCGAAACGCCCTTCGGCAACTCCAGTTCGACCGGTAGCGGACTGGGGCGAGCCATTAGCTCGCCGGTTCGCTCACCCGCCCGGAACAGCACCTCGTCTGCACCCGGGAAGTCGAGCGAGCCGAGCATGCCCGACACTTCGGGGGTCGCGACAGGGCACTCGTCGACGGGAACAATGTCGTTCGAGCGCAGCCGGCGCAACCCGGGTCGGCCTGCAGCCACCCCTGCACGGACGGTCGTGCGAAACTGCCACGAAGCGAGCTCCACGGTTGGCTCGACACCTCCGTCGGGGAGGCCTACGGTCCGCCCGATTCGACGCAGGGACTCTCGGATCATGGTGTCCTTCAGTCTTCTTTGCGCGTCGACCTCGACGTGCTGCCAGCGACAGCCCCCGCAGCCTTCGGCCACATATGGGCAAAGGGGTTCTACCCGGTCCGGGGACGCCTCCAATGGAATGTCTATGACTGCGGAGCGAAAAGATGACTTGTCCTCGGTGACGTGCGCAACCACAGTCTCGTCGGGCAGGGCTCCCTCGACGAAGACCACCTTCCCGTCGGCGTCACGGGCGATCGCGCGGCCGTCGGAGGCCATTGCCGTGGTCCTCAGCGTCAGCCGGACTGGAGTATCGCCCACCAGCACTGTTCTAGCGTAAATGCCTAGATCCCTAGCTAGCTGAATGAAATCCGCTTCCGCCACCCGCTCGACCCGTTTAGCTACCTGCGGGGCAGAAAGGGTGTTCAATTTGGTCAGGATCTTCGCGGCCCTGACACAGCCTGACCATTCGAAGCGTTTTTTCGCACTTTTTGGTACACGATCTTCGTTCCCAAAAAATCCTGTACCAGCCCTCGCTCGGAAAACGCACTTCTTGGTACAAAAGTTTTCCGACTCGAAGATCCTGACCAAATTTGACGGTCAATAGCGGAGCCTCGACAGGGAGGCGCCACGCAGATGCGCCCGAAGGTGTCCAAGAAAACCTACGTTCTCGCGTCTAGCGAACGATCACCGCTTCTATCAGCGAAGGGCCGGGCGTCGCGAACGACTCCCCGAGCGCCTGGGCGAACCCGGCGGCATCAGTGGCGCGCCGGGCGGGGAGCCCCATGCCGGCCGCCAGCGACACGAAATCAAGATCCGGACGTCCAAGGTCGAGCATCTCCCGGGCGCGCGTCCCGTCGGTGTCCGCCTCGACGCGCTTCAGCTCCATGTTGAGTATCGCGTAGCTGCGATTGGAGAGGATCACCACGGTCACATCAGCACCCTCCCTGGCCATGCTCCAAAGCGCTTGGATGGTGTACATCGCCGAGCCGTCGGCTTCCAAGGCGAGCACTCGCCGCTGCGGGCAAGCGACCGCAGCGCCCAGCGCGAGAG
Source organism: Actinomycetes bacterium (assembly GCA_021828685.1). GTDB lineage: Bacteria > Actinomycetota > Acidimicrobiia > Acidimicrobiales > Palsa-688 > JAJZAM01. The sequence goes on along the minus strand of JAJZDJ010000028.1, from coordinate 4,056 downwards.
GCAGCCCCTGGCCGATGGCACCGCCCCTTAACGCCAGCCAGTCGTGAGGGGCCGCCGCCGCGCTCGCTGCCCAAGCGTGAGCGCCCGAAGTTATCGACTCGTCGGAGACGATAGCCCCCTCTGGGAGCAGCGCTCCGACCGCCCGGCCGAGAGCCTCCGACGTGAGCGGGCCGCCTGCGGGCGCCTCTGGGCGCGTGTGCCCAGCAGCACGCGACTCCTGCGCAGGTCTACCGCTCGTTACGCCTAGTGTCTCTGCCAGCGACGACACGGCGACGGAGCAGGTGTCACCGCCACTCGCAAGTCGCAGCACCTTGCAGTCCGGCGGGGTCAGCCAGCTCGGCTTCGAGGGGTAGGCGAAGAACGACACCGGCGCAGGGGCGCCGACCAGGATCAGGTGTGCAAGGCCGTCGAGTTGAGCCAGCGCCATCTCGCCAAGGTAGGCGAGGCGCTCAGGTTCGAAACGTCCCGCACCGCGTTCTATCCGGGCGGGAAGGGTCTCGCAGATGACCCTCGCGCCGGTCGCAGATGCGATGGAGCCGAGTGTCTCTAGCACCTCGGCGCGACAGCCGGAGCCGCCGACCAGGAACGCCGCCGGCTCGCCGCTGCGCAGCACTTGCGCAGCGCAGCGCAACGTTTCCGCGTCGACGCCGCCCGCAACGCCCGCAACGCCCGCAACGCGACGCACCGCAGGCAGGGCCGGCTCCGCTCCTTCGGACCACGAGACGTCCGCCGGTAGGACGAGCGTCGCCACCTGTCCGGGAGGGCCGTAGGCGGCTGCAACAGCCGCCGCCGCGGCGCCGGGGAGTTCCTCGACGCCACCGGGACGGCTCACCCATCCCGACACGTTGGAGGCGAGCGCGTGGATGTCTGATTGCAGCGGCGCGTCGAAGCGTTCGTGATAGGTGGCGTGGTCGCCGACCACGGCGACCACGGGACTGGCTGCGCGCTTGGCGTTGTGCAGGTTCGCTACAGCGTTCCCGAGTCCAGGCCCGAGGTGCAAAAGAACCGAGGCGGGCCGCTCGGCCATCCGGGCGAAGCCGTCCGCCGCCCCCGACGCGACACCCTCGAACAGCGTCAGGACGCCGCGCATCTGAGGCACGCGGTCGAGCGCGGCCACAAAGTGCATCTCCGAAGTCCCCGGATTCATGAAGCAGGTGTCTACACCGGAGGATACGAGTGTGCGCAGCAGGGCTTCGGCACCGTTCACCGTGCAGTTCTCCTCGCACAGAGTAAGCACTGCAGCGATCGTCGTCCTCGCACCCACCTCACGCTATCAGCGGCCGGCTAGCTTCTATCCATGACACAACTCCGCGGCTCCACGGTACTTCTCACTGGAGCTACCGGAGGACTTGGAAGAGCGACAGCCACCGCCTTGGCCGACGAGGGTTGCCGCCTGGTTCTCACAGGCCGGAACGAGTCTCTCCTCGAGTCGCTGGCCTCGACGACCGGCGGGAGGACCCTCGTCGCTGACCTTTCGAAGCGGAGCGAGCTCGAACGGCTGCTGGAAGATGCCGGCCCGGTAGACGTCGCCGTGCTCAACGCCGCCGTCCCCGGATCGGGCGAACTTCGGACCTGGGACCAAGACCAGATTGACACCGTCATCGAGATCAACCTGGCCGGCCCGATCGCCATGACCCGCGCTCTGTTGCCCGGATTCTTGGAGCGCCGCAGCGGTCACCTTGTGTTCATATCCTCCCTCGCCGGCAAGGTCGCCTCACCGGGGGGTTCTCTATATTCGGCCACAAAGTTCGCTCTCCGCGGCTTTGCCGCCGGGCTGCGCGCAGACCTCCACGGCACCGGTGTGGGCTGCTCCGCCGTCTTCCCGGGCTTCGTCCGTGACGCAGGCATGTTCGCCGACACGGGGGCGTCGCTGCCGCCGGGAGTCGGGACGGTCAGCCCCGAGCAAGTCGCCGCGGCCGTCGTGAGGGCCATCCGCTCGAACCGCGCCGAGATCGACGTTGCTCCCCTGTCGTTGAAGGTCGGAGCGACCCTCGGCTCTCTCGCCCCGGGTTTGGCCGCTCAGGTGCAGGCGCGCTTCGGGAGGTCAGTCTCCCGCCGCATATCAGACGCCCAGGGGGGCAAGCGCCCCTGAACCGTCGGACGTTTCGTCGTTGGTTGCGACGATGGCCGGCGGCCCGACCATGGCGGCGCCTACGGTCACGTTCGAGTTCGAGTCGATGATTATGAAGCTTCCGGTGACGCGGTTGTCGCGGTAGGCGTCGATGACCAGCTCCGTTGCCACGACAAAGCGAACGACTCCAATTTCGTTGTCAGAGAGCGACTCGGCGCCGTCCAAAGCGAGGGTCTCCACGTCGAGGCGCGACTCGACCGCCCGCACTTCTGCCATCACTACCCGGGTCGTGTGCTTGATGTGATAGCGCTGGCGCGCCCGCAACGGCTCGGCGCCGAACCAGCAGACGACAGCCTCGATCTCATTCGTCGGCGATGGAGCACCCTCCGTAGCCGAGATCACGTCGCCTCGTGAAACGTCGATGTCGTCTTGGAGGACGACTGAAACCGATTCGGAAGGAAGCGCCTCCGTCACCGGGCCGCCCAGCGTCGAAAGTTCCACCACGACACTGCGAAGCCCCCCCGGCAGGACGACGACTTCGTCACCCGGATGCAGCGAACTGCCGCTCAGCATCCCGGCGTAGGCCCGGCCGCCGCCCGGACGTCGCGAGACTATCTGCACAGCAAGGCGTGCCGACCCTTGGCCACCGCCACCACCGCTGCCACCGCCGCCACCGCCACTACTGCCACCGCCGCCACCGGCCCACAGGCCCGCTTCGGCCTGGTGCAGCGCATCTAGGACGGTTGGGCCTTCGTACCACGGTGCCTCCCCGGATTTTTCCACGACGTTGTCACCGCGCAGCGCTGACACCGGCACTGCTACTACCGATTCCACGCCGAGCCGAAGGGCCAGGCGCTCCAGCTCGGCCACGACCGGCTCGAAGGCGTTGCGGTCCCAGCCCACGAGGTCCATCTTGTTGACGGCGACTACAAGATGGCGCACACCGAGCAGCGCCGCTATGCACAGATGCCGCCGGGTCTGGTCGCGCACTCCGGCAGCGACGTCCACCACCACCACCACTAGGTCCGCCGTGGACGCGCCGGTCGCCATGTTCCGGGTGTACTGGAGATGGCCGGGGCAGTCGGCGATGATGAGCTTTCGCTGTGGGGTGGAGGCGTAGCGGTAGGCGACGTCGATTGTTATCCCCTGTTCTCGCTCCGCTCGCAAGCCGTCGGTTACGAACGACAGGTCGACCCCGGAGAGCCCACGACGTCGGCTGGCGCTCGACAGCGCCTCGATGTGGTCGTCGGCGAGTTGCTTCGTGTCGTGAAGCAACCTGCCGATCAGCGTCGACTTGCCGTCGTCGACGGACCCGACGGTTGCGAACCGCAGGAGCTGCGACGTCGACGCGTCTCGAAGCGACGACGGCGCCACCTAGAAGTAGCCCTCGCGTTTGCGGTCCTCCATCGACGTTTCCGAAACCTTGTCGTCGGCCCTTGTCGCCCCGCGTTCACTTACCCGTGACGTCGCTACCTCGTCGATCACTTCGGCCAGGGTGCGCGCCGTCGAGCGAACCGCCCCCGTGCATGTCGCGTCGCCCACCGTCCGGAAGCGCACCGTGGTTTCTTCGACGGCCTCACCGGGGCGGGGCACTACCGACCTCGATACGGCCAACAGCATCCCGTCTCGCTCGACGACCGGCCTGCGATGCGCGAAGTAGATCGACGGAAGCTCGATCTTTTCACGCTCGACGTAGCGCCAGACGTCGAGCTCTGTCCAGTCCGACAGCGGAAACGCCCGAAGATGCTCCCCGGGGTTCACCCGCCCGTAGTAGAGCTGCCAAAGCTCCGGGCGTTGCGTCCTCGGTTCCCATTGGCCGAAACCGTTACGAAAAGACAGAACCCGCTCCTTGGCACGCGCCTTGTCCTCGTCGCGCCGGGCGCCGCCAAAGCACGCGTCGAAGCCATGATCTCCTATCGCGTCCAACAGCGTGACGCTTTGGATGCGGTTCCTGGAACGACCCGGACCGGGGTCGGCAACCCGAC
>JAJZDJ010000229.1 GCA_021828685.1 Actinomycetes bacterium | reverse complement strand
GAGCCGTGCCTTGACCTCAGAAAGTGGAAGCGTGGTCACAGTCCATTTTCATAGTCGACAGGGAGCCACTCGCTGGCACGTCGATTGGCTGCGGACCGCGAGGATGACGGCGTCGGGGCGACCGTCATGCGCTGTCGCAGTTCGTCAACGACCGAGCTGCCGGCGATTTCCTCAAGTGCAGCTCCCATCGAATCCACCAACCTCTCCTCGCCGACGTAAGCGAGCGGGCCTTCCGTGCAGCACCAGGCCATCGTCTCACCCTCCTCTCCCCAGTCGCGTCTGGACCAGCGGCGCACCGTCGCCACCTCGGTGTCGCCTTGCCCTGTCTCCCAGTCGACCTTGATCGGTAACTGCCAGCACACCGACGGCTTCCAATCGGTCGGCGACTCCCCTAAGTCCACTGCCGCCAAGTGCAGGGCGCAGCCGGCGCCGCCCTCGAAGCCCGGGCGGTTCAAGAAGATGCATGCCCCGTCGACGACCCGGGTGTGCAGACGCGTCCCGTCGCTGAAGATTCCTCCCTCGATAGCATCCTCGTAGCGCTCGAAGTGAAGCGGGTGCAAAGTAGCCGCTAACGCTGAGATCATTCGCGCTTCGTCGACATCACCCAAGTCGGCACCGATCGAGCAGCAGCCGAGGCCGAGGTCCGGGGCCGGATCTGGAGCGATACCTAGACAGCCGCGACCCCAGATGCATGTCCAGTTCGACGCAAGGAACTGAGTGTCGAAACGCCATAGCACGTCCCCGTCGCGGATCTCCTCGAAGCTTTCGCCCATCGAGAGATCCTATGTCGCTGAGACCGTCAGCCCAAGACGCCGGACGGGTAGCTGGGTTTCCGGTCGGGTGTCAGTCGAAAGCCGGTTCGCGCTTCTCCACGAAGGCCCGCATGCCCTCGCCTGGATCGCGAACTGTTGTGAGCCACTCGTGAAAGGCGCCTAGCTCGACGTCGACCGCCGCCCGTGAGGGCAGGTGTCGGTTCTCATGCAGGCACCACTTGCCGACCGACAGGCACGAGCGCGGCTTGTCGCGCAGCTGATCGACCAGCTCCTCTGTAGCTTCCACCAGCTGCCCGAGCGGCACCGAGCGCAGCGCGAGCCCCCACGTCGCAGCCTCGCGCCCGTCGAGCCAGCGCCCCGTGAAGATCAGCTCCTTGGCGCGCAGCTCGCCTACCCGTCGGGTTAGCCGGTGTGAGGCGCCTCCGCCGGGGGGCACGCCGAACGGCGAGTGGACGTCGCCGATGCGCGCTTCGTCTGCCACCAGTACCAAGTCCGCCGCTAGTGAGATCTCATACCCGCCGGCTCTGGCGATGCCATTGACTGCCGCTACCACAGGGATGGGCAGTTCTTCCATTCCGAGGTAGAAGGCGTTGAGACGCCGAAGCACCGTTTCGAAGTACTCCACGTCGCCAAACGCCCGCTCCAACAGGTCGAGGTCGAGACCCACACAAAACGCCTTGCCCGATCCCGTGAGGACGAGCGCCCGCAGGTGTTCGTCGGCCCTTACTTCATCCATCACCGAGGCGATGTCGGAGAGGAACTCTTCGCCGATGCTGTTCATCTTGTCCGGACGGTTGAAAGTCAGGTATCCCACCCGTCGTTCGACTCGATAATCCATACCCGCTGGCATCCGACCTCCTGACTTGACTACGTTAACATCAGACATTAGCAGCCCTAGGAGAATCCATGCGAGACACCTCCCGACAGCGACAGCGACAGCGCCAGCGCCTGCGGACGGCGCCATGACCGGTGCCGGCGAAGCGGTGAAGCTCAACGTCGCCAATGGTGTGCGCGAAGCCTGCCGTTGCACCCCGGGCAAGGTGGCGATCATCGACAATGCGAACCGCCTGACATTCGCCGCTCTTGACGACCGCTCGAACCGGCTGGCAAATGCCCTCCTCGGACGCGGGCTCGTGCCCGGGGGCGCCGTCGGGGTGCTGATGGGCAACCGTGCAGAGCTCCTCGAAACCGTTGTGGCGATTGCCAAGGCGGGCATGACCTTCGTGCCGCTCAACCATCGACTTTCGGCGACCGAGCTCGACCATGTGGTCGATCACGCTGACGTGGACGCCTTGGTAGCAGACAGCGTGTACGCCGAGAAGTTCTCGGAGTGGGCGCCGGAACTTCGCTGCAGCATTACGACCGGCGGGGACGGAGCCGCCGATGTGGGATCGGAGCGCTACGAGGGCGTAATCGAGTCCGCCGGTGCTAGCGATCCGCGAATCGACATCGGGGACTTGGATCCCTTCTCGATCGTCTACACCTCGGGGACGACCGGCCAGCCGAAAGGGGTCGTCATCAGCCATAGGGCACGGGTGCTCGGAATGCTCGCTGCCGGCATCGAGTGGGGCCTCGGCCCGACGAGCACGAGCGTCGCAGTCTCACCTATGTCTTTGGGCGCCGGCTTCACGTTCGCCTACACGTCGGTCTTTCTCGGCGGAACCACGACGATCCTCAACCACTGGGACCCCGAGGAGTTCCTCGCAACGGTCCGCAGGGACCGGGCCACGGCCGCCTTCTTGGTGCCGACACACGCGCAGACGCTGCGAGCCGCAGCGGACCTCGGCGGACCGCCGGCCGAGGTGGCGACACTGCAGACTTTGTATTTCAACGCTGCTGCGTTGCCGGTGGTACTGAAGGACTGGGTGCTCGACCACTTTCCCGACGTCGCCGTCCACGAGCTCTACGGGTCGACCGAGGCGGGAGTGGTCACCAACCTACGACCCGAGCACGCCCGCACACGGGCCGGAAGCGTCGGCCTGCCATGGTTCATGACAGAGGTTCGCCTCGTTGACCCCGACGGCAGACCCGTCGGACGCGGCGTTCCTGGAGAGCTTTACAGCCGGTCCCCGCTTGCCATGAACTTCTACCACAAGAATCCTGAAGCGACCGCCGCCTGTACGACGGCCGACGGCTTTCTCAGCGTGGGGGATCTCGCGACCCAAGACGACGAGGGGTTCATTTCGATCGTCGGACGGAAAAAGGACATGATCATCACTGGTGGCATCAACGTCTACCCGAACGAGATCGAAGAGATTCTCCTCACCCACGAGAGCATCGCTGAGGTCGCCGTCGTCGGACTGCCAGACGACAAGTGGGGTGAAGCCGTAACGGCGTTCGTCGTTGCCAAACCCGGCCGGACGATGGACCCTGAGGTGCTTGCGGCTTTCATCGGACCTCGAGTCGCCGACTTCAAACGTCCCCGCGCTTACCGCAGCGTCACTAGCCTCCCCCGTAACAGTAACGGCAAGGTTGTCAAACGACATCTCGTCGAAGGCGAGTCAAATTGATCCGCACCACAGAGGCGATCAGATGCCGCTGATAAAAGGCTGCTCGCCGTCTCGGCGCTTGGACGCAACCGAGTCGGAGGGGCTCGTCCGCATCGGCGGATTCGTGCATCCTCTCTTCACCGACGCAGAGTATCTTGCGCGGTCGAAGTTCGCATCGAGGCCGTGGCCGGGCCAGGCGCTCCTCCTCGTGATGGGTGGTCTGCTCGAACAGACAGGACTCTTCGACGAACTAGCCGTCGCCTTGGTCGGCTACGACAAGGTTAGGTTTGTGTCTCCCGCCTTCGACGGAGACGTCATCCGAGTCGAGGTGGAACAGATCGAACTGATCCCAGGTAACTCGCTCGACATTGGGCTATTCGATGCGACCGCGTTCCGATCGGACGGGCAGGTGCTCGTGGAGACGACCATGCGGTTCCTTCTCCGAAAGGCCGCCGGAAACGCCTAGAAGACGACGATAGATCGAGCCCCCGACGACGCGTCCATTCCGAGGAGTTGATCGTCGATCTCGTCCAAAGTGATCCGGCTAGAGATCAGCTCGTCTAGGAGAAGACGGCCGTCGAGGTACATTTGGGCGATCCATTCGAGATCGAGGGGGAATCGGCTCGAGCCCATCTGGGCGCCTTGCAAGCGGCGCTCCGAGAGCAGGTCCATAGCACTGATTGTCACCTGATCGCCGACTGCGGGAACGCCGATCACAGTCGCCGTACCCCGCACGGCGAGCATCTCGAACGCCTGCGTGATAGTCGCAGGTCGACCGACCGCCTCGATAGCATGATCCACTCCCCCCCCGGTGATGTCGCGTACAGCGGCGATGGGATCACCGGCGCCGGCGTCGATCGTATGGGTAGCGCCAAAGCGGCTAGCCCGCTCCAGCTTCGACGCCAAGCGGTCTATCGCGATAATTCTACGTGCGCCTGCAAATCTTGCGGCCTGGATGGCGTTCAGTCCGACACCGCCGCACCCGATCACTGCGACGTTTTGGCCCGGGCGAACCCTGGCCGCGTTGAAGACCGTCCCCATGCCAGTCACGACTGCGCACCCGAGAAGCGCCGCACGGTCGAGGGGCATGGCATCGGGGACCACTGCCACCGCCTGCTCGCTGACGAGCATCTTTTCGGCGAAACCCGCCAGACCTGCGAACTGGGCAACCGG
>JAJZDJ010000228.1 GCA_021828685.1 Actinomycetes bacterium | reverse complement strand
GGTTCGCATGCTCAACAGGGCGGGCGTTCGAGTGCGAGGTCGAGGCGTGGATCCAGACTCGCGCCGTGGGATGGCTGAACGACACGCCGAAAGCGGTCTTCCAACACCGCCAACCCGTTCTCCTCGAAGACGACTAATCACCCCGAGTGCCGCCGGGAGCCTCGAGGTCGATCACGGCGGCGTTCGCCTGGTTCGCCTCAGCTGTCGAGGACACGTCGGTGTCGAAGGCGTCGGTGCGCGAAACGGGAGGAGTCAGATATCGTGAGAGGATGCTCTCGGAGATCCCAGACCGGATCAGTATTGATCCAGCCGTTTGCTTTGGCAAACCGGTCGTTAGAGGAACCCGTATCTGGGTGGGGCTGATTCTTTCGATGATGGCGTCTGGAATTACCCCAGAGGAGATATTTCGCGAGTATCCGCAGCTGTCTGACGATGATCTGCGTGCCAGTCTTGCGTATGGCGCCGGCTTGGTGGACGCACACTTCGTCGACGTGGCGTGAGACTGAAGCTCGACGAGAATCTCGGGCTACGACAACGCGACTTATTGCGGAGCGCAGGCCACGACGTCGACACTGTCCGTGACGAGCGCTCGGGGACGATCGGATCCGTCAATACGAACGGTCGTCTGGCTCCGAGCCTTGATTGGCTGCGGCCGACGTGGGGCCAACGCGAGGCTTCTGTGCCTGTGGCTCGATCAGTCTCCGAGTCCGAGGAAGACGACCAGAGCGCGGTTCAGCCTTATGAGATCTTCCTGCGGCAGTCGTCCCAGCCGCTCCCGCAGGTTCGCTCGTGGCATCGTCGTGACTTTGTCAACCATGATGCGGCTGGTCTGATCGAGTCTCGTCGTCGCTGATACCTCGACCTCGATTCGAGCCAATGGAGCCTCGATAGGATTCGTCGTCAGGGGACACACTGTGACTGAAGCCGTTACGTCAAAGCGATCATCCTGCACGATCACCACGGGCCTAGGCTTGCTGCTGGAGACACCTCGTGCTGCTGCGGCGTAGATGGGGATCTCCTCGGCGAGCCGCTCCTTCTCGTCCTCGTTTTCAGGGTCGTCGGTCATGTGATCGTTCTGCTCCGTCCGCATGAAAACTGTCCGCTAGCAAGCGCCTACGAGGTGGCGGTAGGGGCTGGGAGTCGCAGGAGAATAGCTCGTTCCCTTGCCGTTCTCAGGCCACCTGGTTGTTGTCCTGCTCAGCCCGTTGAGCGCGGCTGCCGAGGGATCCTGTGCTTGTCCACCTCGATGACTTACTGGACGCCCCCGACGACGATCAGCTTGCACTGGGACGGATGTGCTGCTCGATGGCACGCTCTCGAACCCAGTCCAGCAATGACTTCGCAAGCCGAGCGAGGTAGTGACCATCGGGGTTGTTTCGGTCTCGTCCTCCGAGGTGGCCCCTTCCATCTCGGTCGCGAAGTCGTGGGTCTCGGTGTGCGCGGCGATTTGGTCGGACCTGGTCATGTAGTCACCTTCCTTTGCGCCGAAAGGCCCGACGCTCGGCATCTGTCATCTCCCGTGCGGTGACCACTGAGGGCATCGGTGGCGGTACAGAATGCCTAGGGTGAAAGGTACGTCGTTTGCGCCGACGCTCTGCGCGACCGTGTCCTTTAGGACCGTTATCCCACGGGCGTCTGGCAGTCTCCACGTAGAGACTCGTCCACGGGGTCTTCGCCTGGGGGCCGTTCATGGAGTCTCTACGTGGAGACTCCTACACAGGCTGGTCGAGGCGTTGTCTCTTCGACAGATGCGCGCACCCCGCTTGGTTCGCGCCCGCCCGGCTCACGGCGTGCTCGGAAAACTGACTGTGCGGGGTGGGACTGTCGGGGTGCCCACGTCGAGTTGGATGAGCTCGTGGCTTGCGAGGGGAATGTTGGAGAGGTTTTCGTCGTCACCGAGCACGGCGACGACCAGGTAGTCGCTTACTACTCCTGGTGCCTGGCCCGGGTCCACTCCGAGGCTGACCCGCGGCAATGGTGCCGTCGGGCTGAGCCGGTAATGAACGCCGCCGAGGTGGCGTGGACGATCAAGCCTGACGCCGACCCGTTCAGCGCGGTTCGCTACGGTCTGAACCTGACGGGCAGTACAGTGAGCTTGTGGACGCGCAGCCGGTGCTGACCGCAGAGCAGTGGTTCGAGGCGATGCGCGACGCCGCCCCGCCGAGCCATGACGATGTGCCGATCACGCGTGATGGTCGGCGACTCGACTCGCCCGAGGCGGTGCGGGAGTGGTTGGCCGACCTAGCCGAGCGGCGCCGGGCCGGCGAAGTCGTTGTCGAAGCCTGACGGGCCGCCGTCTGACCTTCCCCGCCTGATCGAGGCTCTCGACCGTCACGGCGTCGAATACCTCATCTGCGGTGGGGCTGCCGCCCGGGCGTATGGCTCCGATCGGCCGACCGAGGACGCCGACTGCGTGGTCCGACGTGAGCGCGCCAACCTCGATCGTCTTGCCGCAGCCATGGTCGAGCTGCACGCCCGGCTGCGCGTCGCTGGCCTGAGCGACGAGGAGGCCCGGGCTCTGCCCGTGCAGCTCGACGGGGTCACCTTGGTAGACCTGTCCACCACTACATGGATGACCGACGCTGGCGCTTTCGATGTGCTCGACGGCCTGGAAGCTCCCAACGGGCGGCTCGTTCCCTACGAGGAACTGGCCGAGCGGGCAACCGTCTTGCATGGCGACGGGTTCAGCATCCGGGCTGCGGCCCTCGACGACATCATCGCCGCCAAAGAGCGCGCCGGCCGACCCAAGGACCGAGAGGCTCTGCCAGGTCTGCGAGCAATCCGAGACCGCGCCGCCCACCTGCCGGCGATGCCAGCAGACCTCGACGAAGACCTGTAACCGTCGCATAATTTACCGTGGTCGACCCCGACATCCGTTTCGGAGGGTTTGTGGCAGGCCGACGGGTTCTGAGTTGGAGTCGCTCGACAAGGCTCTTCAGGCGATTCTCGCCTTGGACTAATGGCGGACTTGAGGTGGTTGGAAGTAGTGGCGCCGGTCCGCTTCGAGCGGACGGCGGCCCAGCCTTCCGGAACGCGAGGGCGTTGTGGAGCGTGGATTTTCGGTTCATGGGCGGCGCGCCACCAGGGCACTCCGGGACCCTCGCCACGAGACGTCGACGTAATTCTCGTCGGCGATAATCTGAGCCGGTACGCCGTCGCCGAGGCGACGAACCGCGTCGCCGACCGCGTCGGGGTGGAGGTTAACCCGTGCTTGGTAACCGTCGGCGAATGGCGTGACCCCATCCCGAACTCCTTCGTTGCCGACGTCAAAGTGGGTTCACTCGTGCCAGTACTTCTCCATAGTGACTGCCAGCATGGTTGAACTCCCGGATCGCAAGCCGGTAGCAGGGCCTTCCCGAGGGCGTAGTGGGGGACAGGCGGGATCGCCGGAGATGGGAGAAGGTGTCCGGGAGATGCTTCGGGTGGGAAAACTGGACCGCGTCCGCCCCAACGCCCGCCGCCAGCAGGCTCTGTTGAAGTTGTGCGTGATTGGTTGCCAGCGGGGCCCGAGAAGGTTGGCGAGACCGAGTATCGCCACCGAGCGTGGGGTGGTGGCCTGGTCGACGGTGCGAAGGCAAACGCGCTGGTGGGCTTCGATGGTGGGGAAGTGAAAAAGCGGCCCGGTCGTGCCAAATGCGGTAGCTACGTTGCGGTTTCCATTCGAAGAGGTCGGCGACCAGCCAGGCGTCGGCGAGTGGTGCCGCGCCTCCAACGATATCGACGATTCGTCGGTGCGCGGCGATGACGACTTGCCAAGGCAGGGCTTCGCTTTCGTAGCTCATCATTTGGGAGTGGTGACACCCATTGATATCGCCGTAGACGCCTTCCGGGCTACTCTCATCGAGCGGGGCGCTCTGGTCGGCGCTGCCGCTACGGACGCTGCCGCCGTCGGCCGTCGAGCAGCCCTTCTAGTGGAGAGCGCGACCGCTTGGGCCGACCACCTCGGTCCCTTGCTCGACGTGCGGGCCACCATGGAGATCCTGGGTGTCACCACGCGCCAAGCCGTCTACGATCTGGTCGCCCGTCACCGCCTGCTGGGACTGCCTCGCCATGTTGGCGGAATGGCCTTCCCTGTCTTCCAGTTCGACCCCACCACTGGCCGCCCCTATGGCGCTCTTCCCGGCCTGCTCGCCGTCTTCGCCGCTGGCGACGTCGACGCCTACACGGTGGCTTCCTGGCTCGCTACGGTCCAGGACGAGCTCGACGGCCGCTGCCCGGCGTCCCTGCTGGACGACCCGGCCACGGCTAGGGCGCTGCGCCTGGCGGCCGAGCGCGCCGCCGCTCGGCTGGGCCACTGAGGCAGCCTCCCGCCGACCTCGCCGGCTTCCCGGTCCACGTCTTCCTTGCCGGCACACCGGTTTATCGGATCCACCGGGCCGAGCGGAGTCATGCGCGTGTTATCTATCGCCTTCGTGGTAGCGGGGCGAGGCTTGCCTTCCGGCTGACCTACG
>JAJZDJ010000027.1 GCA_021828685.1 Actinomycetes bacterium | reverse complement strand
CCAGCTCGATCTACGTCAGCCGCCCCGGTAGTTTGAACGGTACCGTTCATGGTGAGGGTGCGGCCCATGGTGAGGGTGCGGCGCGAGGAGAGGGTGCGGCGCGAGGTGAGGGTGCGGCGCGAGGAGAGGATAGCGAGGCGCCGGCGGTGCCCCCGCTGCTCTATACGCCGGGGGTTGCGATGGAATCGCCCGCAAGCGCGTCGATGCCGACTGGTGACAGTGACAGTGACAGTGACAGTGGTGGACGCCTGGTGCTGGTGAGCCGGCGGCGGATGTGGGATGCAGGCACCGCTGTTCAGTCGTCAACCCACCTCGCCGGTCTGGCCGCTCCCGCGGCAGTGACAGTCAACCCGGCGGAGCTCGCCGAGATCGGCGTCGGCGTAGGAGAAGAAGTCGTAGTCACCTCGCGCAAAGGTTCCATGACAGTTACCGCTGCGGCAGACCCGGCGCTTCCTCGTGGGGTGGCAGTCATACCCTGGAACCTTCCCGGGAGCGAGGTCGGCGTGCTGATCGACTCGGCGGAGAACGTGACCGTTGTTGGATTGAGCCCGGGAGGTGCCAAATGACAGGGGATCCGCTGTTCGTCCACGGTCTCAACCTCGCCGTTTGGGTGATAATCGTCGTCAAGGTCGTCGCGGTGTTCGCGATCGTGCTTCTGTCGGTGCTCTTCATGATCATGTACGAGCGCAAGGTGATCGCGCGCCTCGGCGTTCGCTACGGCCCGAACCGCGCCGGCCCGAACGGCTGGCTCCAATCACTCGCCGACGGGACGAAGCTCCTCTTCAAAGAGGCCTTCACCCCCAAAGGCGCCGACAAGGTGGTCTACAAGATCGCCCCGTATCTCATGCTCTTGCCGGCGCTAATCGCATTCGCGATTGTGCCGCTCGGCGGTCAAATAACTATCGCCCACCACACGACCGAGTTGCAGCTTGCGGACCCGCAGTGGGGGATTCTGTTCCTTCTCATGACCTCCGGCGTGGCCGTCTACGGAGTGATGTTGGCCGGATGGGCGTCGGGGTCTAAGTACCCGCTGCTCGGCTCGGTGCGTGCAAGCGCGCAGATGGTGTCGTATGAGGCCGTGCTCGGTCTCACGACAGCGACCGTCGTCTTGGTCACCGGCTCACTGCACACGAGCTCGATCGTCGCGGCCCAACACGGCGGGTTTCTCTATCACTGGAATGTGATACACACAGCGGTCATACCTTTTATCCTCTTCTCGGTGGCGATCACCGCAGAGATGACCAGAGCGCCGTTCGACCTGGTCGAAGCCGAAGAGGAGATTTCCGGCGGCTACAACCTTGAGTACTCGTCGGTCGACTTCGCCTGGTTCTACCTCGCGGAATACGCAGCGCTGATAACCAACTCGGCGATCATCATCACGCTTTGGCTCGGCGGCCCGGACGGCCCGCGCATCGCTGGGCATTCGATCGGGCCGGTGTGGTTCATCATCAAGGAGCTGGTGGTGCTCTACATCTTCGTATGGATCCGGGCAACCCTTCCACGGTTGCGTTACGACCAGCTGATGGATCTCGGGTGGAAAAAGATGATCCCAGCCGCCTTGGCGATGCTCATGATCATCGCTGGCTTCCAGGCGACCTCCACGAGCTCCGGCTCGGGTATCGGCCACTACCTCGCCGACCGCAAATGGGGTTTCATAGCGATCGTAGCGAGCGTCGCGTTGTACCTGCTCCTCACGCGCGCCATCGAGGTCGGCAAGACCAGCAGCGAGATCGAAGGGACCCAGCGAAGCGAATCCATGACAGGCAGACAGCTATGAGCCGCCTCTCCGACATGGTGCCTCGCCAGCTGCGGGGGTTCGTGGTCACCGGCAAGCTGCCCTTCAAGCCGAAGGTCACGACCCAGTATCCGGAGGAGAAGCGCCCGAAACCCGAGCGTTTCCATGGTCGCCACGTACTCAATCGCTACGAGGATGGCATGGAGAAGTGCATCGGCTGCGAGCTATGCGCCGGCGTCTGCCCGGCCAAGTGCATCTACGTGAGGGGGGCAGACAACCCGCCTGACGCCCCGGTGTCGCCTGGGGAGCGCTACGGGTTCGTCTACGAGATCAACTTCCTGCGTTGCATCCACTGTGACCTGTGCGTCGAAGCGTGCCCCACCGAAGCGATCACCGAGTCGAAGCTCTTCGAGTTCTCCTTTGTCAACCGTGCTGACGCCATCTACACGAAGTCCGAACTTCTCGTAGACGACGACGGCCGCCCCCAGCAGCTGCCCTGGGAGGACTGGAAACCCGGCGACGACGAGAACACCTCAGCCTGGGTTAGAGCCACCTCTCCGGTCGGCGCAGCTTCCCTTGAGGGCCAGGCGCTGTGGTCCGGTGAACTCGGCTACGGGGTGCGGCCCGCCCAGAGAGGCCAGAGCGACCCGACGTCTGCCGACTACGCGGCCGACACGGACATCTCGCTGCGCGAAAGCCTCTCGGGGGCGCTTCGTGGCATCGGGGTCGACGACAAAAGACCGAACCGGGGTGAGGACTGATGCTGGCTTCGCTTCAAAGCGTTCTCCTCGCCGACACGTCGGCCCAGGCCTTGGCGCATGCATCGGCGTGGGCGGTCTTCCTCGTCGGCGCGGCGATGATCCTCACCGGGGCCGCCGGGGTGATCCTGCTGCGCAACCCGGTGCACTGCGCGCTCATGCTCGTCGTCACGCTCTTCGGTGTGGCGCTCGAGTTCATAGACCAGTCGGCGGACTTCCTGGCGGCGGTGCAAATAATCGTCTACGCCGGCGCGGTCGTGATCCTGTTCCTGTTCGTAATCATGTTCTTGGGCGTCGACCGCAAGGAGGCGATAGCGGCGGAGCCGACCAAGCTACAAAAGCCTCTGGCCCTGCTCATGGGCTTGGTGGTGCTGGTCGAGATCTTGGCGCTGTCGCGCGTCGACCACTGGGTCGGGGGCACACCTGCACTGTCGGGCGCGCTCAACGGGCCCGGCGACAACGTGCAAAAGGTCGGCCAGGCCGTCTACACCGGTTACCTCCTTCCTTTCGAAATGACGGCAGCGCTGCTCGTCATCGCGGTCGTGGCGACTGTGGTTCTGTCCAAGCGGGCGGGAGGGGCTGGCAACGACGAAGCCGGCGCAGTCGTCGCAGAGGAGAGCTCCGAGGTGACATCGTGAGCGTCCCCAGCGCCTGGTACCTGGTGCTCGCAGCGATCCTTTTCGGAATGGGCGCCACAGGGCTGCTGGTGAGGCGCAACGTACTGGTCATGTTCATGTGCATCGAGCTCATGCTCAACGCCGTGAACCTGACCTTCGTCACCTTCGCCCGGCTCCTAAACGACATCGGCGGCCAGGTCGACGTGCTCTTCGTCCTCGTCGTTGCCGCAGCGGAGGTCGTCGTCGGCCTCGCTATCATCGTCGCTCTCTTCCGCCGCCGGGCTGCCGCAACCGCCGACGACATCCACATACTGAAGGGCTGAAGCTTCCTTTGAACGCTGCTTACCTCATAGTTGCGCTCCCGTTCGCAGGCGCCCTCGTCCTCCTCTTCGCTGGACGCCGGATCCTCGATCCCGTCTCAGGCTGGTTCGCTACGGCGATGGCGGCAGGATCGTTCGTCTGCACGGTGATCGTGTGGTCGACGCTGCTCGGGCGACCGTCGACCTCGCGCTCGGTTGACAAGACCATCTTCACCTGGATGCCGGTCGGGTCGCTGCACGTCAGCTTCGGACTTCAGCTCGATCCGCTGTCGATCCTTTGGAGCCTCTTCGTCACCGGCGTCGGATCGCTGATCACGCTGTACTCGATCGGCTACATGCGTGGCGACCCGAGCTTCAGCAGGTTCTTTTTCTACCTGAACGCTTTTATCTTCTCGATGCTGATCCTGGTGCTCGCGGACAACTTCCTTTTCAGCTTCCTCGGCTGGGAGGGCGTCGGCTTCTGCTCCTACGGGCTCGTCGGCTTCTGGTTCGAGCGAAACAGCGCTGCAGTTGCGGCGAAGAAGGCGTTCGTCACCAACCGGGTCGGCGACTTCGGGTTCATGATCGCCCTGTTCTTGATGTTCCAGCACTTCGGCTCGTTCAACTACTCGGTCGTCCTCGCACCGCTCGCTTCCGGCCACGCGACGCTCGCGAACTCGACGGCCACGTTCATCTCGATCATGCTGGTCTTAGGCGCTGTGGCCAAGTCGGCGCAGATACCCCTCTACATGTGGCTTCCCGACGCTATGGAAGGCCCGACACCGGTATCGGCGCTAATCCACGCGGCGACGATGGTCACCGCCGGCGTGTACCTCGTGGCTCGCGCAGCCCCGATCCTGCACTTCAGCCCCGATGCGCAGTGGATCGTCGCGTCTATCGGCGCCGGCACCTGCTTCCTCGCGGCGACGATCGCCTGCGTGCAAGACGACATCAAGCGGGTCCTCGCATACTCGACGGTGTCGCAGATCGGCTACATGTTCCTGGCGGAAGGCTCCGGGGACTACCAGGCGGGGATCTATCACACGGTGATGCACGCCTTTTTCAAAGCCTTGCTGTTCCTCTCTGCAGGCTCAATAATTCACGCTCTCCACGACGAGCAGAACATGAAGCGGATGGGCAACCTGCGCAAGTACCTGCCGATAACGTTCCCGGCTTTCATGGTGGGTTTCCTCGCGCTCGCAGCGATCCCACCATTCGACGGCTTCTGGTCCAAGGACGAGGTGCTAGCCGCTGCGTGGCACAAGAGCCCTGTGCTGTGGGCGTTCGGCATCGCAACGGCCTTCCTCACCGCCTACTACATGAGTAGGCAGGTCCGTCTCGTGTTCTGGGGCAAGTCAAGGTGGAACTCCGCTGCGGCGGCTCACGGTGCGGCGGGGGATACGGGGATACCGTTGTCTCCGGCGGCGGCTCACGGGTCGGCGGCTCACGGGTCGGCGGCTCACGGTGGCGGCGAGCCGCACGAAGCGCCTCGGACAATGACGATCCCGCTCGTGATCCTCACCGTGGCGTCGGCGTTCGGCTGGCTGCTAAACGCCAACTTCGCAGGACTCGACTTCATCAACAAGTGGCTCGCCCCGATCTTCCCGGCGACCGTAGCAACGCCGTTCACCGTTTCGACCGGGACAAAATGGATCCTCGGGGTCATCGCGACGCTTGTCGCGTTCGGTGGCCTGTTCGCCGGGATGGGACTCTGGCGCAGAGCAGTCGATCGTCCCGAGCTCGAACCGGCATTTCTCGCCCACGCCTGGTACATCGACGAGGGAATCTCTGCGACGGTGTCAGGACCGCTTGCCCGCATGGCGACACGCTTCAGTTTCGTCGTCGATGCCGGGTGGGTCGACGGCCTCGTCAACGGTGTCGGACGGTCCGCCGCGGGAGCGGGACGCCAGCTACGCCGGCTCCAAACCGGCTACGTGCGAAACTATGCGCTGGCGATCGGCGTGGGTACAGCAGCGGTGCTGCTTTACGTGTCGATGCGGGCCGGGAGCTGAGGGGCAGAACGTGACTACAACAGGGATACCTCTCCTCAACATCATCGTCTTCCTCCCGCTCGCCGGTGCCATCGTGTCGATGCTCGTTCCGGCGTCGGCAGCGAAGGTGTGGACCCGTCCGATCGGTATGGCTTTCGCGCTCGGCGAGCTCGCCTTTGTCGCATATATGGTGGCCGACTTCCCGCGGGGCAAGGCCGGCTTCGAGTTCGTGAGCAGCCACTCGTGGATAGGCCAGTTCGGGATCTCCTGGTCGCTCGGCGTCGACGGCATATCGCTGTTCCTGGTGGCGATGACAGCGCTGCTGTTCCCGGTCGCCATGTTCGGCCCCAGCTGGAAAGGCAATCCCCGCTCGTTCCTGGCGTGGATGTTCCTGCTCGAAGCGGCGTGCATGGGCACGTTCCTCTCGCTGGACCTGTTCGTGTTCTTCATCATGTTCGAGGTGACCCTCGTCCCCGGCTACTTCATCGTCGCCGGTTGGGGCGGCAACAGACGTAACTACGCCGCGATGAAGTTCTTCCTCTACACCTTCGCCGGCTCAGCGTTCCTGTTCGTGGCGATAATCGCCCTCGTAGTGCTCGATGCTCCGCACAACGGGGGCCACCAGACCTTCAGTCTGATCACCCTCGCCAAAGTGTCATCGAGCTTGCCGCACGCCGACCAGGTCCTCATCTTCTGCGGGTTCGCGGTCGCTTTCGCAGTCAAGATCCCGCTCGTCCCGTTTCACAGCTGGCTTCCCGACACCTACACGCAGGCGCCCACCGCAGGATCGATGGTCCTCGCCGGGATCCTCTTCAAACTCGGCGCCTACGGGCTGCTGCGTCTCGGCCTCTACCTCGTGCCCCGAGGCGCCGCCGACATGGGCCCGGTGCTTCTCACGCTCGCCGCGGCTGGAATCGTCTACGGGTCCATCGTGACGATCATGCAGAAAGACCTGAAGCGGCTCGTAGCGTATGCCTCGATAGTCGACGTGGCGTTCATCGTTCTCGGCTTCTTCGCCTTCTCCTCGCAGGGTGTCACCGGCGGCGTGTTCGAGATGGTCAACCACGGGCTGACCACCGGGGCGATCTTCTTCCTGGTCGGGATAGTCGCCGAGAAGAAGGGGACGCTGCGCTTCAGCGAGCTCGGCGGTCTCGCGAAAGCTACGCCTGTACTCGCCGCGATCTTCCTGACGGTAGTGATGAGTGCAATCGGCCTGCCCGGCCTCAACGGGTTCGTCGGCGAGTTCCTCGTCCTTGTCGGGACGTTCATCACCCACCGCTGGTGGGCGGTTGTCGGTACCACTGCCGTAGTCACGGGAGCTATCTACATGCTTTGGGCCTACCAGAAGGTATTCCATGGTCCGTCGCTCGGTTCAGATGCGAAAGTGACTGACATAAGTTGGAGGCAGATCGCTGCTGTGGCGCCGCTGCTGGTCGGGATAGTCTTCCTCGGCGTCTACCCGAAGCCTTTCCTAGACAGGGTGACCCCGTCGGTCAACTACCTGCTCGCCCACGTCGAGCAGGCCGCGCCGAACGCCCACGTGCCGGCTGTCACCACTCGACATGTCACTTTTAACGTGCCGGCAAACCAGAACGTGTTGTCCACCGCGACCAAGTCCTCGAAGGTCGCGGGTGGGTCTGGGAGCGGCGCCGCCGGCACTGCCAAGCCCGCAGCGACATCGAAGGGTGGTGTCGGATGAGCGGCTCGCTTGCGACTTCCAGGTTTGCGACGTCCTCGTTTGCGCACTCCGTCTTCGTGGCCGCCGGGTCTCCCGCGTCGACCACCACGACCGCACCGCCGGGCTGCAGCGTAGCCAGCGCAGGCAACAAAGTAACCGGGTTGTGCACGGTCGCGAACTCCCTGCACATCTCCGTCGCATACCGCAGCATCGCCCCGATGATCATCCTCGCGGTCGGAGCGCTAGTCCTGCTCGCCGTCTCCGCTGTCCTGCCCAAGCGGCCAAGGACAGGCCTTTATCCGGCGCTGACCGCTGCAATTGGTGGCTTGGCGCTCCTCGCAGCGGTCCTGCAATGGTTCGACGGGGCGGCCAAGACCGGCACCGTCGAGATCGGCGGCCAGGTGCTCTACGACCGCTTCTCCGTGCTCCTACTGATTCTCATCTCGATCGCGGTGATCCTCAGTTCCCTCGCCGCCGACAGCTACCTGCGCCGGGAGGGCCTCGACGGCGTCGAAGCCTACGTCTTGATGCTCATGTCGGCGACCGGTGCAATGTTGATGGCGGAGTCGGGCGGGCTGATAATGCTCTTCCTCGGCCTCGAAATCATGTCTATCGCCTTGTACGTGATGGCCGCCTACCACCGTCGGCGTGCGCAGTCGGGCGAGGCCGGCCTCAAATACTTCATCCTCGGGTCGTTCTCCTCGGCGGTGTTCCTGTACGGCATAGCGCTCGTCTACGGCGCCACGGGGTCGACGCAGTTCAGCCAGATCGCCGCCTACCTGGCCGGCAACGTCCCGGCGAACGCCGGAGTCCTTCTGGGCGGGATGGCGCTGCTGATCGTCGGCCTCGGGTTCAAAGTTGCAGCGGTGCCGTTCCACTTTTGGACTCCGGATGTCTACCAGGGTTCGCCGACTCCCTTTACCGGCTACATGGCGGCGGTAGCGAAGGCGGCGGGCTTCGCCGGGCTGCTGCGTGTGCTGACCCAAGCGTTGGGAACCCAGCAGGCGAACTGGCGACCTATCGTGTGGCTCCTCGCTGTGCTCAGCCTCGTGGTCGGTTCGGTGATGGCTATAGCGCAGCGTGACCTCAAGCGAATGCTGGCTTACTCGTCGATAAGCCAGGCGGGCTACGTGCTTCTGGGGGTACAGGCCGCTACGGCGGAAGGGTCGTCGGCGGCGCTGTTCTACCTTTTTACCTACACATTCATCGTGATCGGCACGTTCGCCGTGGTCGACATCGTCCAAGGTCGCGGAGAGACCCGGAACGACCTCGGCGCGATGAGAGGCCTCGGGCGGCGAAACCCTCTTCTCGCCGCTGCGATGCTCGTATTGCTGCTCGCGCAGGCTGGCGTGCCGTTGACCAGCGGTTTCCTCGCCAAGTTCTATGTGATCCAGGCGGCCGTCGAGCAGGGCCAGTACTACCTGGCGGTCATAGCTATGGTCGCGGCAGCCATCGCCGCCTTCTTCTACCTGCGTGTGGGGCTTCTCATGTACCAAGCGCCGGTGGAGCGCGACGCTGAGTACGGCTCGGGGTTCGCTGAGGGGCTTGGCGACGATGGCGTCATCATCGGATCGGGCGGTGGCGCTTCGTCTGCAGTCGAAGGCGTCTCCGTCGCCGGTCTCGAGCCGGTGCCTTCCATCGACGGTGCCGTCGCAACCGCCACCTTGCAAGCTCCGCCGACGGGACGGGTCGTCGTCCCTGCGACGTCGGGCGTGGTGATCGCCGTGTCCGTAGTCTTTACCATTGCCGCCGGCGTATCATCCTTTGTGATCGACTTTGCGCGAGCTGCCCATAGCCTTCTGTGATCTGACACCCTGCGTCTCCTTGGCCTTCCGGGGGCACTCAGTTGCATTGTTAATGTAATCCATATACTCTCATGTCTGTGGATGGTGACCAGCGCGTCGGGTTGCTTGCTGAGCTGCGCCGGGTGGCCGGTGGCCAGCATGGCGTCGTAACGTCCGAGCAGTTTCTGGCGATCGGCCCGCAACCAGGGTCTCGCGGGCGGCGATTCGCGGAACGTCTGGTGTGCGAGGGCTGGCTCCATCCGGTGCTGGGCGGCGCGTACGCCGTGGGCGCGGCGCCAAGCGACTGGCAGACCGCGGTAGCGGCGGTGTTGCTGAGCGGTCCCGGATCGGCGTTGTCGCACAGGAGCGCAGCGAGATGCCACCGGTTCTCCGACCTGGTTCAACAGACGACACCCGAAGTAACGCTGCCGCAGTACAGCCACCGCCGAGCCTCGGGGGTCATCGTGCACCGGGTCGCAGCACTCGATGACGACGACGTTTTCCTGCATCATGGAATCCGGGTTACCAGCCCCGAACGCACCCTCGTCGACCTCGCTTACGATCTGGACATCGGGCTTCTAGAGCGGATATTCGACGAGGGAGCCATTGCTCGCCTCTGGAGCGCCCAGAGTGTCGCAGCAGCCGTGGAGCGCAACGCCGGTCGACGGGGAACGATTGCCTTACGGCGGATCGTTGCGTGCCGGGCCGATCTGGCGCCTGGAGAATCGACACTCGAATCCCGGGCAGTCAAAGTCCTCGCACCATACGGCCCTTTCGAAGTCCAGTATCAGCTGAGCGTCGACGATCGGCTGGTGATCATCGACATTGCATGGCCGAAACTCCGAGTGGCGGTCGAATGTGACGGCTGGACCGTGCGCAGCCGCTCGAGAGGAAAGTTCGACGCGGACCGGCGGCGAGACAATATCCTCGCCTCTCACGGGTGGTCAGTAGTCCACCTCACTACTGCGATGTCTGACGATGAGATGCGGAGGGTCGTGTTCCGTCAGCTCATCCGGGCTGGCAGTGGTGACGTCGAGTAGAGGGTGGCAGTTGGCTTGTTGTGACCGGCCGCGGGTGGTTGTGGGCGTCGCGGGTGGTTTGTGGGCGTCGCGGGTGGATCGTGACCGTCAAATTTGGTCAGGATCTTCGAGTCGTAAAACTTTTGTACCAAGAAGTGCGTTTTCCAAGCGAGGGCTGGTACAGGATCTTTTGGGAGCGAAGATCGTGTACCAAAAAGTGCGAAAAAACGCTTCAAATGGTCAGGCTGTTACAAACCCGCGAAGATCCTGACCATTTTTAACGGTTTGGGTCGCCCTGGGCATCCCCGAACTCGGGATCCGGCAGGTATTACGGCCATCACCTCACTCGACCGCTTGCGCGCCGCCCCGGATGAAGTATTTACCGAGCGAATCGGTCTGACGCTGGTAGTTCGACTTTCGTCCCTGCCCGTAAAGGACGGTCGGCTCCTCGAGCATCCGCTCGAAGGTCAGTTTGCATACCTGCTGGCCGTCTTCGATCATGAACGGCACGTCGTGCGCCCGGACTTCGAGAGCGGCCCTGGCTCCGAGGAACGCTCCGGCAGGGTCGTAGCCGAATCCAGGGTCGAAGAATCCGGCGTAGTGGGTACGCAACTCGCCGCTGGTCGGGTCGTAGGCGGTCATCTCCGACGCCAAGCCGGGGGCGATCACCACCGCCTCTTTGGACATGAGGAGATAGAACTTCTTCTTGCTAAGCACGACTCGACCCGGAGCCGGCGAGTCCGCGCGGATGGAGGAGGCCGGGCGGATGGAGGAGGCCGGGCGCCCCCCTGGGACGGCTTCCCGGCGTACCGTCTCCCAGAAAGGGTCGGATGCGACGGGCGCCGGAACCGTAAGATCGAGCAGCGGGGCGCTTTCCCTGGCGCTGTAGCCGATCCGGCCACCGTCATCGCCGCGCAGGTCGAGGCTGAGGAACAATCCACCCGACAGGGTCAACCCGCCTTCGGGGACGGGCCGCCCATCGACGTACAACAAGGGCTGGCGGCAATGCAGTTCGGCGATGTCGGCGTCACTCAGCTCGCTCAGCTCACGCGGACCGGCAGCCAACCGAAGCTGATTCAGTGTCAGGCCACGGCGCACACGCACTGCGAACGAAAGCGGCACCACCTCCAGGTAGAGGGCACCGATATAGCCGTCTGCGATCTCGTCGAAGCGGTAACTGCAATCTGTAATAACCCTGGTGAACACGTCGACGCGACCAGTCGAACTCTTCGGGTTCGCCTTGCCGCGAATCCCGGGGGGCAGCTGGAGCCGCTCCTGGAGGGGGATGAGGTAGGGGCGGTTTGTCTCGAGGACAGCACCGTCCCCGGTCAGGTCGAGCCGGTCGATCGCCAGTTCGCTGATGCGTGTCTCGACGTCGGTGTTGCCGGCAAGGAAGCTGCAGCGCATCCGATATGCGCAGTCACCGAGCCGCAGGTCCATACTTGCGGGTTGAATGTTTGACGACTCGAGACCCGATGGGCCGACATCGATGATCCCCTCGTCGACGGCGCGCAGCAGATAGTGGTTTGGGAGAACACCGTGTCTGCCGGGCGGGATCATCCCTCCAACTGTAACGCCCGCCCGTCATCGACCTTCCGGGAGGTGCTCCCGGAAGCGACTTCGTTGCGGCGGGACTTGAGCCCGCCCGCCCACATTGCTACTGCGACAAGACCAAACGCCCCTCCGAGTGCCGAGGAGGCCACCCATCCCCCGCTTGAGTACGCGGCAGATGCCCCCAAGGATCCGAGCGTGCCGCCGACGAAGTAGACCGACATGTAAGTGGCGGTGATCCTGCTTCTGGCCTCGGGCCTCAGCTTGTAGATCAGGCTCTGGTTCGTGATGTGCAGGCCCTGGCAGGCGAAGTCCAAGACGATCACACCGACGATCAGCGTGGCAAGCGAGGACCGGCCGAACCCGATAGCGATCCAGGTCAGGGCCAACAGCATCGAGGTTGCCGCAGTCATGGTCCCAGCTCCGCCCCGGTCAGCGAAACGTCCTGCGAACGATGCCGTCACGGCCCCCACGACCCCGAAAAGCCCGAACAGACCGATGGTGGACGTCGAGTAATCGTACGGGGAACGCGACAGTAAGAAGGCGAGGGGAGTCCACAGGGCGTTAAACGCACCGAAGCTGGCGGCGCCGAAAATCGCCCGCCGACGAATCAGAGGTTCCTCGACCAGCAGGATCGGTATCGAGATGATCGCCTGCACGTAATTGACACCAGGCCGTCGTTGTTCTCCGGGGAGCGTCTTCAACAAGACCACGGCCATTACGACCATTGCCCCGGCCGCAACCTGAAACGGGGTCCTCCAGCCACCAAAATTTGCCAGGTAGCCAGAAACGGTGCGGGCCAGCAGAATTCCAAGGAGAAGACCGCTCATGACGGTGCCGACGACGCGACCTCGAATGGCGTCCGGGGCGAGGGTTGCTGCAAATGCTACTGACATCTGCGCCGCCACGGATAGTGCGCCCACAGCGACTGCCGACACGAGCAGCACCGGGCCGTCCGGGGAAACTGACATTGCCAGAAGTGAGAGGGCAATCCCCGCGACCATAGTGGGCACGAGCCGGCGGCGGGCGAAGATGTCACCGAGCGGGACAACCAGCAACAGACCGGCGATGTAGCCGACTTGCGTGGCGGTGACGATGAGCCCTGCAGTTGTCGTCCCAAGATGCAACGACACCTTGATCGACTGGAGCAGAGGTTGCGCGTAGTACAGGCTGGCTGCGGACATGCCGGTGCAGATGGCAAGGGTCAGGATGAGCCGGCGCGACGGCCCCACCGGCGGATTACCGCTCTCCTCGGAGGGCGCTCCCTGGAGGGCATTCTCCTTCCGCGACTTCGTCTTCCGGGCCTTATCCACTGGTCCAGTATGGCCACGACGGAATCGGTTACAGGCGGTACACGGTCGGACCGAGGGATTGGGGGTCAGCTCAACACCCGGTGGGTGGGTTGGCGGTCCGACAATGGGGTCGGATCGTCCGGCCCACCCCGAGGGTGTTACCGGCGGCCCGCCAAGGCCTTGGTGGGACTGAAGCGAACTGGAAGGTGCTTGATCCCACCCACGAGCGGTATGCCGAGGGACTGCAGCGGAACCGGCGGTCCAGTCACTTCGATGTCCGGCAGCCTCGTCAGTAGGTGACGGAACGCTACCGACACCTCCCTACGGGCTAGGTGGGCTCCGAGGCAGAAGTGCGGGCCGGGGCCCCCGAAGCCGACGTGATTATTCGGTTCGCGGCGAATGTCGAAGTGCTCCGGGTCGGGAAACACCCGCGGGTCACGGTTAGCGGCGCCGTAAAACATGACGAGGCGTTCCCCCTCGTCGAGGTGCTCACCTGCCAGCTCGACTGGCCGCGTGGTCGTGCGACGCATGAAGACGACGGGGGAGGCCATCCGCACAATCTCCTCGACGGCTCCCGGGGTGAGGCGTTCGAGATCGGCCTGCCATGTTTTGCGCTGCGCTTCGTACTCGGCGAGCAGATTCATCCCGTGGCTGATCGCAGTACGCGTGGTGTCGTTGCCAGCGACTGCGAGGAGAATGAAAAAGGGCGCCAACTCCGACGGGGCGAGCATGTCCTCGCCGAGGTCGTTGTGCACGAGGGCGCTAGTCAGATCGTCGGTGGGGTTCTTGCGACGCTCCTCGGCAAGTTCGTTCATGAGCCCGGCGAGCTCGAATCCGGCTTCGAGCAGGGCGCCCATCACGTCGTCGCGGCCGCCAAGCATGTCGGGGTCCCCGGCGCCGAGGATGATGTTCGTGTCCCGCAGAACGGTCGGGAACTCGCTTCTCGGAATGCCCATCATGTCGCAGATCACGAGGAGCGGGAATGGCTGGGAGAGGACCTCGACCAGGTCCGCCTCTCCATTTTCGCAGAAGCCATCGATGACCTCCGAGCAGATTCGCTCCACCGAGTCGAGCACTCCCTGTAGCGCGCGCGGAGTGAACGATCGTGCCACGATGTTGCGCTGTCTCGAGTGGCGCGGGTCGTCCATGACGATGAAGGATCCGAAGAACTCCATGGCGTCGGTTTGTAGGTCTGCGATCGCAGTCGATCCCTTGCCGGAACAGAAGTCGAGCGGTCTCCTGCTTACTTCGACTACGTCCGAATACCGGGTGAGCGCTCGGAACCGGAGGTCCTCCCCGGTGAAGGCGTCAGTGACTTGAACCGACGGTAGCGGCCCTTGCTCTCGGATCTCGGCGAACTGAGCCATCCGATCCGCCAACGGCTGATGCCAGAAAGATGGGTCGGCGATTATCTGAGCATCGATGCCCACAGCTTCAGTTGGCCCGGGTCAACTCGACGACCGGGATGACACGGCTCGTCTTGGCGGCGTACTCGGCGAAGCCCGGGTAGCGGCTTGCCTGCTCGGCATAGATCCGGTCGCGCTCGTCGTCGGCTAGTGCCGCTGCTGTCGCTTCGTAGGTTTCGGCGCCGACTTCGACGGTGACCGCCGGGTTCGCCACAAGGTTGCGGTACCAGTCCGGGTTGGTGTCGGCACCCGCCTTCGAAGCGAACACGAATCGACGTCCGTCGAGCTCGAGGTACATCATCGGGTTTACCCGCTGCTGCCCGCTCTTGGCCCCAGTCGTGTGGAGCAAGAGCATGGGAGCTCCCTCGAATTGCCCACCCAACTTCCCCTGGTTCGCTCTGAACTCGGTGATTATCTGGGCATTCCAGTCGTTGACATCGGTCATGTCGTGCCAAATTCCTTTCGTCGGAGACGCTCGGAGAGATTCGAAATGCTAGGGAGTCGCTTTGCGCAGTTTCACACGTTAGCTGTCTCTTCGTGGACCGGGCTACGCCGCGTAGTCGCGCCAGCGAATGTGGCGGCCCATTTCGACTGCGGGTTCGCGTCGACGAGGGCGCGACGCAGAGCGGCGGTGTCTGTCGGGCGGGTGCCGCGGAGCTCGGCAATGTCGGCGTCGTGTTCGAAGTCACGGAGAAGCTGTTCGAGTCGAAGCGCCAAGATGTCGTCATCGACTGACATCAGCGGCGACCGTCCACCGAGCAAAGGCGATTCCTCGTGGATCCACGACTGTATCCAGGCGTGTTCGGCCACCGGTGAGCCGGGGCTGTGGAGGGGAGCCCTGCCGTCCGCTGCCAGCGACCGGCCACCCAGATCCTTGTCGAGGCGGCGGGTCACCGAGAGGCCGGTGACTCCCGCCCTCCCGAGAATGCGGGCGAGAGCTCCGAGTCGCTCCAGCGAGTTGACCTCCGCACTCAGATAGTCGTCGAAGATTGTGACGGTCCCGCGAACCCAGCGGCGAGGACCGCTGTTCATCTGTATGGACGCCGGGTCGAGTCCTCGACTTACCATCGCTTGGCGTGCCGACTCCAGAGTCGACTGCTCCTCGGCCGCTGTCAGGTCCCGGCCGTGCCAGACGAGTTGCACGGAGCCGTCGACCCGGTCGCCTTCGTCGAAGTCCGGCCGGCGAACGAGGACCTGGCGAAGCGCCGAGGGATCCTGCAGCGACGCGATGGCATTGAGCATCTCCATCGCTTCTCCGTCGGAGTTCTTGATCCCCGCGGCGCGTGCGCGCGAAACCGAGATGTCGCCTAGCAAGTTTGCGAGCATCAAGCCGGTGACCGTGTGATGCATCGACGCGGACTCCCGTTCCATCGGAGCGTCGAGGTCGGCCAGCACTCCGTGTGGCGGAGGGTCGTCGAGAAGCGGCCGCCTCGGGTTGTCCGACATGCTGCCTGGCAAGCCGAGTTCTCTCGCCATGTGGATCGCGACGGCCTCTGTAGCCGTCTGCAGTACCTCCACCGCCCGTTCAGCCTCGAAGGGGTACAGGCGGGCGAACGCTGTCGCCGACCGCCAGACGCCCCGGTCCGGGACGATTGTCCCTGCGAGGACCGTCCATCGGGGTAGGTCGACGATTTGGGAGGGCCCAAGGTGCACCCAGCGCCTCGAGTTCGTGACGAGGTCCGTGAGCCACAGTCCAGGGCGTTCGGACGGGTCTTCGACCTGCCAGAGTCCGCACTCGGCGCGCCGTGACCACCCCAAGGCCAGTTCTCGTTGCCCCGGCGGCGTGGCGGGGTCGTCGGCGAAGCGCCGTATGAGCGAGTCGCGGTTCGGGTCCTCGCTGTCGCGGGCTATCCGCTCGGCGAAGCTCCCCTCGGCGTCTGGATCGTCGTCCTGCGGCCCGCGTTGCCAGACTGTCTCGGTGGCGATCAGCGCAAGCGGGTCGACGCCCGAGGCCGGGATTTCGGAGTCGAGCGTGACTTCTAAACGCGAACCTCGAAGCTCTTCCTCGTCCGTCGGATCGACGGACCATTGGGCGGTCTCCTTATGAAGCCAATCGGCGACCTTCGGGTCGCGAGCGGCCCACTGATCGAAGCTGGCGTGCAGAGCGCGTATCGTCGAGCGGTCCGTGACGCTCGCAAGAAGTTCCTCTTCTCCCCCGCGGCAGCATTCCGACCAGGCGGTTCCGCTTGCGCAGACGCACGGGTCGCCGGCTGGGGGCGGATCCGCTTGGCGTCGCGCGATATTCGTCACCCCCACGGCAAGAAGGTTCATCGAGTCGACGTCGAAAGGATCCGCCTCGCAAAGTTCGAGGGCGACCCGGGCGGCGCCGAGATACCGCCTGACATCCAAGCGAAGCTGAGCCAGGGCGCGAGCGGCTACCCGAGTCGGGTCGTCGCCTTCGACGGTCGTTGGCGCGGAAGCGCTGCCTTGTTCTGCCGGCGTCGCCGGTTCACGGCCGTCGGCCAGTTCGAAGGCCTCGGTGGCAGCCGCGTCCGCAGCCACAGCCTGGCCGGCGAGCTGATAGAACGAAGCGGCCCACCACAACATCGCTGCCTTCACTGAGAAGTTCTCGTCGGAGGTGGACGTTGCGGAAGCGGATGGCGTGGATGGCGCACCCTGTTCGCCCGCCATCGTCTGAAGCGACCGAGCGATATCCGCGGCCCTCTCGCCGGCTTGGTCACCAAGCTGGTTGGTCAGGCTTACACCTCGGACCGCGATGGACGGGTCCCTCAACCTGTGAAATGGGCCGTCTTCCTTCAGGCGTTTGGCCAGCAGTTCCGCGAAACGTTCCGGGGGTGTTGCAAGGTCACTAGCGGCGTCGCGAAGCTCGGATGCCACCCCGACGATGTCTCCGACGAGGGATCTGATCCTGCCGAGATCCTCATGTCGCTGCTTAGCGGCGCGGCGGATCTCGTGCTGGCGCTTTTTGTCTCGCTTGGATGTCACGACGTCGATGATGGCAGGCCCAGCGGTCTCACGTGTCCAAGCCATCGGAGTACGATCATCTTGGGACCGGCGGCGCAGTGATACTTTCTCCTGGAATGAACCGGGCTCACATCGCAGGACTCGACGTCGCCGTTCGCGAAGCTTCAGTCGAGGACGCTTCACGCCTAGCGGTGCTCCTGGACGGCGGTTCGCTCACCGCCAAGGAGGACGTTACAGACGTCGCTGCCTACCGCGATGCGCTTTCGGAGATTCTTGCGACAGATGGCCAGACGGTACTGGTCGCGGAGCGTGCCGGCGAGGTGGTTGGATTGTGCCAGTTGATCACCTTCCGCCACATCCAGGAGCGCGGTGGCCGGTGCGCGGAGGTGGAGTCCGTGCACGTGGACGAGGCGTGCAGAGGGCAGGGTGTGGGATCAACCCTCATGGGTGAGGCGGTACGCAGGGCTCGCGCCGAAGGGTGCTACCGGGTGCAGCTCACCAGCAACGTCGCCCGGGTCGAGGCACGTCAGTGGTACGAGCGCCTCGGCTTCGAGGCTTCACACGTTGGATTCAAGCTGTATCTCGACGGGCGCGGTGGCGCTACGAAGCAGGGGCTGGGGTCGTAGCGTATGGAAAGTCTTCTCGATGTCGACCTCCTCCCCGAGGCGCGCAGCGGGCCTGCGGCAAGCCCCCAGGACGTGCTCGACCTGCTACGCACGAACGGTGGGCGGGTCACCCGGTCGAGGCGAGTGCTCCTCGACGTTTTGTTCGAAGCTTCGAGGCACTTGAACGCAGAGGAGATCGCCGAAGCGGTCGCACGAGTCGAGCCGGCGGTCAACATGTCGACGGTGTACCGCAACCTAGAGGAGCTCCAGCACCTTGGTGTCGTAGTCCACACCCACCTGGGCCACGGACCGGCTACGTACAGGTTGGCGGCTTCGGCCCACCCACATCTCTACTGCGAGTCCTGCGGGGGGATCTTCCACCTGCCGCCGGCGGTCTTCGACGAACTGGTGGACGTAGCGTCTCGTGAACACGGCTTTACCGTCGATGCCAACCACTTCGCGATCCCGGGTCGCTGCGCCGGCTGTGTGGCTGGCACCGGCGTCGACGAGTCCGCGGGAAACCAGAGTGGCACGGGTCGAAACATTTTTCCCTGATCGGAGTCAGTGCTCGTGAGTGGCGGACGCTGCGGCCGTCGCCACGTCGGAAGGGTAGAAGCGCAACCCTCGTAGGAGTACGATGCCACTCGCCGTGAGAGGCAGGAGCATCACCAAGAAGGTGTAGCGGAACCCATGGTGGGTGCTCGCGAGCAGATCGGCGAGCCCTCCGAATGCCAGGGGGGCGATCGCCTGGGCGGCGGAACGTAGCAGCGTTCGTATCCCTTCCGCCCTGCCCCACAGCAGCGGCGGCATGATGTCGAGGCGGGCGGCGTCGAGCGTCGGGTTCTGGGCAGTCAGGAAAAAGCCGGCCGCCGCAATATACGGCAGGGCCGTAACAGCGCTGCTCGTGAGCAGGGGAGGGATGAAAAGCACGACGGTGGCTATCGCCGCAACCCCCGCCACGAGCATCCGCCCGTCGATGCGTCCGCGTTTGACCATTGCGTCGCCGGCCCGACCTCCGGCGAGAACCCCGAGGACAGCACCGGTACCAATCGCGAGCATCATGAGGGTGGCCACGACGGTGCCGACGCCGTACTGTTGGCCCACGAACTCCAAGCCGAAAGTCTGAACGCCGGTAAGGAAGAAGTACGCGCAGGCGCTGGAGACGATCAGCACCACATTGGTGCGCACTCGAAGCACGTAGCGCGCGGCCGCAACGATCCCAAGGCGTCTCGGGTCGACGCGCAGGATCATCGCTGCGTCCGCTACCACGCCCTTGTCTCGCGCTAACTGCTGCACGTCGCTGATCTCGGTGGAACCCGACGGCTCGATCAGCTCGCTCGCAGCCCCCATCCTCGGGCTTCGAGCGGCGCGCGCCGGTTCGGTGAGCTTACGAACTCGCCAGGCGACGATGAAGGCGGGCAGCGCTAGGAGGAGGAAAGCCGCTCGCCATGAGATCGCGGCGATGTCACCCGAGATAAAAAAGCCGACGCCCCCGCCTACGAGCTCTCCGGTCAGTATGTATCCGTATATCGTCCCCCGCTCCTGGCCCGGGAAATAGTCGCCCACGAGTGAGGCGACCGCTGGCCCCGCTACAGCTGTGACGAAGCCGAGGAACACCCTTACAAGCAGGAGATCTCCAAACGAACTGACGAGTGCGCTGGCGATCATTGCAACGCCCCATGTCCAAATCGTCGTCGAAAGGAGCGTCGTTCGCTTCACCCGGTCGACGAGCATCCCGAACGGGACGCTGGCGACGGCGCCGACGGCCGCCGACACCGAGACGAGCAGGCCGATGTCGGTGTTGTCGATGTGGAGGCTCGCCCGAAGTTCGCTTGCGGCTGCTCCTACCGTCGAAGTGTCAGCGCTGCTAAGCGCAAGAACCGAAGCCAAGGTGACGATAACGAGCGACCGATCGGATCCGCCCAGAGTCGTCTCCAGGCGCCTCCTGGTAGCGTCGATAGCGGAGCTGCCGGAGAAACGGAACCGGTTGCTGCGTCGCCGGGCCCCTGCGCCAGAGCGCGGGGTCGAGCCAGGATCAGGGCGTGAGAGGCGGCGGCGCTGTCCGGTGTGGAAGGGGCGGTTCATTCGTCGGTGTAGACAATACGGCGGCCGTTCGTCCACCCGTCATTCTGCACACTCCCGAGGGACGCCGCGCACCGCAGGGCGATCTCAACGATAGACAGGGTCCCGGCGGCGGCCCGGAAGACCGAAAAAATGTTCTCACCTGCACCTGTTGTCTGCCTCGATCCGCATACCCTTACCTTGTGGTACCCAGAGACGCCCGACGATATGGGCCGCCGCCCGTGCGGCGTCACCTTGCGCATCCCCGGTCGAAAGCCGACGCAGGCGTCGAGTCCAACTCGCGCCTGACTGGATCGACGGCGCTCGCCCTTCTGCTTCTCTTGGCGGTGGAGGGGGCGACGATTCTTCAGATCTCGTCGCATGTGAGCATCCACGTGTTCGTAGGCATGTTGCTGATCCCGCCCGTCGTACTCAAGATCGGCTCGACGTCATGGCGGTTCCTCCGCTACTACAGCGGTTCTCCCGCGTACGTCCGCAAGGGGCCGCCCGCTCCGTTGTTGCGCCTTCTAGGTCCTTTCATCGTCGTGTTGACCGTAGTGATGCTCGCCTCCGGCGTGGTGCTGGTGCTCGCGCCCAAGTTCGTGGGAAACCAGATGCTGTTCATTCACAAGGCGAGCTTCGTCTTGTGGTTTATTGCGATGGTGGCGCACGTGCTCGGGCATCTCGCAGAAACAGCTCGCTTGGCGCCCCTCGACTGGGTCTACCGGACTAGGTCGCAGGTCGCGCACGCTACAGCCCGTCAGTGGGCCCTCGTGATCTCCCTGGCGTTCGGACTGGTACTGGGGGTGGCGATGATCGGCCCGGCGTCGCATTTTCTCACGAACTTCTACGGTCCCGGCGGCCTCAAACCGCACTACCGCTAGTTTGGCGAAGCCTCTCGGCAGGCGGCGGCACAAATCTGATGACTCCGCAATGAGAGAAATTTAAGGTCCGTCTCATGCCGTCATCATCTCGAAAGCCGATAATAAAAACGTGAGTCGGACGTCACAACGCGATCGCGCCGTGCACCTGCTTCGTTCAAGCACGAACTGGCTGACAGCGGGCGCGCTCGCGGGTACAGGCGTGCTGTCTGTCGGGGTCGCCATGTCCCTACCGGGCCGGTCGACTTCTAGGACTGCTGCTGGCGGTGGAGCCGTCGCTTCGGTGTCGTCCGGATCGTCGGCGCCTTCGTCCGGTTCGACGTCGGGCTCTCAGGCCTGCTCGTCGGCGCCTTCGTCCGGTTCGACGTCGCTCGGCGGCGGCCAAGTGTCGGGCGGCGGATCAAGTCTCTTGCCGGGTTACTCCGGGGGTTACCGATCCGACGACGGGTCCGGCGGGGGTCGCGACCGCTCCGGCGGAGGCGACGGTTTCGGATCCGATTCGGCCTTCCTTAGCGGACCGACGGCTAGGACTTCGACGTCTGCGACCGGCGTGACGTTCCTGGCCGCTTGCGCATCGAACCAGGGGTCGCAGCAGTCGTCTCCCCAGGTTGCGGCGCCTCAACCGGCGCCACAGGCGCCGATTGTGTCATCCGGAGGATCGTGAGCGGCGCCGGCGGAGTAACGGTGCCCGCGGCGAAGCCTGCCGCACCAGGATCGCCCGCCCGTGAAGTCCACCATGTTTCGACTTTCGCTGCGCTTGGTACGACGGCGGTGCTGTTCGTCACCAAAGGCGACTCAGGTCCCGAGGCTCTTCGAATCCTCACTTCGTGGGTATCCGACGTCGACGCGGCATGCAGCCGTTTCAGAGCCGACAGCGAGATAATGTCGTTGGGCCGCCCGCAGCGAGGCGGCCCTCAGGCGGTGAGCCGCCTGCTTTTCGAGGCCCTCGAAGTGGGGTTGCGGGCGGCGGAGCTCACCGGCGGGATCGTGGACCCGACGGTCGGCGCAGCCATGCAATTGATCGGCTACGACCGGGATTTTCCCCTTGTCCCAAGCGACGGTCCTGCGGTAACTTTCAAGGCGGTTTCTGTGCCCGGCTGGAAAGCCGTGAGGTTGGACTACGGCCGGCGCACGGTGGAGGTTCCCCCGGGCGTGGTGATCGACCTGGGGGCGACGGCCAAGGCGCTGTGCGCAGACCGCGCGGCCCGGGCGATCGCAGAGGAACTCGAGACCGGCGTCTTGGTCAGTTTGGGTGGAGACATTTCCGTGGCAGGACCGTCTCCTGAGGCGGGATGGCCGATCCGGATTGCCGACGATCACGCTGCTCCCTTGGACGGCGACGGACCGGTCGTCTCGATACTCTCCGGCGGCCTTGCGACGTCGTCGACTACGGTGCGGGCTTGGAGGCGGGGAGGGGTGGGGATGCACCACCTGATCGACCCGGCGACGTCGCTTCCCGCCCAGGAGTACTGGCGGACCGTTAGCGTCGCGGCCGGCTCCTGCGTCGACGCGAACACTGCGTCGACTGCCTGTATCGTCATGGGTTCAAGGGCGGCCGACTGGCTGGCGCGCAGCTTGCTCCCAGGCCGGCTCGTCCGTCTGGACGGCAGCGTGGAGACTGTCGGCGGATGGCCCCCTGACTGCCAGGCCGTCTCAGACCCCCAGGCGGTAGCGTCGTGATCCTTGCGGCGGTCAATTCGCAGGATCTCTGGTACACGACGCGAGGGTCGGGGATCATGGCCCTCCTGCTGCTCACGGCCTCGGTAGTGCTCGGGATCAGCCAGATCGGGCGAGTCTCCGGGCAGTCGATGCCGAGGTTCGTGGTGGCGGGTTTGCACCGCAACGTCTCGCTGCTCGCAGTCGTGTTTCTCGGATTGCACATAGCTACTGCCGTAGCGGATCCTTTTGCCCCTATCACGGTTGCAGACTCCTTCGTTCCTTTCGTCGGCACCTACCGCCCGATCTGGCTTGGACTCGGTGCTATAGCCACCGATCTGCTCATTGCTTTGGTGGTGACAAGTCTGTTGCGCTACCGGATCGGCTTTCGCACATGGCGAGCGACGCACTGGGCGTCGTATGCCTGCTGGCCGATCGCCGTGTGGCACGGGCTCGGAACCGGAAGCGACAGCCGTGTCGGGTGGGTGCAGTTGATTTACGTCGTGTGCACGGTGGCGGTGCTCGTAGCTCTCGGGTGGAGGCTAACGACGCGATGGGGAGGCACCGATCCAGGGCAGCGAACCCTGGCGGCCTTCGGCGCTGCCGCCGTTACTATCGCGATAACAGCATGGGCCTTTCAGGGCCCGCTACGTCCCGGCTGGGCTAAGAGGTCCGGCACCCCGTCGGGCCTCCTCGGGGGAACGACCACCACTACCACGACTTCGCCGTCGGGCGGATGAGGGGATCCGCTCGTGGCGCTTAGAAAGCAGCAGCTGCTTGTCGTCGACCCGATCGCGTGCGAGGCGCACGGGCTTTGCGCGGAACTGCTTCCTGAGATGATCGTGCTCGACGACTGGGGGTATCCGATCGTGGCGGCGGGGCCGGTGCCTCCCGCCGCACGGGTACACGCCCGCAGAGCCGTCGCGGCGTGCCCGACGCTCGCTCTTCGACTCGTCGACGCCCCTAACGCGCCCCCGTCACCGTCTCGGGGCGAGGATACGCAGCTGCGGCACAGTTGAATTCGCCGAAGATCGGGGCGAGTCGCGCTTCAGTTCAGGCGCCGGAGGGGTACAATTGGGCGGTGGGAGTTTCTCCCTCGGCATGTACAGACGGAATTTGACTATCTCGACCTCGGAAATGGGCAGTTATGAGTGCCAAGCACGCACGTAGTCATTCGACGGGCAGTGGTGGTATGTCCAAGACCCTCAAGCGAGTCCTGATATCCGCGGGCGGGCTTGCGGTCTTAGGAGGGGTAGGCGTAGGCGTCGCGCTGTCGGTCGGACAACCGAAAGTGTCCGTCGCTGCCGGTCGGAACCATCTGTTCACCTTGAAGGTAGGTGGGGCCGGCGCCACTCTGAGCAGCGTCACAGCGTCCGCCGGCGGCCACTCCATCTCCCTCGTGCGATCCGGCAGCGGATACATCCCGGCGTCGGCGGTGCCCCAAGGGGAGACCGTGACGGTGACGGCCACGGCTTCGGCTCCGTCGTGGCTCGGATGGCTCGTCGGGTCGGGTGCCTCCCAGACGATCACAGTGCGCACTCCCGCTGCGAGCCCTTCGGGTTCGTTGGCTCTGGCGCCCCAGCCCGGTCATCTGCCGGTCAATTTCAGTGCGCCGGTAAGCGTCGTCAACTACAGCTTCGGGTCCGGGCCGATGAAGACCCTGCGCCTCGCCACCCCGTCGACCCAAGCGGACCTTCCGTCTCCGGCGGCCATCCTTGCCGGCAAAGTCACCGTCAGCGCCAGCCCGCTCCCGTGGGAGCAACCGCAGAGCCAGCCTTCCACGCTGACCTGGTTCGTTCAAAGCCCGACGGGACCCCCGGTGGCTATCGTCAACCCGTCCCCTGGAAGCTCGACCGCGACGTCCGTCTCTCCGATCTCGGTCACCTTCGACCAGCCGGTCTCAAAAGTGCTGGGCTCCTCACGGCCGACTTTGAGTCCCTCGGTAGCCGGAAGTTGGTCCCAGCCAGGACCGGACCAGCTCGTCTTCACCCCAAGCGGTTTCGGATACGGCGCCGGTAGCACCGAGACGGTGTCGTTCGGCCGCTCGGTCAACTCGATCGGCTCGTCGAGCGCAAGCGTTTCGACCGCAGCTGCCGTCGCCTCGGAGTCCTTCAAGTTCCAGACGGCCCCCGCCTCGCTGCTGCGCCTCGAGCAGATCCTCGCCCAACTGCACTACATACCGTTGAAGTTCACCCCCGCTTCGGGTGTGAACCTCCCCACGACGATGGCCGGCGAAGTGGCGTCGATGTCCCAGCCTCTCGCCGGGTCGTTCTCTTGGAGGTGGGCGACTACACCGGCCTCTCTGCAGTCCCAGTGGACCGTCGGCACGGCCAACCAGATTGTCAAGGGCGCGCTGATGGACTTCAACGCCGTCCGTAACGCCTACGACGGCTACAACGAGGAGTTCGCGTCGGTGGCCCAGCTCGCTACCCCGTCGCTTTGGCAGGCGCTCCTGCAGGCGTCTCTCGCAAAGCAGATGGACCCGAATCCGTATTCCTACGTGTATGTCACCGAGCAGTTGCCCGAGACGCTCACCTTGTGGAAGAACGGTTCCGTGGTCCTCACGGCCGCAGCGAACACCGGCCTGCCCGGCTATGCCACCCAGCTTGGGACCTATCCGATCTACATCCGCTTCACCCAGAACTGGATGAACGGCACGAACCCGAACGGCACCAAGTACCACGACATGGTGTACTGGATCAACTACTTCTACGGCGGGGACGCCGTCCACGCGTTCCCCCGGGCGACCTACGGCTCACCGCAGAGCCTCGGCTGCGTGGAGCTGCCCAAAGCGACTGCCCAGGTTGCGTTCAACGATCTGGCAATAGGAGACCTGGTCACAGTCGTCAGCTAGCCGATCAGCGGGTCACGGGGCAGACCGAGGATCCGCTCGCCGATCTGGTTACGCTTGATCTCGGAGGTCCCTCCCGCGATGGCGAGCGCGCGCGCGGAGAGGATCTGCATGCCGACCTCTTCGGTCGCCCCGTCGAGATAGGACGCCTCTGGACCCGCCAATGCGGCGAGGATCGACGCTGAATCCTGGCGTAACTCCGAGAGGACCAGCTTGGTGATGTTTCCTTCCGGGCCCGGCGCGTCGCCCGAGATGGCTCGGTGGGCGCTGCGCAAGTTGAGCAGCTCGGTCGCCTCCGAGCGGGCAATGTGGCGGCCGACCCTTGCGCGGCCGCCCGGAAGACGCTGCTCGTGGTCGCGAAGCGGGCCGAAGAAGCTCCGGTAGGAGGTGGCGATCCCCCCGGAGCCCCCGCCGATGCTCACGCTCTCGTTTCCCAATGTCGCTCGCGCCACCGTCCACCCGCCGTCGACAGGACCGACCACGTCGTCGTCGGCTACGAAGACATCGGAGAAAAAGACCTCGTTGAACTCCGAGTGGCCGGTCGCCTGGCGAAGCGGCCGGACCGTGACGCCGTCGGCGTGCATGTCGATCACCATCATCGTCACGCCCTTGTGCTTGGGAGCATCAGGGTCGGTGCGGACCGTCGCAAGCCCGAACGAAGCGTACTGGGCGCCGCTGGTCCAGACCTTCTGGCCGTTGATCACCCAGCCTCCCTCGACGCGCCTCGCCCTGGTCTTGATCCCCGCGGCGTCGGAGCCTGCGTCGGGTTCGCTGAAGAGCTGGCACCAGATCACCTCCTGGGCCAGCGCTGGGCGTACCCAGCGGCTGATCTGGTCCTCGGTGGCGAACTGGGTGAGAGTCAGGATCACCCATCCCGTGATCCCGTACATCGGCCGGCGGACCCCGGCGGCTGCGAACTCCTGCTCGATGACAAGCTGTTCCACCGCCTGCGCGCCTCGACCCCACGGCTTGGGCCAGTGCGGCATCGCGTAACCCGAGTCGAGCAGGGCTTCGAGGCGAGCGCCGTCGGTTTTGCCTTCCAGAGAAGTGGCGAACGCGCGGACCTCGTCTCGAAGCGCTTCCGCCGACGCCGGCAGCTCCACGGCCCGGCTGCGGCGCGTCCCCGCTTCGGCGAGATCGGCAACCTCGATCGCAGCCGCCTCGCTGCCGAGCAAAGCGGCGATGCCGGCAGCCCTTCGGACGAAGAGATGCGCGTCGTGTTCCCACGTGAAGCCGATCCCGCCGTGTACCTGGATGTTGAGGTTGGCGGCGAGGTCGGCGGCCTCCACGGCGAGCGTCGCTGCAATAGCCGCGGCGAAGCGAAGCTGGTCTGGA
>JAJZDJ010000227.1 GCA_021828685.1 Actinomycetes bacterium | reverse complement strand
CGCCGTCAAGGCACCTTTCAGTACTACACGGTGGCCGACGACGAGATCGTGGCCGTGCTCGAAGCGATCATGGGACGGCAGATTTCGGAGAAACCTCAAGCTCATCTGCTGTCCCGGGCGAACTAGCTAGACCCTCACCTCAAGGGTGATTCCTTAGTCATTACTTGCGTACCTACGAAGGTACGTGTATCGTAGAGTCTATGGCTGGACAGGATAGCGAATCCCGCTTCGAGCGACCGAGTATCACTTCGGTGGTCGTATGTCGCGGTTGTTGCTGTGGAACAGCGAACAAGCATCCCGGTACAGACCACCCCCGTCAACTCGACGAACTTCGCGATTCGGCACGCCGAGCTGGGATCAGGCTACGGATCGCCAAGTGCCTTGATCAGTGCGAACACTCCAACGTCATCGTCGTTCGACAGCGTCACGGTGCCAGGATTACATCCACCTGGCTAGGCGACATGCTGCGAGAGGCCCAGACAAAGGCGATTGCCGACTGGATCAGACACGGCGAGCCCGGAGCACTGCCGCCGGAATTGGCAAAGCAAAGCTTCGAGCCGCGACCCACTAGACCGCCCCTGGCCGAACGCTACGCCGCAGGCCTTGAGTCCTCCCTCACTTGCCCTTTGGCGACGCGGTCGGCAGTCGGGGATCTATGAGCATCGCCGCGATCGCCCCGCGCTCCTCTGGGGTCGTGGTCACACCGACGGTCGCTATCGCCGACCAGACAACCAACTGCAGCCTTTGGCTCAAGCTCGAGTACTGCCAACCAAGCGGATCGATCAAGGACCGCTTCGTCTGGTTTATGCTCGACGATGCGTTCCAGAGGGGACTGATATCTCCTCACACTATTGTTGCGGAGGCGTCAAGTGGCTCCACGGCCATCGCCCTGGCGGTCGCTTGTGCACGGCTCGGCTTGGCCTTTAGGGCATTCCTCCCGGAAGGCGTTGCCGCGGAGCGTCTCATGGTGCTCCGCCAGCTAGGAGCCGAGGTCGTCCTGACCGACCCCACGCGTGGCGTCGCCGGGGCTCGAGAGGCATGCCAGACATTCAGTCGTGAACGCCCCGGCGTCCTTCTGCCCGACCAATTCGCGAATCCGCTCAACGCGGAGGCGCATCGCCTCACGACCGGAGTCGAGTTGATACGACAGGTCGAAGGGCCCATCCACGCTTTCGTGTGCGGCGCCGGAACCGGCGGGACGCTCGCCGGGATCGGCCAAGCGTTGCGAGACGCGGAGCAGCCGACTTTCCTCTTTCGAGCCTACCCAAGAGCG
Source organism: Actinomycetes bacterium (assembly GCA_021828685.1). GTDB lineage: Bacteria > Actinomycetota > Acidimicrobiia > Acidimicrobiales > Palsa-688 > JAJZAM01. The sequence continues at coordinate 3,221 of JAJZDJ010000227.1, read as the reverse complement.
GGAGGCGGCCTCGACGGTAATCCCGAGATACGCGACGACGTCCCTGGGATCGTCGACGGTTTGAGCGAGTTGTTCGACGACGAGATGCCAGTTGAGCCTGTGCTCGTGGACTGGCCAGACGTTGTCTACGCAGCCAGACACCTGTGCCGCCTCGGCTTCCCCGCGGGGCTCTCCAGCGGACTCAACTTCGCCGCAGCCCGCCAGGTCGCCGCAACACTCGGCGCCGGGCACACGGTCGCGACCGTCTTGTGCGACAGGATGGAGCGCTACTTCTCTAGCGTTATGTTTCGATAATGGCGCAAACCATGGAAAAGTCGAAAGGGAGCTTCACCAGGGTGCCGAACTAACGCCTAATCTGCTAAAGTTTCCGCTCCTCGGAACGCATACACTGCAGTCATGAGGACGCTCGTCGACGGCTCACAGCCGCGCCAGGCAGCGCCTTCCTTGGAAGATCTGCGGTCCCGTCGCACCGAGATTTTAGAGGTCTGTGCCAACAACGGCGCCTCAAACGTCTGGGTGTTCGGCTCCGTCGCCCGCGGAGAAAACGACGATGAAAGCGACGTGGACCTCCTAGCGGACATCGAGGCCAGGCGCAGCCTGTTCGACCTCGCGGCGCTTATCGGCGAACTCGAGGACGCGCTGGGCTGCCCGGTGAACATCGTGGAGCGCCAACTGCTCAAATACGATCGCTTCGCCGCCAATGTCCTCCGCGACATGGTACCCCTGTGAGAGGCCCTGAAGGAGACCGAAGCGCGCTAGAGGACATGCTGCGTTACGCCCGGCGGATCGCTCGGCACAGCGCTGTCGGTCGATCAGCCTTCGACGACGAGCTCACCCTAGGGTCTCTCCACCCGATCCGAGAGAAGTCCCCCGGAGGCAGCCTCCGACGGCCCGCGCCGGGCACGGCATCCGACGTCAACGCGTGCCGGCGAAGGACGCTCCGCGCTTTCAGGCAGGAGAGACCACTTCTATACCAGCCTTCAACGCAGCCGAGCAGAGTCGGGCGTCATACGCGACGAATGCGACAGGTCTTACTGACAACGCACTTGCCAGGTGTATCGCATCTAGACTTCGCAACTCGACTGGCAAGAGGGCCGCGGCTGTTTCGATGATGGCGCGGTCCATGGGAAGTAGGTCGATACCCGCAAGCAATAGGTTGGCGTCGGCAACCGCATCTTCGTCAAGGCGCCGGCATGTACGGACAAGTTCAATCGTCGACAGCTCGCTGCTCACCTTGGGAACGTCTACCTTGGAGGTCAGCCACTCGGTCAGGGCAGCGCTCTCGGCCTCTTCGAAAACAAGCTTCACTAGGGCGGAGGTGTCGAAATAGATCAAGCGAGCCGGTCTTGGCGCAGTTCGGCGAGCGTTTCCGATCCGGTTACCTTTCCTTGGGAACGCCTGCGTTCCGGTAGGTGGAAAGCGCTCTTTGCCGGCAGAAGGCGCCCGGACGATACAAGCTGATCCCTCATAGTTACCGCTGGGGTCGGAGATACCAAAAGGGCAACGAGCTTCCCTCTTTCAGAGACCTCCACGACCTCCCCATCCTTGACCATCTCTATATAGCGGCTCGCATGTTGGCGAAGTTCCCGGACCCCAATTCGTGTCACTCCCCTATTGTAGCACAGACGATGCTACAATTGGGGAGTGACAGTCTGCGGTTGCTGGCAAGAGACTCGGCTTCTCACGTTCGCACCCCCTCCAAATCTCTCACTCCGGCCCCTCCATTTCTCACGCTTAGGTGCGCTTAGGTGGGTCCATGTCATTTCGCCAACTCGACGGGCATGACCGGTGAGACATTGGTAGGCAGAATCTGCCACAGCCGGGTAGGGTCTGGGTCACCCGATCCCAGAGAAGTTCCGCCCGGAGGCAGCCCCCTGTGAATCAAGACGTTCGACTGGCCGTAGGCCTTGCCGTGACAGTAGTCGGGATAGCACTCGTGCTAAGGCGGGCGCTGTTTCTTTACCGGCTCGTCACCGACGGAGCCCCAGCGCCGGGCAGGGCGTCCGACGTCAAAGCGGCGCTACAGGCGGAGCTGGCAGACGTGTTCGGCCAGCGCAAACTGCTGAAACGGCCGGGCCCGGGCCTCGCGCACTTCTTCACCTTCTGGGGGTTCATCGTCCTCACCCTGACGATCATCGAAGCTTACGGGGACCTTTTCTCCAAGACATTCGCCATCACCTCGTGGCCGGGCCTCGGATTCCTCGAGGACTTCTTCGCCGTAGCCGTCCTCCTCGCCCTCGCCACATTCACTTTGATCCGGATACGCAACAGCCCAGCGCGATACGACCGCAAGAGCCGCTTCTACGGGTCGCACACCCGCGCCGCGTGGATCACCCTCGCGATGATCTTCGGGGTGATCGCCACTCTGCTGCTCTACCGGGGCGCCCAGGTCAACACCGGCGACTTCCCGTATTCCAAGAGTTGGTGGCCGTTCGCGTCGAGGCTGATCGGCGGAGCCTTCTCCGGGCTCGGCCGAGGCACCAACCTCGACCTGGAGACAGCGTTCATCCTCGCGCAAATCGTCATCCTGTGGGGCTTTTTCGTGTTCGTGCTCAACTCCAAGCACCTCCACATCTTCGTTTCGGAGCCGAACGTGCTGTTCTCTCGGCGACCCAAGGCACTCGGGCCGCTCGCCACCACCCCCGACATGGACCCGGAGAACATGACCGAGGAAACTGTCTTCGGTACCGGCGTGGTCGGTCACCTCACCTGGAAACAGCGTCTCGACCTCATCAGTTGCACCGAATGCGGCCGCTGCCAGGACCAGTGCCCTGCATGGGCAACCGACAAGCCGCTGTCGCCGAAGCTGGTGATCATGGACCTGCGCGAGCACCTGTTCGCGTCTGCCGGCGAGCTTTTGGGGAAAAAGGCTTCCGCTACAGCCGAAGCCGGCGCCGCAGGTAGCGCAACCAATGCCGGGGCGACGGCCGGCGGGGTCGCCACTAAGCCCCTGGTGCCCGACGTGATCGCACCTGACGTGCTTTGGTCCTGCACCACCTGCGGAGCCTGCGTCGAACAGTGTCCAGTCGACATCGAACACGTCGACACCATCGTCGACATGCGCCGCTACCAGGTGCTGATCGACGCGGAGTTCCCGAGCGAGGCAAACCTGATGCTTCGCAACGTCGAGAACCGCGGCGACCCGTGGGGGCTAGGGTCGAACCAGCGCCTCGCGTGGACCGAAGCCCTTGACTTCGAAGTGCCCGTAGTGTCGACCACGA
>JAJZDJ010000026.1 GCA_021828685.1 Actinomycetes bacterium | reverse complement strand
TCCCAGAGCGACTCCTTACCCCAGCCGTATCCGCTGACCGCGCCTAGCCCGCAGATCCCGGTGCGGAGATTGGGGTTCGATAGAGCGGACATTGCGACCCTCCCGTCAGTTGCTCCCCCGACTCGCCCGGGGTAATAACCTTCCTCGATCTTAGCCACACGACGAGATCGGCTTCGACGGGCGACACTTAGACGGCGATAGTCGAGGCGCGGATGCTCATCCTGTGACCAGGGTCACCGAGCTTCCATAGAGGACTTCGGAGCCGGCGACGGGCAAAGTCGAAGTGACCGAGTTGATCGGGCTCCCGTTGGTCCCGGCGACGCCGAGCCCGAGCGCTGAGAGGGCCTGCACCGCCGCACCGACCGAGTCGCCCGCGACCTGTGGGACAGCCACATCGTGAGGTCCTAGCGAAACGTCCACGGTGACCCTGTCACCGACGGTGAGCGTCGTTGCCGACGACGGGTTGAGGGAAATCACGTCACCCTTGGGTACGGTCGTGCTGTAGTCGCTGATCTCTGACACGGAGAGACCCGCAGCGTCGATGGCTGCGGACACGGTCGCGAAGCTCGCGTTGGAGCTAAGCGAAGGAACAGCAACCTTAGGTTTCCCAAGGGATGCGACGATCGTGACCGACTGGCCGGGTAACAGCGTCCCCGAGGAGGGAGCGGCAGAGATGACCTCGCCGGCAGGAACCGTCATAGACGTCGCACCGGGGGCGAGCTTGAAGCCCAGTCCAAGCGCCTGCAATGCCTGCTCGGCCGCCTGCTCCGTGTCGCCTTTTACCGCCGGAACTTTCACCGGTTCCGGGCCGAGCGAGAGAACAACGCTCACGGTCTGACCTTCCCTAATTTTTCCGGATGCAGGGGCCTGGCTGACCACCTGACCCGACGGGTACTTCGAGTTGTAGGCGCTCGAGGCGACGTCGAGTTTCAGGTGCAGGCGCGAGACAGCGCCGAGAGCCTGCGCCCGGTTGTCGCCGACCAGGACCGGGACAGGGTGGCTGGCGGGCAGAAACTTGCCGGTGGCTGCCGCCCAAGCGAGCCCTCCCCCGCCGAGCAGCAGGAGGATCGCCGCGACGAGGGCAGCGAGCTTCCAGGTGCGCCCACCTCGCTTTGCGTCCTGGCCCTTCGACTCGAAAGGATCAGCAGCATCGCCGTGCGCTTCGACGATGCCCGGCGGATTCACGGAATCGTCGAATCCCGCCGCTGAGTGTGAGGAGGCCTCGGCCGTGAGCGTGGCCCCAGCGCGTGCAGCGGAGGCTACATCAGCGCCGCCGTGTTCGCCCATGTCGAAGAGGACCGGACGGCCAGGAAGCTCGGTGGGGTCGACGGGCTCGCCTGCGAGCGCCTCGCTGTCGCCGAGGGTGCGCAATGCGAGAGGGGCCGGGCGGGGAAGCCTGGATCCGACGTCGTCGAGCGCCTCCGCAAACTCTGCTGCAGCAACCCGTTCCGCTGGCTGGCACCTTCCGGCGGACTCGAGTGCGGAACTGAGCGGCCCGGCGGATTCGGGCGCCGTGAGGTCCCTTCCCGCGCGCAGCGCTAGAGTTCCAAGGGGTGTGTCAGCGACCAGGGGCACAGTGCCGCTGACCGCTTCCGCCAAAACCAGGGCCAGCGAGTACACGTCCGCCTTGGCGTCGAGGGGTCCGCCGCCCAAGGTCTCGGGAGCGGCGTAGCGTCCTGTGCCGACTACTGCCCCGGTAGGCTCGGTGAGCGCGGCCTCCGCAAGCGCACGAGCGAGCCCGAAGTCGGCGATGTAGACGCGACCTTCGTCGTCGAAAATTAGGTTCGCCGGCTTGATATCACGATGGACGACGCCCTGGCGGTGTGCATACGCAAGCGCCTTAGCCGTATCGGCGCCCACGGCTGCGGCTTGGCCAGGCGACAGCAACGAACCCTGGTCGAGGATCGATCGGAGGCTGCCACCTTCGAGAAGTTCCATCACGAGATACGGTCCAGCCTCGTCGCGCCCGGAGTCGTAGAGGCGCAGGATGTTTGGATGGCGTAGTCGGGCGACGTTGCGGGCTTCGGCCTCGAAGCGCATGAGGAACGCTGTCTCCCCAGCGAGCGCAGGGTGGAGCAGTTTCACAGCCACCCTCCGACGGAGCTTGGTGTCCTCGCCCACGTACACGTTGGCCGAGGCTCCGACCCCGAGCGGTCGCGTCAAGCGGTAGCGGTCGCCGAGGACCCGCCCAACCAGCTCGTCGATTCGGAGCGCCACCACAAAAGCGAAGGCTACCGGCCCTAAGCCACGAACGTGTGGATGGCCCGAGGCTGACTGGGGATGGTGCGGACGATATAACCGTGACGTTCGTCACAGCCTGCGTCACTGGGCTTCCTTGCTCGCTTCGACGGCCGTCAAATTTGGCCAGGATCTTCGCGGGTCTGACACAGCCTGACCATTTGAAGCGTTTTTTCGCACTTTTTGGTACACGATCTTCGTTTTCAAAAGATCATGTACCAGCCCTCGCTCATGAAACGCACTTTTTGGTACAAACGATTTCGAACTTTAAGATCCTGACCAATTTTGACGCTTTCCAGCTAGAGGCTAGAGGCTAGGGCAGCCACGGGTTAAGTGTCCGGCAGACCGCGCTCGAGCAGTTCTTCGAATGCGTCCTCGTCGACGATGCGCACCCCGAGCTCGGTCGCCTTGGCGAGTTTCGCCGAGCCGGGGTCCCTGCCGGCCACCACCAGCGCCGTCCGCTTTGTAACCGACCCCGGACTTCTCGCCCCCCGCGCCTCTAGCGCCGCCTCGGCCTCCTCGCGGGTCCAGCGCGACAACGTGCCTGTCACGACGATAGAAAGCCCGGCGAGCACCTGGGGGACTAGGACATCTGCCGGCCCAGCGAAGTTCACTCCGGCGTCCCTCAAGCGATCTATGACCACGCGGTTCGCCGGCAGCGAGAAGTAGCCCGCTACGCTCGCCCCGATCACCTGGCCTACCCCTTCGACACTTGCGAGCTCTTCGGCGCTGGCCGCTGCGATGGCGTCGAGATGCCCGAAGCGCCGTGCGAGGAGCTGGCTGCCTGTCGCTCCGAGATGGCGGATCGACAGACCTACGAGCAGGTTGGCAAGGGGCCTCGCCTTTGAGGTTTCGACGGCCGTCTGCAGGTTCACGACCGAAATGGCGGCCCACCCCTCGAACGACGCCACTCGCTCGAAGTCGAGGCCGTAGATGTCTGCGACGTCGCCTAGGAGGCCGGCACGCACGAACTGCCTGACGGTGGACTCGCCGAGGTGCTCGATGTCCATCGCCCCGCGCGAAGCGAAGTGCGTGATGCGCGCCACAAGCTGGGCAGGGCAGCTCTCGTTTACGCAGAACGTGTCGCTTTCCCCGTCGGACCTTACGAGCGACTCGCCGCACACCGGACAACGTGTTGGGAAGGACCATTCGGGGAGGCCTTCGGGGCGCAGGGCGCTGAGAGGCCCGCGGACTTCCGGGATGACGTCCCCGGCGCGGCGCACGACGACCGTATCCCCTGGGCGAACGTCCTTGGCCCGGACCTGGTCCTGGTTGTGGAGCGTTGCAAGCGACACGCGGGCCCCGCCGACGATGACCGGTTCGAGCACGGCGAACGGGGTTGCCTTTCCTGTCCGTCCGATAGAAACCATGATGTCGACGAGCCGGGTCGTCTTCTCCTCAGGTGGGAATTTGTACGCTATCGCCCAGCGCGGAGCCCGCGATGTGGAACCGAGCTCGGACCGCTCCGCGAGGTCGTCGACTTTGACTACAACCCCGTCGATCTCGTAGTCGAGTGTGTGGCGCCTTTCCTGCCACGAGCGGCAGTATGCGTCGACGAGGTCGAGACCCTCGACCAGCTCGATGTGCGGGTTGACTGACAGGCCCGCACTTCGCATCCACGCGAGAGTTTCGCTGTGGCGCGTGAACGACGGGCCGCCGTCGAGCGCCCCGAGCTGGTAGGCCCAGAACGCAAGGTCGCGTCCGGCGGTTACCGCCGGGTCCTTCTGTCGTAGGGAGCCGGCCGCTGCGTTGCGCGGGTTGATGAACTGGCGTGCCCCCGCCTCTCCTTGACGCCGGTTGAGCTCATCGAAGGCCGCTATCGGCATGTAGAGCTCGCCCCGGACTTCGACGCGAGATGGCACGGCACCCTTCGAGGAGTGGGTACGTGAATCGCCGGCCTGAGTCGAACCGCCAAGAAACAGCTCGGCGGGGATAGCCGACACGGTTGCGACGTTCGCCGTCACGTCTTCACCGGTATCGCCATCGCCGCGAGTCGCCGCCTTTACCAGCCGCCCGTCCTCGTAGAGCAAGCTGAGTGCAAGCCCGTCGATCTTCAGCTCGCACGTATATGCGAGGGTTGCGGCGCCGAGGCGCTCCATGCGCCGTCCCCAGGCCAACAACTCGTCGTAGCTGGTCGTCTTGTCGAGCGACATCATCGGCGTCGCGTGGCGGACGGGAGCGAACACCGTCGAGACCTCTCCTCCGACCCGGCCTGTCGGGCTCGAGTCGGAAGCCAGGTCCGGGTTCTCGCGCTCTATCCGGGCGAGCTTGCCAACAAGCTCGTCGTATTCTGCGTCGGTCAGCTCCGGATCGTCGAGGACGAAGTAGCGCTCGTTGTGATGCTCGATGAGCACACGGAGCTCCCGTGCGAGCTTGTCGAGGTCTGATGAGGCCACCCGTCGACGATACCTGGGCACAAGATGGCAGCGTTGCGCTAACGGGCGAAGGCGCCGGGCGAAGGCGCCGGGCGAAGGCGCCGGGCGAAGGCGCCGGGCGAAGGCGCCGGGCGAAGGCGCCGGGCGAAGGCGCTGGCCTAAAGCAGTGCTATGCCGCCCCCGACGACGAGATCCTCCCGGTAGAGCACGACGCTCTGGCCGGGGGCGACCCGACGGACCGCTACGTCGAGCTTGACGAGACCGGCCCGGTCCCATCGGGCGCCCACTGGCGCCCCGTGCGCGCTCATCTGGGCTAGAAGCGCCTCGTCCTCGCCGGGCTCGTCGTGCACCCACGACACCGAGCCGAGCGCGACCGAAGTCACCTGCAGCGCTTGCGGCGGTGCGACCGTGACTGTCGCCGAGCCGGGATCGACCGAAACGGCGTAGCGATCCCCGACCGCCGGACCGAGTCCCCTGCGCTGCCCGACGGTGACCAGTTCGAGCGCTGGCACGTCACCTAAGTGGCGGCCCTCCTCATCCACGACGCGCGCCGGGTGAAGAGCTATCCGCGAGGAAAGGAACGTCTCGCGGCCTCCCGAGCCCGACACGAAGCAGACGTCCTGGCTGTCAGGCTTTGAAGCGGTCTCCAGGCCCATCGACGCGGCCTTCGCCCGGACCTCCGCTTTGGTCATTTCCCCGATCGGGAACATCAGCTTCGCCAGCCTGTCGCCTGTAATCATGTGAAGCACGTACGACTGGTCCTTCGCCGCATCGGCGCTCCGGCGAAGCGCCCGACGTCCGTCGGCTCCCGCGACGATCCTGGCGTGATGGCCGGTCGCTACAGCGTCGAAGCCGAGCTGATCCGCCCGCCGTAGTAGCCGGTCGAACTTGAGGTGACGGTTGCATTCGATGCACGGGTTCGGGGTCAGGCCTGCTGCGTGACCCTCCACGTAGGGGTCGACCACCTGCCGCTCGAACTCCTCGGAGAAGTTGAACACGTAATGGCTGATCCCGACCTGCTGCGCGACACGGCGGGCGTCGTCGACGTCGCCGACCGAGCAGCAGCCACGATCCGACTCGCCGCCCCACAGTTTCATGGTTGCCCCGATCACCTCGTGGCCCGCCTCGGCGACAAGCGCTGCCGCCACAGACGAGTCGACGCCTCCCGACATCGCGACGAGCACCTTCATCGGGCGAGCACCTCGCGCTCGCCCGATGAACCAGCGAGGCGCGTCACGCACGAAACGATTGCCTCGCCGGCGAAATCGACCTCCTCCTCGGACGTGTCGGGGCCGAGCGTGAGCCGCAAGCACGAGCCGGCCTCCCGCTTCGACACTCCCATTGCCATCAGGACCGGGCTCGGCTCGAAGGCGCCGCTCGCGCACGCCGCGCCGGCGGAGGCACAAACACCAGCTTCGTCCAGAAGGAACAGCAACGCTTCTGCCTCCACCCCGGGAAAACGCATATGGCAGTGCCCCGGCACACGCCCCGCCCCGACACCGCTCGCGACCGCGTCGGGAACTGCGCCAAGCAGCGTCGCACACAACCGGTCACGAAGCGTCGCTACCCGAACGCCGGTAACGTCGCCGTCACCGCGCATCGCGCCGCGAGCCCTCATAGCTGCAGCCAGCCCTATCGCGGCGGCGACGTTCTGCGTACCGCTGCGGCGGCGGCGTTCCTGGCCTCCGCCGTGCAAGATCGGAGAAAGTGCGACATGGGGTCGGACCGCCAGCGCACCGACACCCTGGGGACCCCCGAGCTTGTGGCCGCTCACCGACGCCATGTCGACGCAGCGTAGGACAGACGGCAGGTCCATCCACGGCGCCGCCTGGACAGCATCGCTGTGAAACAGCGCCCCGGGAGCACGCCGGCGGACCCTTCTCGCCACCGCTTCGAGATCCTGGATCACGCCGGTCTCGTGATTCGCCGCCTGCACCGACACCAAAGCAACGTCGGCGTCCAACAGGCTGCTGAGCTGGTCGAGGTCGACCAGCCCGTCCTCGCCGACGCCGAGCAGGCGGACCTCGCGCCCGGACGCCCGGGCTGCTTCGAGGACGGCGGGATGCTCCACGGCGCTCGCCACGATGGCGCCTCGGCGATCAGCGAGAGGCCCGAGCACGGCCAGGTTGTCGGCCTCGGTACCGCCGGAGGTGAAGATGATCCCCCCGGACGTGAACCCGAGAAACCCAGCCACCTCGTCCCTGGCGTCGTCGATCGCCTTGCGCGCCAGGCGCGACACATGGTGCGCCCCCGAGGGGTTCCCGTAGCCGCTTGACAGCCATCCAACCATGGCCTCGACCGCAGCTGGGTGCGGCGGGCCACCGGCGGCATGGTCGAGATAGACCTGCACGAAAGCCGAGCGTAGCGGCCGCAGAGACGGTGGCGCGCCATGACTTGCGGGGAGGACTACCGTCGAGGTGTGCTTATCGGACTCTGCCAACCTTTAGTTAAGTGAGCGACCTCAGGCTGGACCCGCTGACCGGCCGGTGGGTCGTCATCGCCGGCGAGCGTGCGCAACGCCCGTCAGACTTCCTGCCGAGACGCCTTCCCGTCGAAGACGACCCTATGCGCCCCTGCCCATTCTGCCCAAGCACCCCACCTGCCCTTCCGCCCATCATGGAGCTCGGAAGGCCCGACGGGCGCTGGCAGGTCAGGGTCCTCCCCAACCTGTACCCGGCATTCAGCGGGAGCGAGCCGATGGTGGTCAGCCATCTCGGCCCACTTTTCACCCAAGCTCCTGCTAGCGGGGCGCACGAGGTGATCGTCCTTTCGGACCGCCACGACGTGAGCTGGGCCGACTTGAGCCCCGACGAGGCGGCCTTGATAACCGCAGCGATCAAACAGCGGATGCTCGAGCATTCGGCGTCACCCGGCTTGCGCTACAGCCAGGCGGTGGTCAACTCGGGCCGGGAGGCAGGTGCGTCGGTCGAGCACCCGCACGGCCAGTTGCTCTCCACCCCTTTCATTCCCGGGGAGGCAGCACACGAGCTCGCCGGCTTCGCACGCTTCCAAGGCAACTGCCTGCTGTGCGCCGCTATCGACGCCGAAGAGGAAGCCGGGGTGCGGATCGTGCACGCCGACGATGCCGTGATGACGATCGCCCCTTTTTGGAGCGGCACCCCCTACGAGATGCTGCTGGTGCCGCGCCGCCACGAGACGCACCTCCACGACGCCACAGACGACGACCTCAGCTCGGTCGCCGCCTCAGTCGCCCGAGCTCTTTCCGCGATGCGCTCGAGCGTAGGTGACGTCGCCTACAACCTGATGTTCCACTCGGCGCCTTTCAGGACGCGATCGGAGTTCCACTGGCACGTGCATGTGGTCCCAAAAATCTCTACACGCGGTGGCTTCGAGATGGGTTCAGGGGTTCTGATCAATGTGACTCCCCCCGAGCGCGCCACGTTGGACCTGCGCAGCGCGATCGCCGCTAACGCCTGAGAGGCGCCAGCCAGACCACTCCGAGCGGAGGCAACGTCAACTCCATCGACCAGGGACGACCACCCCAGGCGACAGGCTCACAGTGCCTTTCGTCGGGTCCGGTCACGCCACTTCCGCCCCATCGGGCTTCGTCGGTGTTGAGGATCTCCCTCCAGGCTCCCGGCCCGGCCATCCCAACGCGGTAATTGTGGCGCACCACTGGCGTTAGGTTGGCGACGCAGAGCACTTCCCCGGCCGTCGCGGAGGCTGCTCCGTCGACCGACGCGCCGGTCGACCCGGTCGACCCGGTCGATTTGCGAAGGAAGGACAGGACGCTCTGGTCGGAGTCGTCGGCGCCGATCCACTCGAAACCGGCAGCCACGTCGTCAGCCTGCCAAAGCGCAGGGTGGCTCCGGTAAACGCCGTTCAGCTCCCTAAGCAGGTCCCGGACGCCTCGGTGCTGCTCCCAGTGGTCCAGGATCCACCAGTCGAGCTCACGGTTGTGGTCCCACTCCCCCTCCGGGGCGAACTCGGCGCCCATGAAGACAAGCTGCTTGCCCGGGTGGGCCCACATCCAGGCGTAGAGGGCCCGTAGGTTAGCGAGCTGCTGCCAGCGGTCGCCGGGCATCTTGTTGAGCAGGGAGCCTTTGCCGTGCACCACCTCGTCGTGTGAGAGGGGTAACACGAAGTTCTCCGACCACGCGTACAGCAGCCCGAATGTCAGTTCGCCGTGATGGTAACGGCGGTGGATCGGGTCGTGATGGAAGTAGTCGAGCGTGTCGTGCATCCAGCCCATGTTCCATTTGAAGCCGAACCCGAGGCCGCCCAGGTAGACAGGCCGTGAAACGCCGGGCCAAGACGTCGACTCTTCTGCTATGACCGTCGCGCCGGGGTGCTCGCCGAAGAGAACCGTGTTCACCTCTTTGACGAACGCGACGGCTTCGAGGTCCTCGCGGCCGCCGAAGCGGTTCGGAACCCATTCACCGGCCTTGCGTGAGTAGTCGAGGTAGAGCATGGAGGCAACCGCGTCGACTCGCAGCGCGTCGACGTGGAACTCCTGCACCCAGTAGAGGGCGTTCGCGACGAGGAAATTGCGGACCTCGTTGCGGCCGAAGTTGAAGATCAGCGTTCCCCAGTCCGGGTGTTCCCCCTGGCGGGGGTCGGCGTGCTCGTAGAGCGCTGTGCCGTCGAAGCGGGCCAAGGCGAAATCGTCCTTGGGGAAGTGCGCGGGAACCCAGTCGACGATGACCCCGATGCCTGCTCGGTGGAGAGCGTCGATCAGGCAGCGCAGGTCGTCGGGGCTCCCGTAGCGGGAGGTGGGCGCGTAATACCCCGAGACTTGGTAGCCCCAGGATCCGGAAAAAGGATGCTCCGCGATCGGCATGAACTCCACGTGAGTGAACCCGAGGTCGCCGAGGTACGCCGGGAGGACCTCCGCGAGCTCCCGGTAGTTGAGGGGGCGCGCTTTGCCGTCCTCGCCCGTCGTCCAGCGCCACGACCCTAGGTGAATCTCGTAGACAGAGATCGCCTGGTGCAAGAGGTCGCCCTCCCGGCGTTGGCGCATCCACTCCCCGTCGCCCCACGGGTACTCCGACTCGGCGGTGACGACGCTCGCCGTGGCGGGGGGGATCTCCATCGACAACGCCATCGGATCCGTCTTGGTCCTAAGTGCGCCGTCGGTCGTGAGGATCTCGTACTTGTAGCGAGTTCCCGCCTCGACCCCCGGGACGAAGATCTCCCAGACTCCTGACGCTCCGAGGGACCGCATCGGATGGACACGTCCGTCCCAGAAGTTCCAGTCGCCGACCACCCGGACCGACGTGGCGTTCGGCGCCCACACAGCGAACGCGGTACCGGCGACGCCCTCGTGGACGCGCCGGTGGGCGCCGAGCACCTCCCATAGGCGGTGGTGGCGGCCTTCACCGAAGAGGTGAAGGTCGACTTCGCCAAGCGTCGGCCACGCCGAGTACGGGTCGTGGAACCGGTAGGTCCGCCTGTCTGCGCCTGTGCCGTACGCGGCTTCGAGTTCGTAGGCCCCCGCGCCGTCGCTACCGGAAGTCTTGGCTTCGCTCGTCTCGAACAGGCCCGCCGGATGGATCATCTTCATCTCGACCGGCGCCACGCCGGGACGGAGGAGCCTCATCTCAAGGGCACCCGGCCTGTACGCGCGCACGATCGAACCGTGACGGCCGAGGAACTGGTGCGGGTCGCCGTGCCTTCCGCTTAGCAGGAGGTCCGCTCCCTGGACGCCGTGTGCTGCCGCGACCTGCTCACCTACCACGGGAGGGCACCGCCATCGTCGAATCCTCGCTCATCGGGCAATCCCAACCTTTCCAGCGCATCGATCGGAATATCGACCCATTCCGGGCGATGGGCCAGCTCGTAGTCCAACTCGTATAACGCCTTGTCCAGCTCGTAGATCGACATGACATCCGACATGGTGTACGCGTCGGGCAGCAGCACCTCGAGACCCGGCTCACCCTCGTAGCCGGCGAGGAACTCCTCCCGGTTCCGCAGCTCCCAGGCGAGGGCAGCCGAGCCCAGCAGCGGCCATTCAGAGCGGTCGCGCTCGCCGAGCGAGTACCGCGACGCGTAGTGAAGCGAGCGAAGCATTCCGGCGACATCCTTGAGCGGGGAGGCAGGCGCGAGCCTTTCGGATAAGGGCCGGTCGGGTTCGCCCTCGAAGTCCAGCACGAACCACCCGAGGTCGGTTCTCATGACTTGGCCGAGATGCAGGTCCCCGTGGACCCTCGTAGCCGGCCCGGGGCCTTCCAGGTTGGCAGCCCGCTCCAGCAGGCCCGCGACGAGCCCCTCCAGGTCGCGCCCCAGAGCGTTCGACGCCGCGGCGAGCCGGGTCCGGATCGATTGGAGGAGCGCAGCCCACGTCGTAGCGGCGTCCTCGCTTGGCACCGGCGGGTAAACCTGAGCTAGGTGCAGGTGCATCTTGGCCGTCACCTGACCGAGCCGGGCTGCCTCAGGACCGAAGTCCCCACCCGCTTCCCCCGGACCGTTACCCGGGGATTCGGTGTGGAAGCTGTAGAAGTCACGCAGGGAGGCGAGAGCCAGAGCCCATCCTTCGCTGCCCCCGTTGAGAAACGTCTGGCCGAAGGCGAAGTCGTACTCGTGGTCTCTCCACTCCACCAAAGGTGTGGCGACGTTCGTGAAGCCGGTCGCAGCCAAAGCTGAAGTTACCTCCGCGTCGGGATTCCGGCCGCGACGCAGCCGCCTGAACACCTTTAGTATGAGGCGGTCGTCGAAGATCAGCGACGTGTTCGACTGCTCGGCGCTCAAGAGGCGACACCGTTCGGCGCGCTCGGATCCCCCGGAGATGCTCTCCAGCAACGCAAGCGCCATCTGCGGGTCGCTCAGAACATCGTGGACTGCTACGTCTCCTACGGAAGCGATCAGGCTCCTCGCCGGGACGCCGCCTGGCTCCGCGTCGGCCGGGGGGGCACCGCCATCAGCACCATTGACGGAGCGGGGGGCGAGGATCAGCTGGTACACGTCGTCACCGACGCCGACCAGCACCTGCCACAAGGGGGGCGAAGTGTCCGGCAGCGGAGCGGCCCTGACGACATGAACTTCTCCCCGTCCGGGGGGCTGCGCTGCGTGGAACCAGCGCTGGCCTGCGAGGTAGTCGCCCAGGTTCGAGACGGCCTCGTCGACCCACTCTTCGCGGGTCTCGCCGGAGACCATCAGCTGACCGGGATCAAGTCGGACAGCTCGAACCAGTAGAACCCGTACGGGGCCAGCGTCACGAAGTACGACTCCTCGCCGATCCTCGGGAAAGGCACTCGGCCCATCAGCTCAATCGGTGTGCGGCCCGCCCACCGGCCGAGTGCCAACTCGGCGGGTTGCGCGAGTTTGGACAGGTTGCAGACGCAAAGCACCACGTCGAGTGATACCCCCTCCCCTGAAGGCTCCAAACCGTCGGTCGCGAGGGTTCGGACGTAGGCGAGCACCGACGGGTTGTCCGTGCTCATAACCTCGAACGATCCGGTCCCGAACACGGGGTGCTGGCGGCGAACCTCGAGCATCCGCTTCATCCAATGCAGGAAGGAGCTCGGGTTGCGCATCTGTGCCTCAACATTGACCGTCTGGTAGCCGTACACGGGGTCCATCAGGGGAGGAAGGTACAGCTGCGCGAAGTCGGCTCCGCTGAAGCCGCCGTTTCGGTCGGGGGACCATTGCATAGGCGTCCGCACACCGTCGCGGTCCCCGAGGTAGATGTTGTCTCCCATCGAGATCTCGTCGCCGTAGTAGAGGATCGGCGACCCGGGGAAAGAGAACAGCAACGCGTGGAGCAGTTCCGCGACCCGCCTGTCGTTGTCGACGAGGGGCGCGAGACGACGCCCGATGCCGATGTTGCGTTTCATCCGGGGGTCCTTCGCGTACTCCGCCCACATGTAGTCGCGCTCCTCGTCTGAGACCATCTCGAGGGTCAGCTCGTCGTGGTTGCGAAGGAAGATCCCCCATTGGCAGCCCGGGGGTATCTCGGGGGTGCGGGCCAGGATCTCCGAGATCGGGTAGCGCTGCTCGCGACGTACCGCCATGAACATGCGGGGCATCACGGGGAAGTGGAAGCACATCTGGCACTCGTCGCCATCTCCGAAATAGGACACTACGTCCTCGGGCCACTGGTTAGCCTCCGCCAATAGAACCCGGCCAGGGTAGAGGGCGTCCACCTCTTTGCGAAGGCGGCGGAGGTACTCGTGGGTCTCGGGAAGGTTCTCGCAGTTCGTCCCGTCCCGCTCGAAGAGATAAGGGACCGCGTCGAGGCGAAAGCCGTCGAGACCGATGTCGAGCCAGTACCGACAGACGTCGATCATCGTGTCGGCGACTTCGGGGTTGGCGTAGTTGAGGTCCGGCTGGTGAGCGAAAAAGCGGTGCCAGTAGTACTGGCCGCGCTGCGCGTCGAAAGTCCAGTTCGATTTCTCGGTGTCGACGAAGATAACCCTCGCGTCGAGGTACTCGTCGTCGGTGTCGCGCCACACGTACCAGTCGGACTTGGCGTTGTTTGCCCCCTGCCTCGACTCTTGGAACCACGGGTGCTGGTCGGAGGTGTGGTTCATCACCAGGTCGGCGATGATGCGTATCCCGCGCCGGTGCGCCTCCTCGACGAGCTCGACGGCATCGGCGAGATCCCCGTACTCGGGAAGGATCGTCCAGAAGTCGCTGATGTCGTAGCCGCCGTCTCGAAGCGGGGACTGGTAGAACGGGAGCAGCCAAAGGCAATCGACTCCCAACCATTCGAGGTAGTCGAGCTTGGAGGTCACGCCGGCGAGGTCGCCGGTCCCGTCGCCGTTCGCGTCGTAGAAGCCTCGTACAAGGACCTCGTAGAAGACCGCGTTCTGGTACCAGTTGCTCACTGCTGCGTGCCTGCTCGCGCCCCGGCGACGGCGAACACGTGTGCGCTCGCAAGGGCCGGGTCGAGACGCACGAAGGGTTCGGGTCCGTACCACGTGTAGTCGCGCCCGTCGAGCAGGTCGACGACGTGCAGCGGCCAGTCGGCCCACGCTGCGAGCACAGAGGGATCGAGTCGCAAAGTGGCTTCCTCGGGGCTGTAGGGATCGAGGTTGACCACGCACAGGATCACGTCGGACCCGTCGTCGCTCGCCTTGGAGTAGGCGACGATCGAGTCGTTCGTGGTTGCCCACATGCGGATCGAACGCAGGCCGTGAAGCGCCGGATGCTCTTTTCGGATCGAGTTGATTTTAGAGATCAGCGGATAGAGCGTTCCCGGGCGGCTGAAGTCGCGGCGCCGTATTTGGTATTTCTCGGAGTCGAGGTACTCCTCGTTCGTTTCCGACACCGGCTCGTTCTCGTAGAACTCATAACCCGAATAGATCCCATATGACGGTGACAAGGTCGCGGCGAGGACCAGCCGGAGGGCGAAAGCGCTCGGCGGACCGTTGCGAAGCGGCCCCGAGAGGATGTCAGGCGTGTTCGGCCAGAAGTTCGGGCGCATGTAGTCGGCTTTCGGGCCGTGCGCGAGCTCCTCCATGTAAGCCCAAAGTCCGTCCTCGCCGTGCTGGGCGGTCCGCCACGTGAAGTACGTGTAGCTCTGGCTGAACCCGACCTCGGCCAGTCGTGCCATGACGTGCGGGCGGGTGAATGCCTCGGCGAGGAACACGACGTCGGGGTGTTTGGAGCGTACTTCTTGGATCACCCACTCCCAGAACGCTGTCGGCTTGGTGTGGGGGTTGTCGACCCGGAATATCCGGACGCCGAAGGAGATCCAGTGCTCGAAGATGTCCCGGCAGGCGTTCCACAGGGCGACGCGGTCCGCTTCGCGGTCGGGCCAGAAGTTGATCGGGTAGATGTCCTGGTAGATCTTCGGGGGGTTCTCGGCGCAGGCGATGCTCCCGTCGGGTCGGTGATGGAACCACTCCGGGTGCTCCCCGACCCAAGGGTGGTCCGGCGAGCATTGCAGCGCGTAGTCGAGCGCGAGCTCCATTCCGTGCGCCGACAGCTCGCGCACGAGCGCCCGGAGGTCGTCTTCGTCACCCAACTCGTCGAGTATCGCCGTGTGGCCGCCCTCGGACGAGCCGATCGCCCAAGGGCTGCCCGGGTCCTCGGGACCGGCCACGAGGGTGTTGTTCGGTCCTTTGCGGAACGTAGCGCCGATCGGGTGGATCGGGGGAAGATACACCACGTCGAAGCCCAGCTTGGCTAGCTCTGCCACGCGTGCCGTGACGCCTTTGAAACCGCCCACCGATCTCGGGAACAGCTCGTACCAAGCCCCGAAAGAAGCCCGTGGCCGGTCGACCCACAGCGGCGCAGGCGCCGACGCGGTCAGGTCCAGCGCCGACGCGGCGTCCAGCTGCGGGCCGTACGAGCCGAACTGGACAGTCCAGCCCTCCACGACTATTCGGTGAGGACCGATCCTGTCAGCCTCCACGTAGGCTTCCCACTCGTCGTTGCCTAACGCAGTCAAGGGGGATTCGGCTACGAGCACGCTCTCGGTCGTCTTGTCGCCGGCGGGAGGCCCTTCGAAGTACAGCTGCGCTCGACCGGCTATCGGGTCGTGGCCGTCACGGAACATGACAACGCTTACCCGGATGGCTTCCCCGACGACGGCCTTTGCGGGCCGCACCCGCGACGGGGTCGTTGGTCTGACGCCCTCGATTACAAGACGCTCCAACTTGGCGGGAATTTCGGTCGGAGCGCTGGTGGCCGGCATCGTCTTCTCTCGGACCCCTTTCACATTTCCACGCTACCAGCAGGCACACGTCGAGAGACGGGACGCGCCGGACGTCCTCCCGTCAATCGGCTCCAGCTGAGCGCGATAGTTTTGGGGGAATGAAAGCGTTTCGCAGCTTTGCAGTGCGGGCGCGGCTCCCCGAGTCGCTGGCGCCCCTTCGAGAGCTCGCCTGCAACCTCCGATGGTCGTGGGATACCCGTACACAGGATCTGTTCCGTTGGATCGATCCTGAAGTGTGGGATGCGAGCGACCATGATCCGATCCGCCTGCTGAACCTCGTAGGCAGGGAACGGCTGGCCCAACTCGAGACCGATCCGACCTTCACGGCGTTCCTCCAGGAACGCTACGACGAGCTGAACCGCTACCTCGAGTCGCCCAGGTGGTTCCAGCAACGCAACGGAAACCACTTGAGCTGCATCGCCTACTTCTCACCCGAATTCGGGATCGCCGAAGCCCTGCCGCAGTACTCGGGGGGCCTTGGGGTGCTCGCAGGCGACCACTTGAAGGCCGCGAGCACGCTCGGAGTGCCGATCGTCGGGATCGGCCTGATGTATCGGTCAGGCTATTTTCGCCAGCGTCTCGACTCGAGCGGCTGGCAGCAGGAGCGTTTCCCGATCCTCGACCCTCACGCTATGGCGACGGAGCTCCTCGACGACGTCGACGTGGTCGTCGACATGGCCGGCGAGGCGGTGCACGCGAGGGTCTGGCTAGTGCGGGTCGGCCGTGTGAACCTTTACCTACTCGACTCCGACACCGAGCCGAACGGCCCCGAGGCCCGCTCGATCACCGATCGACTCTACGGGGGAGACATAGAACACCGCTTGCGCCAGGAGATCCTCTTGGGCGTGGGCGGCGTGCGAGCCCTGGGAGCTCTCGGTTTGGCGCCCGAAGTGTGCCACACCAACGAGGGGCACGCCGGGTTCCTCGGCCTGGAACGGGTTCGGCTTCTCGTCACCCGCGCAGGGCTCTCCTTCGACGAGGCCGTCGAGGCCGTGAGGTCGGGAACGGTCTTCACGACGCATACCCCTGTGCCGGCCGGGATCGACCGCTTCCCGAGGACCCTCATGGAGCGTTACTTCACCGAGCTTGCCGACGAGTGCGGGATCTCTTTCGACAAGCTCATGTCCGTCGGGCACTTCCCCGGCGAGGACGCCTTCGAGCCGTTCAACATGGCGGTCATGGGACTGCGTCTGGCTGCACGCTCCAACGGTGTGGCTGCGCTGCACGGCCAGACCAGCAGGGAGATGTTCCAGGGTCTGTGGCCTTCCGTGTCGGCCGAGGACGTCCCGATCGGGTCCGTCACCAACGGCGTGCACGGCAGCACCTGGGTGTCTCCAGCGATGGACGACTTGTACTCGAAGTATGTCTCCCCAGCTTGGGACGAGGCCGACGAAGCCCAGTGGGCGCGCATATCGAACGCACGAGAGGACGAGATCTGGCGCGCCCGGGACGAGGGCCGTGAGGCGCTGATCGACTTCGTGCGCGACCGTCAACGCCACGCGCTTCGCTCGAACGGGGTACCGGCCGCTGAGCAGGAGTGGGTGGACGAGCTTTTAGACCCGAGGTACCTCACAATCGGATTCGCGAGGCGTTTCGCAACCTACAAGCGCGCGACCCTTCTCCTCTCGCAGCCGGACCGTCTAAAGGCGCTGCTTCTCGACGAGCGCCGCCCGATCCAGCTGATCTTTGCCGGCAAAGCGCACCCGGCGGATGATCTAGGTAAGGCGATGATCGCCGAGATCATCCGCTTTGCCGCGGACCCGACGCTGCGCAAGAGAATCGCCTTCGTAGCGGACTACGACATAGCGGTCGCTCGGATGCTCTACCAGGGCAGCGACGTCTGGCTCAACACCCCTCGACGGCCGATGGAGGCGAGCGGGACCAGCGGCGAGAAGGCCGCCCTCAACGGCGCACTCAACCTGTCGATCCTCGACGGCTGGTGGGACGAGATGTTCGACGGCAGGAACGGCTGGGCGATCGCCTCCGCCGAATCCCTCGACGACATCGAACGGCGCGACCGAGTCGAGGCCGACCATCTGTTCGCGACGATCGAACGTGAGATAGTCCCGACGTTCTACGACCGCTCGGTCAACCGCCACTCCCACGAGTGGGTGACCAGAGTCAAGTCTTCGATCGCCTCGCTCGCCCCGAAGGTGATGGCGTCCCGGATGGTCCGCGAGTACGTCGAGGACTACTACGAGCCGTCCGCCTCACACATGAACCGGCTTTCCGCAGACGGCTACAAGAAGGCCAAAGCGCTCGCCGCCTGGAAGCGCCGCGTCAGCGACGCTTGGTCGGAGGTCAAAGTCGTCGACGTCGACGACGGCGGAAGCTCGGCGGGCGTCGATCTGGGTGAACCGCGAAACGTGTCGGTGATGGTGGAGCTCGGCTCGCTCGACTTCACCGACGTCAAAGTGCAGCTCCTGCACGGCCCGGTCAGCGCCGGCGGTGAGATGTCGTCGAGCGTCGCAGTCGACTTGGAGCGGCGCGCGCCTGGACGCTACGAAGGAACCTTCATATGCGACCGATCAGGCCTGCACGGCTACACGGTGAGAGTAGTGCCCACCCATCCGGACCTCGCAGACCCATTCGAGATCGGCTGCGTCACCTGGGGGTGACCTCACCTGGAGCTGATCCCTAGCTGATCCCTATCGCGTCACGCAAGCGAGCCGCGGCACCATAAGGGTCGACCTCGCGCCTGATCAGGGCGCGCGCGACCTGCCGGTAGGCCTGCTCGTTCTCGAGCGCGTCGACCTCGGACATGAGCTCGGCGACGAGTACGGAACGGGCCTCGTCGAGCAGTCGTCGCTGCCGGCGCTCTCCGAGCTCACCCGACTCCGCGATGTGGCGACGATGGGTGCAGATCGCCTCCCATAGCTCGTCGACTCCGGCCCCGTCCGCTGACAGCGCCCTGGTTGCGAGGATCGGGGGACGCCAACGCCTCCGACCGTCTCGCTCCGGGTGTGTTCCCGCGAGGTCCAACATGCTTTCGAGGTCCCTCTTGACCTGGTCGGCGCCGGGCCGATCCG
Source organism: Actinomycetes bacterium (assembly GCA_021828685.1). Lineage (GTDB taxonomy): Bacteria > Actinomycetota > Acidimicrobiia > Acidimicrobiales > Palsa-688 > JAJZAM01. The sequence continues at coordinate 8,346 of JAJZDJ010000026.1, read as the reverse complement.
CTTTGTTGACAACGAAGATGTCAGCAATCTCGAGCAGGCCCGCTTTCGCTGCCTGCACCGAGTCACCCCAGCCCGGATTCACGACGACCACCGTCGTGTCGGCTGCACCGGCGATCGCGACTTCTACCTGGCCGACCCCGACTGTCTCGACGAGGATCGTCGGGTATCCGCAGGAGGCAAGGACCCTGATCGCTTCTGGCGCGGCCAGGGCGAGGCCGCCCTGGTGGCCCCGGGTCGCCATGGAGCGTATGAACACCCCGTCGTCGAGCGCGTGGCCGCCCATCCTGATGCGGTCGCCGAGGATCGCCCCTCCCGAGAAAGGCGAGCTGGGATCTACGGCAAGCACCCCAACTTTCGCCTCTCCCGCTCTGATCACGCCGATCACCCTGTCGGTGAGCGTCGACTTTCCCGCCCCGGGCGCGCCGGTGATGCCGACTACGTGGCGCGCTTCGCCTTCGCCGAACACGAGGCGGCTCACCTCTCGACCGGCAGGGCCGGGGCGCTCCGAGAGCGACAGAAGCCTTCCGAGCGCCGCCCGGTTGCCCGATTTCGCCGCGGCAAGTAGCACAGAAGGGTCCGCGCTGCGTGCGATCGGGTAGGCGCTACCTGCCTTCGGGTCCGCAGCGGTTCCTTTCGTGTGGTCGTCGGTAGCCATCGCGCCACCAGTATGGCCGCTGCGCCCGGGCGCGGCGGCTGGCCGTAGGCTTCATGCGTGACCGAAAGCTCCGAGCAGTTGAACGTCGACGTCGAACGCCTCGTGGCCCTCACAGGGGAAATGGTCGGCGTCGACACCCGCAACCCGCCGGGCAACGAGAGCCCGATCGAGGAAGCGGTGAGGTCCGCCCTCGATCCGTGGGCGCCGTCTTGGACCCGAATTGAGCCGGCAGCGGGCAGGGTTTCGCTCGTCGCCGAAATCCCCCACCCCGACGGACCCGACCCCTCCAGAAAGACTCTGATAATCAACGGGCACCTCGACGTCGTGCCTGTCAACGCCCCGGCGTGGACCCGCGACCCGTTCAGCCCGGAAGTCGTCGACGGCCGACTCTACGGGCGTGGCACTGCCGACATGAAGGGCGGTATCGCCGCCGCGATCGTCGCGCTCGACATGCTGAAGCGTTCCGGTCGAGTGCCGGGTGCGAACCTGGTCTTCCACCTCGTCGCCGACGAGGAACGCGGCGGAGCGCTCGGCACCCGGGCGCTCCTCGAGCAGGGCTTGATCCGGGGGGACGCTTGCCTCATCCCCGAGCCGACGGATCTCGCCGTCTGCGTCGCAGAAAGAGGACTCCTCCAAGGCAGAATCAACGTCGCCGGCCGGCCTGCGCACGGCAGCCGACCCCGAGAAGGCGTGTCAGCCATCGAGCACGCAGCGCGACTCGTCTTGGCGATCCACGGCGCGGACTTCCCTGGACCCAGCCATCCGCTGCTCGGCTCCCCGAGCGCCAACGTGGGGCTTATAAGCGGAGGAAGCGCCATGAACACGGTCGCCGATACATGCTCTGTCGGGGTCGACCGCCGACTTCTACCGGGCGCGTCCGAGGAAGGTGCAATCGAGGAGCTACGGGTGATGATCGAATCAGCAGGAGTGGACGGCCTCAACTACAGCTTCGTCGCCGAGACTTTCGGCGAGGCGAGCGAGATGTCCGCCGACGATCCTTTCGCAGTCCTGGTCCGCTCCTGCGTTGCGGCTTCGACCGCGACGGTTCCGAGCGTGATAGGGATGACTTTTACGACCGACGCCCGCTTCGTGCGCAACCAGGCAGCTATACCGACCGTCGTATGCGGACCCGGGGCGATCGACCAGGCGCACGGCGACGACGAGTTCGTCAGTGTCGAACGACTGAACGAGGCCGCCGCGGCTTTCGCCGAACTGTATGCCGCTTTCCATTGACGATCCCTGCAGCTCCCGGGAAACGGAACTTCTAGACGACCGAACGCAGAAGTTCGTGCATCTCTTCCGCGAGGCCTGCAACAGTTTCGAAGTCAGTGTCGCTGTCCTCGTCGATGGCGCCGACGAGGGTCCGCAGCTTGGACATGATCCGAAACCAGTCGACCTCGTCCATACCAAGCAGTGGTGCGCCGCCGACGCTCGACGCCCAGTCTAGAGTCGCCTCCCGGCGGTCGCGGTCGGCCGGATCCGCGGCGAGGCGACCGGTCGCAGCGAAAAGCTCGGTGAGCGCCTGGTAGCGACGCTCGTCAGCGTCCTCGTCGTCCTCGCTGCCCCCGACGATCTGGTCGAAGACCTCGTCGACCTGATCTTCCTGATCGGCGGCGACAAGAAGGTCGTCGCCGTCCCACTCGAAGTCGATGCCACCTTGTTCGAGGCGAACTTCGAGCTGGGCCCTTTGATCGGGCAGCCAGTCCGGCAGCTCGTAGACGGTCCGCTCCGACCTCCTCGTCGCGCCGGCCTTCGACGGGTCGGTCGCGTCGAATGCGGAAACACCGGCCCCGCTGGTGCGCTCAGCAGTCGTTCCCGCCTCGCCCGATGCCGCATCGCCGGTTTCGGTGTCTCTCGTCCCCGCCACAGAAGCGAGGAGCCTCTGCAGCACGGCTGCTTCGGTCGAAATCTCATCCTCGAGCGCCTCGTCAGCCCCGAGCAAGGAGAGGAGCCGGCGGGTTACGCGACCGATGGCAGCCCACTCCTGGTCGTCAAAGTTGGCGTAACGCTCGACGGTAAATACCCACGCCGATGCTTCTGCCACATCGGCGTCGGCCTGCATGTCGGTCGGGTCTTTGCACAGACGATCGACGGCGTCGGATAGCAGGCGAACTGCGGCTGCAACCTCTGGATACTTGTCGGCATCGGAAGGCCCCGGTTCGGCACCGCTTCCGGCCGGCTCGTCCCCCCGGCGGCCAACGGCTTCGTCGTTATCGACATCTGCATCGGCATCGGCATCGTCTGTCTCGACGTCGTCTGAGAGCTCGTCGGAGTCATCCGCGTCGGATCCCAAAGCGCGATCGGCACGAGACGCCGGCTCGGACAATAGGTCTCCGAGTATCGCCACGAGATCGTCCACACGGTCTTCGTCGGCGGCGTCGACGACCAGCTCCTCGTCTTCGAAGCGGTGCGGGATACCGAGGTCGTTCAAGCGGACGATGAGCTCTCCGCGCTCGGCGACACCCCAGCCGTCTATACGGTAACCGACCTCGTCGTCTTCCGAGCCGGCAGCAAGCTCGGGGAGCGCCGACGGCGTGAGCTTCTCCTTGCACGAGTGGCAGCGACCACGCGACCGCACTTCGTACCCGCAGTTGCGGCAGAACCAGATACGGCTCAAAGCATCGACCGTTTCGGAAGGATAGGGGCGTCCCTACCTGTCCCCGACGCTGCCGAAGCAGGCGCGGTGCCCTGCGCCGACTTGGCGTTGATCTCGTGGTACTCCTCCTCGACGTTGACCGACCAGACGTCGTGTTCGGCGCCGAAGAGGTTCTCGACTGTCAGCATCGCGGTGTACATGGAGTGGTCCTGGTTGTTGTAACGGTGCATGCCGTTGCGCCCGACCGGGTACACGTTCGCTGCGTTCTCGGCGATCCAGGCACGGATCGTGTCGACGTTCGCCGCGTAGTCCAGGTCGTAGTAGGGGTACGCCTTGGGCATCCTGACCACATAGCCCGACTCAACCTGGCTCGGATCGAGCAGGCCCAGACGGCCCAGCTCCGCTGCGCCCCGAGCGACGAGCTCGGCGTCGTCGGCGCTCCAGTACTCGTCGCCTTCCTCGACTGTGTATTCGAGGCCGAGCACGTTGCGGCCTTCTTTTACCATGTACGGGGACCACGATCCGAAGTTCTGGATCCGCATCGTCTTCACCGACGCGTCGTGGATGTAGATCCAGTTGTCATCCCAGGGCACGGCTGCTTCGGGCACCACCAAGGCAACCGTCAGGAAATCTCTGTAGTACAGGTCGTCCGCTGCCTTTCGGACGGCGTCGGGGACAGGCGGGTCGAAAGCACGCACGAGGGACGCGATGGGCATCGACGAGACGACCGCCGACGAGGTGTACTCGGTCTCGGCTCCGTCATGTGACGCCACCACGGAGGTGGCAAGACCACCGGCGTGGCGGACCCGGACCGCCTTCGTGCGCATCAACACCTTGGCGCCCTTCGCTTCGCAAAGCTCCTGGCAGCGCTCCCACATCATCCCCGGCCCCAACCTTGGGTACTGGAACTCCTCGATGAGCGAGGTGATGTCCTTCTGGTTTCGCTTCGGGAGAAGGGCGTTGATGACCGCCGACGCCAGCGACAGGTTCTTGACCCTTTGCGCCGCCCAGTCGGCCGGCATCTCCGACGCCGGGTGTCCCCACACTTTCTCGGTGTAGGTCTTGAAGAAGTGGTTGTACAGCCGCCAACCGAATCGGGCTACCAGCCAACCCTCGTACATGTCTTGGCGCTCTGGAGGCCGGACCCTCGCCGACACGTAGGAGGCCACGCAGCGAAGAGCTTCGAGCAAACCGAGGTTCGACAGTGCATTCGACGCTTTGAGCGGATAGTCGTAGAACTTGCCCTTGTAGAAGATCCGGCTTTTGCGGGGACGCAGCAGGAAGTCCTCGTCCGGGAGCACCTCATGCCAAAACGCTTCGACAGGCGCGACCTTCGTGAAGAAGCGGTGACCGCCGATGTCGAAACGCCACCCGTCGCGCTCGACCGTTCGGCTGATACCACCTACCACATCGTCAGCCTCGAGCACGGTGGCGAGCGATCCTCTCTTCGCCAATTCGTACGCGGCCGTCAACCCGGCTGGGCCACCACCGACGATGACCACGTCTTCGGCCAGCACGGGTAACTTTTCAGTCAAAATTCAGTTCCTCTCGGGGTCGTCTTATCGGTCCGACTATTTGAAGCGAGTCAGATTCTCGAACTCGTAATAGGCCGCGCCGTTGGCGTGGACGAGCGTCACTCCCGGCGAGCGAAGCAGGCCCAACCAGCTGGCCAAGAAGCCGCAGTCCCCGCCGAAACCCGGATAACCGTCACGCCAGACAAGCCAGACCGTCTGGCCGCCCGACACGTCCTGCAGTGCCGACTGCGCGAACTGCGAGACGTCGGTGGAGGCGATAACAGCCTTGTAGTCGACCCAGTTGACAAGTCCCGGGCCGGTTCCACGGGGAAAGGTGATCTGCTGGACGCCCTTCACCGTGAGAAGGCGGTTGACGGCCGGACCGAGCTGATCCGGACAGTAGATAACGAGATCGCCTGGCCGGGCCTGCGCGTTCAGTATCGCGGCAACTTTCACGGCCTGGGTTCGCTGCAGGGAGTTCTGAGCCTTGCCGCTCATGATGCCGGCAAGCACGAGCACGGCAACCACCCCGGCCCTGAACCGCCGTCCGGGGAGGGTGACGACACCCGTGGCCATGACCAACAGGAACAGTGGGAGCACCACCGCCGTATAGCGCGCCACGAATGCGGCGTTTGCGATCATCCCTCCGAGCACCGCGACAACTAAAACTGCGAGGGCGATACCGACGAGCGGCCCCATGCCAGGTCTGGGTTTCGCCTCCAATACGACGGCCGGCCCGGCCGGCACCTGGCGGACGCGGCCGTGGCGGTCCTCGACAGTCACCATCGTTCCCGGGGCTGCCGTCCGGCCGAAAGTGCCGAAGATGAACGCCAGGAACGTGGCAAACATCAAAAGGCCGCCCCACGGGCCGCCGCCGCTCCAATCGCTGAAGATTGCAAGCAGGTTTGAAAAGCTTGCGGGCGAAGTCCACGGAGTACCGGTGTGTGTCGCCTGGAACACGAACACTGGTGCCCAAGGAAGCCAAAGCAGGCCGCCGACGAACATCGCCTTGAACGCTGGCTTGCCCCGCCCCGAGACCCGAATCCTCCACAGGAGCCATATCGCGGCGACGAACACGAGGTAGATGCCCCAGTAATGCGTGTAGAGCACGGCCGCCGTGGTCGCGCCGAGTGCTACCAGCCGCCGACGGGATGGATCCTGGTAGGCGCTCGTCAGTGCGAGGAACCCCAGAAGCGACACGGCGATCATCAACGAGTACATCCGTGTGACGGTCGCGTAGTTGATGGCAAAAGGCGACGACAAGGCGAGGAAGAAGCTCACCCAAGCGACGGGCCGTCCACCGATACGCCGACCTGCGAGCCAGAAGAGGGGCAACGTAGCGATGCTCGTCAGCCCTGACAGCGCTCGCACGGCGAAGTCGCCTTCGCCGAAGATCTGCATCCAGTAGTGGAGCATCACATAGTAGAGCGGGGGGGCTCCGTCGTGGCTCAAAGCGTGAGGGATCTGCGTGAGAGGTAGCCGGGCTATGTCGACGCTGATCGTCTCGTCCAACCAAAGTGCGCTCGGGGTCCAAAACCGCAAGAAGAGGCATACCAGCACCGCGACTGTCCCCGCTGCGAGCACGAGACGATTCGGGAGGGTGTCCCCGAAGAGCGTCTCGGTCAGCGAGGTCGAAGGCGACGTCAGGGCGCGCTTAGGTGCGATCGTCTCCACTGCCAGCAATAATACCGGCCCGGCACTCCCAAGTTCCGGTCAGTATCGACTCCGAGAGGCTACATTCGCCGCGTGACCGACGACGCCCGATTCAGACCGCAGGCCCCCGACCGCAACCTAGCCCTCGAGCTTGTGCGGGTCACCGAAGCGGCCGCCATGGCGGCGTCACGCTGGATGGGCAGGGGTAACAAGGACGGTGCCGACGGCGCCGCCGTCGACGCAATGCGAATAGTCCTGGCGGGGGTGCCCATGGACGGCGTGGTGATAATCGGTGAAGGCGAGAAGGACGAGGCCCCGATGCTCTACAACGGTGAGCGCGTCGGCGACGGCACACCCCCGGAGGCCGACGTCGCGGTAGACCCGATCGACGGGACGAGGCCTACCGCGCTCGGGCGGGGCGGCGCTCTGGCGGTGATAGCGGTGAGCGAGCGGGGAACGATGTTCAATCCGGGCCCGTGCGTGTACATGGACAAGATCGCCGTTGGCCCCGAAGCGGCTGGTCGCGTGAGCCTGGAGATGTCCCCCACAGACAACCTGCGCGCAATCGCGGAGGCAAAAGGAGAGCACGTCCGGGACCTGACAGCGGTGATCCTCGAGCGGCCCCGCCACGACGCTCTCATAGACGAGGTCCGCACCGCCGGGGCTCGGATACGGCTCATAACCGACGGCGACGTGGCCGGCGCGATCGCGACCGCCTGGGAGGACTCGGGCGCCGACGTGCTTTTCGGGACGGGGGGCACCCCCGAAGGAGTCATCGCAGCCGCTGCGCTCAAAAGCATGGGGGGCGAGATCCAGGGGCGCCTCTCGCCTCGCGACGACGCAGAGCGGGAGCTGGCCTCTAGCCTCGGCTACGACGTGGACAAAGTCCTCGGCATCGACGATCTCGTAGCGGGCGACAACTGCTTTTTCGCCGCAACTGGTATCACCGACGGCGAGCTTCTCCGAGGAGTCCGCTACGACTCGCGCGGAGCGATCACCGACTCTCTGGTGATGCGGTCCAAGTCCGGGACTGTCCGGCGGGTAAGCGCCCATCACCAGTTCCAAAAGCTGGCGGCGTACGCTTCGGTCCCGTTCATGTGAGCTGGGCCACCCCTTATTCAGGCGAGCCTGGCGGCGTCCCGGCTGTCACTGACAGTCTCGTCGGGCAGTCTCGTCGGGCACCGTCCAGGCGCCGCACCCGATTCGACACTCTCCAATACTGTCCTAACGGCCGAGCATCGCTGTGGTCAGCATCTACGATGGAGTTGTGAGCGACGACCGTGAGCTTTTCGACATCCTCGACCGCGAGTTGGAGCGCCAGAACACGACGCTCCAACTGATCGCGTCCGAGAACTTCGCTTCGAGGGCGGTGCTTGCCGCGACCGGCTCGGTTCTCACCAACAAATACTCGGAGGGCTACCCGTCCAAGCGCTACTACGGGGGAAATGCGATCATCGACGAGGTCGAGGACCTCGCCCGGCGCAGAGTCTGCGACCTTTTCGGCGCCGAGCACGCCAACGTCCAGCCGCACTCGGGGGCGAACGCGAACCTCGCCGCCTACCTCGCCGTGCTCGCCCCGGGCGACACCGTACTCGGAATGCGCCTCGACCAGGGCGGCCACCTCACGCACGGCTCCCCGGTCAACATCAGCGGCCAGTTCTACAACTTCGTCTCCTACGGGGTAACCGCCAGCGACGAGCGACTCGACCTGGACCAGCTGGCGTCGCTTGCCGGCGAGCATCGTCCGAAGCTGATCGTCGCCGGCGCCACGGCCTACCCGAGGGTCATCGATCCCGAGCCACTCCGGCGGATCGCGGACGACGTCGGGGCGCTGTTCATGTTCGACGCCGCGCACATCGCCGGGCTGATAGCGGGAGGCGTCCACCCGAACCCGGTCGGGATAGCGGACATCGTCACTTTCACGACCC
>JAJZDJ010000226.1 GCA_021828685.1 Actinomycetes bacterium | reverse complement strand
TTAATGCGTTAGCTACGGCACGGAACCCGTTGATAAGGTCCCACACCTAGTGCCCAACGTTTACGGCGTGGACTACCAGGGTATCTAATCCTGTTCGCTCCCCACGCTTTCGCTCCTCAGCGTCAGTACCGGCCCAGCCCACCGCCTTCGCCACTGGTGTTCTTCCTGATATCTGCGCATTTCACCGCTACACCAGGAGTTCCGTGGGCCCCTACCGGACTCTAGCTATGACAGTATCGGATGGCGACTCCAGGTTGAGCCTGGAGGTTTCACATCCGACTTATCAAGCCGCCTACGAGCTCTTTACGCCCAATGAATCCGGACAACGCTCGCTCCCTACGTATTACCGCGGCTGCTGGCACGTAGTTGGCCGGAGCTTCTTCTGCAGGTACCGTCATTATCGTCCCTGCTTGAAAGAGGTTTACAACCCGAAGGCCGTCATCCCTCACGCGGCGTTGCTGCGTCAGGCTTTCGCCCATTGCGCAATATTCCCCACTGCTGCCTCCCGTAGGAGTCTGGGCCGTGTCTCAGTCCCAGTGTGGCTGATCGTCCTCTCAGACCAGCTACCCGTCGTCGCCTTGGTAGGCCGTTACCCCACCAACAAGCTGATAGGCCGCGAGCCCCTCCCGAAGCGGAATCCATTTCCTCATCAGGCCATGTGGTCCGATGGGGGTATCCGGTATTAGCAGCGGTTTCCCACTGTTATCCCAGTCTTCGGGGCAGGTTGCTCACGTGTTACTCACCCGTTCGCCACTAGGAATTCACCAGTATTGCTACCGGATCGACCTCGTTCGACTTGCATGTGTTAAGCACGCCGCCAGCGTTCGTCCTGAGCCAGGATCAAACTCTCCATCGAGATCCGCCCGCAACTTGCGTCACGGGCAAACCAGAGAGCCGGGCAGGACCTGGCAGATCCCGCCCAACTGGCACAAGACGGATTTGTTGTCCGTCTAATGCTGAATTGTGGTTGACATCGTCTGACCGGCTGTTTCCCTGTCGAGCTCGGAAGTATCCGAGTTCTGAGGAGCCCAGCCGGACTGCGATGTCCGCACTAGCTTTTGATTTCCTCTGTTCCGTTTTCAAGGAGCACCACGAGAGCACGCAGCCCGGGGGCCGGAGGTGCTCCGCACTTTTTTTCCTCGGCGTTCTGCCGAGACCACATCAGCTGCGAACTTTACGAACGCTTGCTGCGTGGTGGCCGCTTCAGTGTCCCGCCAGTTGGCTGGATTCGAAGCGGCTTCAAACTCTACTCCCCATCCGGGAGCCTGTCAAGTGACGGGCTAGCGGATCAGCGGGGCTTTGTAGAGCGAGTGTCACTGTAGCAGGTCTGTGGAGGGTTGCGGCATTACAAATCGCCAGTACCGCTCGGTGGCTTTCGAGATGCCGATTCGAGGCGACGCCACGATCCCCCGGGCGAGGAGGTCCGACGTCGGCGGGCGCAGCAGGGCCACGCTGCTGCTAGGGCTGCACACGTCGAGGCCGTCGAAATCACCGCCGATGCCGAACGCCTGGGTGAGCCGCCCCGGACCGCTGCAGAGGTGCCGGTCCGGTCCCTGGCGGATGGTGCCCCAGCGCGCGGTCCTCATCGCTTCGAGGCCGCCGGTCGGCATCACTGCCCGCAACAGCACAGCAGCCGCGGTACCGACCGGTCCGGTGACGATGTTCGCGCACCAGTGGATGCCGTAGCTTCGATATACGTAGAGGCGCCCGGGAGGCCCGAACATGGACGCGTTTCGGAGGCTCGGCCCGCGAAAAGCGTGCGACGCCGGGTCGTCGGAGCCGCCGTAGGCTTCGACTTCGACTATCACCCCGGCGCGGCCGTCGCTGCGCATCAGCATCGCACCGAGCAGCGTAGGGGCCACCAGTTCGGGTGGACCGAGCAGTTCGCCGACCGGGAAAGCGCTACCGGCGACGGCGTCAGTCAGCTGCGTCGTCACCGATCTCGGACTCGTTGCGAGCGACGAGCGCCGCAAAGTCCTCGAGCTGCTCTTTGACAGGGCCGGGTCCGGCGCCACCGGGAGTCGTGCGTCGTAGCACGGCGGTTCCCGGTTCGAGTAGCGCGACAGCGTCGGCACCAAGCGACGGGTGCGCCTCGACCAGCTCGTCTAGGGGAACGTGTCGCTGCATGGCGTCCCTCACGAGGGCGCCGACGATCGAATGCGCCTCACGGAAAGGGGTTCCGGCTGCAACCAGCCACTCGGCCAGGTCGACCGCGGCTGCGAACGGCGTGTCCGCGGCGCTCTTCATACGTGCAAGGTTCCAGGTGGCGGTGTCCACAAGCCCGGCGAGGGCACTAAGGCCCCGGTTCGTCTGGTCGAGCGCGTCGAAGAGCGGCTCCTTGTCCTCCTGCAGGTCCCGGTTGTACGACAGGGGGAGCCCTTTGAGCGTGGCGAGGAACCCGGCGAGGCCGCCGATCAGCCGGCCGGAGCGACCCCGGGCGAGCTCGGCGATGTCGGGGTTCTTCTTCTGGGGAAGCATCGAGCTGCCGGTCGAGTAGGCGTCGGCGAGCTGCACGAAACCGAACTCCTCCGACGACCACAAAACGATCTCCTCGCCGAGGCGCGACATGTGCACGCCGAGCATCGAGAGGGAAAAAAGAGACTCCGCCACGAAATCCCGATCCGACACAGCGTCGAGCGAGTTGTCGAAACGCCTGGAGAACCCGAGGAGCGCCGCAGTGCGATCCGGGTCCAGGGGCAACGAAGATCCGGCCAACGCCCCTGCGCCCAAGGGCGAAACGTCGACCCGCTTGCGTGCGTCCTCGAGGCGCTCGACGTCACGGGCGAACGCCCATCCGTGCGCCAGGAGGTGATGAGCGAGCAGGACCGGCTGGGCGCGCTGCAGGTGGGTGTAACCCGGAAGGTAGGCGTCACCGGCCTCGACGGCCCGCCGGAGAAGCACCCGCTGCAGGTGCAGGACCCTGCGGGCCACGCCGCGAAGCTCCCGTTTCGTGAAAAGCCGTAGGTCCGTGGCCACCTGGTCGTTGCGGCTGCGCCCGGCGTGAAGTTGCGCACCGGCCCTTCCGGCGAGCTCGGTGACCCGGCGCTCGACGACGGTGTGGATATCCTCCTCGCCGTCGTGGAACTCGAGACGCGACGTCTCTACCTCCTCCCTGACCCGGTCGAGGGCAGCCTGCATGATCAAGCCGTCATCGCCGCTGACGATACCCGCGATGACGAGGCCGGCTACGTGGGCCTTGGAGCCGGCTATGTCGTCGAGCGCGAGTCTCTTGTCGTAGTCGAGGCTGACCGTATAGTCGAGCAGGGAGGCTGCTGGATCGGTCTCGCCGAAACGCCCGTGCCAGAGTGTCGCCATCAGCGCGCCCGCTGCTTCGAGCGTGTCACGCCGGCCTCACAGCCCGGCAAGAGCAGATATTCGATTCGCAAGAGCCGCTCCTCCGACGTGCTCCGTGGCAATCACCATCAGCGTGTCGTCGCCCGCCACAGTACCGAGAACCTCGGCCAGACCTGCACGATCGAGCGCCGACGCTACGACATGCGCCGAGCCGGGTGGTGTGCGCACTACGACGAGGTTCGCCGAGAAGCCGACCTCGACCACCCAGTCGCCGAGGACCCGCCGCAGGTGTTCCTCGGGGGCGACACGGTCCTTCGGCAGGTCAGGCACGGCGTAGATGGATTCGCCTCCCGCGGCTCTGACCTTGACAGCGCCGATCTCCTCCAGATCTCTAGAGACCGTCGCCTGCGTGGCCTCGACGCCACTTTCGGCAAGGAGCTCGACCAGCTGGGCCTGGCTCGACACCTGGTGGCGTTCGAGGATCTGCTCGATGCGGTGCTGGCGCGCGGCACGAGACATCCTCACGCCCGCGCAATCCACTGAAAAAGAGCCCGGGCAGCGTGCATCCGGTTCTCGGACTGGTCCCAAACGGCGCTGCGCGGGCCGTCTATCACCGATGCCTCCACCTCCAGGCCGCGATGCGCAGGTAGGCAGTGCATGAAGACGGCACCTGGGGCAGCTTTTTCCATCAGATCCTCCGTGACGCAGAACCCGCTGAAAGCCTCGACGCGCCGGCCGCCGTCGGCTTCCTGGCCCATGGACACCCACACGTCGGTGCAGACCGCGTCGGCGCCGGGCACGGCGTCGCCTGGAAGGGTCGTCTCCTCCACGCTTATCCCCCGCGCCTTGGCAGCCTCGACGGCGACCGGGTCCAGCTCGAAGCCGGCGGGGCAAGCCAGCGCGACGTCGACGCCGACCAAGGAACAAGCGAGGACAAGGCTGCGGGCGACGTTGTTTCCGTCCCCGACCCACGCGACCTTTCGCCCAGCGAACGAACCCCAGCGGCTGCGCAGCGTGAGCAGGTCGGCTATCGCCTGCGTCGGATGGGACCGCTCCGAGAGCAGGTTCACTATCGGCACCTCCCCGACGGCGGCCATCGCCTCCAGGTGGCGGTGCTCGAAGACCCTAGCGCACACGAGAGCGTGGTAGCGGGCCAGCACCCGGGTGACGTCCTCGACGGTCTCGCGCTCGCCGAGGCCTATATCGTCACCTCTCATGACAACAGGGTGGCCTCCCAGCGCTACGACGGCCATCTCGCAGGCGTTTCGCGTCCGGTTGGAAGGCTTCTCGAAGATAAGCGCGACACCTTTGCCCGCGAGGACGGCTTGCGGGCTGCGTTCGGAGGCGAGGTCGAGGATCTCGGCAAGCTCCGACTCGGACAGGTCGTCTAT
>JAJZDJ010000025.1 GCA_021828685.1 Actinomycetes bacterium | reverse complement strand
GACGCTGTTTCAGCGTCGGCGATGCACCTGGCGACGGTGCTCGGCGGCCAGTACGGTGACGATGCTAGCTCTCTCGTCGATTGCATACAGCACCCGATGGCTGCCCCGACGTGCCGCCCAGCGGCCTTCTAGCTCACGTCGCCAAGGGTTTCCCGACGCGACGGGGTTCCCGTAGAAGGTCGCCGGTGATGAACTCGACTACCGCCGCAGCAACCATCTCCGGCAGCTCCTCGGCGATGGCTCTGGCCGCTGGTCGAGCGACCCGGAGCCGGAAAAGTTGATCTGGCCCCCTTGGCACGCCGTCAGCGAGTCCGCCTCGCCACGAGCTGTCGTAGGCCCTCCTCGTCCACGACATCGCCGGCGGCTACCGCAACCTCGCCCTCGCTGCATGGTTCCGGGGTCCGAAAGCACGTTGGGACGCCGCGTACGTGCATGGCGACGCTACGCGAAGCTGGTTCAAAGAAGGACCGGCTTTTTCACTCGACATGTTCGAGAAGTCCGCCGTCACAACCAAAGACAGCGTGATCGACATTGGCGGCGGTGCCGCAGCACTCGCCGGCGAGCTACTCGCGAGGGCTCCCCTAAGTCTAAGCTGCGAGCTACCTCGACTGGGGTAGGGCCTCGTGGCGGTGGTTGTTGCGGCGGCGCAGAGCGAGTCGGGCTAGTTCCCAAACCACCGCTCCAGCCGCCGCCGTGACGAACAAGACGATCCATTCCGGGGCACGAAAGTGGAAGGCGATCCAGGTGATCCGGGCCGAATGGCCGTTCTGGATGATCAGCAGGGTGACCGCCACTGCGACTATCGCTCCGAAGAGAACGCCTGCGTGAAAGGAACGCCACCACCGCCGGTGTGCCGGCGCTCTCGACTCGATTTCAGACGCGGAGCCAGTGACGACGGCTGTTCGGCCATCGTCTATAGCTGCGTCGTTGCGCTCGTGCTCGAATTGGCGCATAACGTCACCGCCGCCTTCTCTACAGTCTGCACTGCATTTACCCTGTCACGTGACCCGTCAAACCGGCGGCTTACAACCCGCAAAGCAACCCGCCTACGAACTGGCAGCGGGGTGGTCTGTCGACGCTCGACGAGTTGACATTCTCCTTAGCCGGCCGAAACTTAGCCTGTCGAGTCGAGGAGGTAGCCGCCTTGTCCACTCGGACCGACTGGCGCTTCGTGAGAAAAACCTCATATATGGTTCATTTCGGCTTCACCTTCAACGCCGATTGTTGGTTGTAGCTTTCTGCGCCACCAAACGCGAAGGCTACGTCAACTTTTGACGTGACTTGGAAAGTGAGGACAATTCCATAATGACGACCTTCGATACGGGCCCAGCGTCGAACAAGGACCTTGCGCCGTACAGCGAGACTCCGTCACTCCGCCAGCCCCAGCGAAAGGCGAGACGGGGCAGAGGGATCTTGAAGCGTTCCGCTCTCACGATCGGAACCGTAACTCTCGCCGGAGGCAGTCTTGCCGCCGGCGGTGTGGCCGCGTTCGCAACTCCTGGATCGTCGGGGCCGGCCGCGAGCCCTGAAGTCCTGAGCATCGCAGCGTCTCACGGTTTGACCACTTGCAGCGTCGCTGGTGACGAGTGCACTGACGCAGTCGCATACGCCAATACAAACGATGGTGGCACGGCATCCAACCCGGTCACCGTGTCGGACGTTCTCTCCATCGAGGCCGATGTCGAATATCACGGCGGCAGTGTCGCCCAACGGGTATTCGACGTGAGGATAGCCACCCCGAAGGGGATCTACGTCGTCCACACCTACCGAAGCGAGGCTACTCCTTACAGCGACTCCGTATGGTGGCAGGCTCTTGCGGAGAACCAGTCGACCGGCAGCTCTGGGACTTCTGGCAGCTCTGGGACTTCTGGCAGCTCTGGGACTTCTGGCAGCTCTGGAAGCACCAGCAGTAGCCCTGACAAATCCGTGTCGAGCGATCATGGCGGGTCATCTGCTAGCAGTCCCGATAAACGCCCGGCTGCAAGCACTAGCCCCGACAAGGCCTCGACCATGGGAAAAAGCTCCGACAAGACTACGCCAGCCATATCGGGAGCGTCCTCGATCTCTCCGGTCAAGTCCTGGGGTAGCGACGCTGCCTCCAGCTCGGCAAGCCAGGCCGAGTCTGACGCGACCAGCTTCGCTACTAGCCATGGCTACAAGGTCATGGGCGTCAAGAATTTCAAGCTTCACGCCAAGAGCCAAAAGGTGTACTACGAAGTCAAGCTCCAACTGGGCCAGAACTCCCAGAACAGCCACAAGCATGGCACGATGAACGTGTGGGTCGATGCCTCGACTGCAGCGGGCACTGTCACAGCCGCCTCGGGTGACGGCCTTCACTGGAAGGCCGGTGCCCAGGTAATGAGTTCGTCGGCGGTCACCGATGCCGAGGGGGCTGTGAGCGGGACCGAGTACAAAGTTTCGCTGCACGGCGGTAAGTGGAAGTGGTACTGGGTATTCATCCGTGACGGTTCAACGAAGTACAAGGTGGCGGTCGACGC
Source organism: Actinomycetes bacterium (assembly GCA_021828685.1). GTDB lineage: Bacteria > Actinomycetota > Acidimicrobiia > Acidimicrobiales > Palsa-688 > JAJZAM01. The sequence continues at coordinate 25,182 of JAJZDJ010000025.1, read as the reverse complement.
TGCTTCCGGCGTCGTCACTCAGGTGCACGCAAGCTAGGAGCTAGGCCGGACCGGGCCGCGTGCCATCGGTTTGGGGCTACTGCCAGGCTCCCTCCGCTTGCCTTGTCATCAAGCCAGCCACAAAATATGTCGCGAAATATGTCGCGATGGATATCAAATCGGGGGCTCAGCCTGGCGCAGTCTCCGAGCGGAGACTCAACTGATGACCCGTCATCGACTCAAAGCGAAAACGAGGCCGACTGAGTGGACGGGTTCGCCCACCACGACGGGATTTTGGTGACCATTCCTGCGGCGAGTCCGATGCCCCAACCACAGCATGTGAGTCATTTGGAGGTGGCGAGGCGCTCCAGGTTGTCGAGTGACTTTTCGAGCATATGACTCGGCACGATCGGCCATTCGCGTGCCTTGCGGTACTCGTCTGTGATCCCCGACCAGTCGCAGTAGTTCGTGACCTGGCATGCTTGGTCGCCATCAGGTTCGACCTGCCAGCCGTATACGTGACCGACCGGCGGCCGGTCAACGCCCGAGACGCTCCACTCGACCAGCTTTCCTGGCACTACGGCGGTCACGGTGTTGCGCACCTTGTATTTGCCCATACCGGGGATGTCGTTGAGCGGCGCTCGGTCCATGTCGATGTCGAAGGTCTGGCCGACCTCGCTCAGACGTGCCGCTCCCGGCGCCGCCTCCAGCATCCCCGACCCGTCAATGGCGACATGGCCTGCCGGGTCCGAAACGATGTCGAACACGCGGCCGGCGGGCGCCTCTATGCGGCGTGTGACGGACAGTCGATCAGTAGACATGGACTCCTCCTCGTATGATTTGCGAGACCCTAGCCCAACCGTCGTGATCCCGTCGGTGCTTGCCCGCAGTATGTCGGCATCGCCGCGCTGTGGGCATCGCCGCGCTGTGGGCATCGCCGCGCTGTGGGCATCGCCGCGCTGTCGGCATCTTCGCCTTTCAGGCGTCGTCATCGGCTAGTGACCGAATGGTGCGCACCGCCGTCCGCTCGTCGCAGCCACCGCGCGCTACGAGACGCAGTTCGCTAAGGATTATCCCGCAACGGCGAACCGCCTCGAACCCCTCGGCGAGCGGCCCGCGTCGACAGTAGCCGGCGAGGAGGTGACGGCTGTCGTCGGGCGACGACCAAGGCCTAAGGTCGAGGGCCAGATGCGACCGGTAGGCGTCGCCGAAGTCGATGAGACCTGTGAAGCGACCGCTTGGCGTGTCGGCGAAGCAATGGACGGGACCTGGATTGGAGTGAAGTGTCACTGGCCGGAAGTCTGTCGGCAACGCGGCCAGGTATTCCTCGGCGAGTTCACGCAGGTCGATCCCGGCCAGACTACCGTCGGCGTCGGAGGCGACTGCGGGTATCAGGGCGTCGAAGCCGGCCGCGATGCGTTCACGCAGGTCAGCTCCACTGTTGTCACCTGTTATAAGCGGCGACGCCTCCATGGCTGCCTGGTCGGCTTCGTGGACGCGTCGCAGTGTGTCGCCGAGGTCGCCGAGGAGGCCGGCCCTTGCTGGACCTTCGATCTCGACGTTGTCGACCGCAACCCCGGCGATGCGGGTCATGACGATGTACTCGACGTTACTCTCGTTGCCGTATCCGAGGACCCTGGGGACTGCCAGATCGGCGAGCTCCGCGAGACGTTCGAGGACGAATGCTTTCTTCTCGAGACTTGTGCGGGCCCGCAGTCGGTGGGGACGCTGCGTCTTGACCACAACGTCGCCGTCGCAGATGTAGACGCGTGCCTCTCCCCCGCTCTCGTCGACACGCCCTCTGCAACCCCCGAAATTGCGTTATCTGGTCAGGATCTTCGCAGACCGGAAAGAGCCTGACCATTTGGAGCGTTTTTTCGCACTTTTTGGTACACGATCTTCGTTACGAAAAACTTCTGTACCAGCCCACGCTCAGGAAACACACTTTTTGGTACAAAACTTTTCCGACCTCAAGATCCTGCCCAATTTTGACGCTCTCCGGCCGTCCGGATCCAACCGCTACCCCCACCTTCACAACCGGACCGCGAATCACACCTCCAACAGCCCCGAACAAGTCCCGCTACCCTCCGGGTTGCCGCCAAGACCGACAGGCAAGCACCTCCCAAGTCATCGAAGTAACATTTGAACAGGCCACGCTCACAATGCAACCTCGACGTCGGACGTCGAAAGCACAAGGCCCCATACAGAAGCCAGCAACCGCTAGCCATGGCGACGAGCGAAACCGCCCCCTAAATCAGCACTGCATTCGCTTGTAGCCGCCCAACGGCTTCCACCGCGCCGAGCGGGCCGTCTGCATGGCCGACCACGACCATCCCCCGTGCTATCGCTTCAAAGCGCCGTGATCCAGAGGTCAAACGCCATGGCCATCTAGCTATATTTTTTTCCATAGTCCACTCGAAGCATGAGACGATGGAGTTCGAAGCGGCGTATCGCAAGGAGTTTGTGTGTGGAATATCTCGACCCCCCAAGGCCTGGAAGCCCTCGGGTGGGATACCGCCTGGGCGTCGGCGCTCGCCACGCTTGGCGATCCGTCCCTGCAGCCGGCACGAGTGTCGCGCGTGGATCGTGGCATGTGCACCGCGATGACAGGGTCCGCTGAGATACGCCTCGCAACTCCTTTGGGTCTGCAGGTCGCTGTCGGCGACTGGTTAGCTGTGAAGGCCGGCACGAATCACGACAGCACATGGTGCATCGGGGCGGTCCTGCCTCGTCGAGGCGTCTTTCGGCGTTCCACCGGTAAAGGGGCCAACCCGGAGCAGATAGTCGCTGCGAACATAGACACCGTCTTTGTATGCGATGCTCTCGACGCTCGACTCAGTATCCGCCACCTGGAGCGTTTCTTGGTTCTCGCCTTCCAGAGCGGCGCCACCCCGGTCGTGGTGATCACCAAGTCCGACTCGGTCACAGCTGGCGCAGCGGCCCACGCCGTGGAGGCCGTCAAGGCGGTCGCCGAGGGAATCAACGTCGTCATGATCAGCTCAACGACCGGCGAGGGCATCTCCGACATCGCTGCGTTCCTGATCCCGGGACGCACCGTAGCGCTGCTCGGCCTGTCGGGTGCAGGTAAGTCGACGCTGGCGAACCTCCTGGCGGGATCGGAGATCCTCGCGACGGGCGCCGTTCGAAGGGACGGCACCGGGCGCCACACTACGACGCACCGCCAGCTCCTTGTGCTTCCCGGTGGAAGTCTGCTCATCGACACTCCAGGGATGAGGGCACTTTCGGTGCTCGGTGCTGGCGAGGGCGTAGAGCGAGCGTTCACCGACGTAGAAGAGGTCGCCGTGCGCTGCGCCTACCGGGACTGCTCGCATTCGGGTGAGCCGGGCTGCGCTATTGCCGAGGCGGTATCGGAGGGACACCTGGAGTTGAGTCGCGTTGAAAGTTGGCTGACGTTGAAGGCTGGTCCGGGATCCCCGGAACTAGACGCCGCAGGTCGCGACGCTACGAAGCGTGGCGTCGCGCAACGCAAACAGCGTAAGGCCGAGAAAGTCGCCGACCGTCGAGCCGGCAAGGCCTCCACGGTCGAACCGCTACCTGAGTCTGCTAGATCGGCCACCTGAGGCTGCTAGCCACCTGAGGCTGCTAGCCACCTGAGGCTGCTAGCCAGCCGAGGTACGGAGCAGTCGCCGGGCCTCGGGGGTGGAGGCCCTGGTAGCTCCGGTGCAGCGCGGCCTTTTGGCAGCCACGCCACGTTCGAGGTCGAGGAGTGCTTGCTTGACTTTCAGTCCGCCGCCGTAGCCAGTGAGGGAACCGTCCGCGCCGATCACGCGGTGACATGCAATGATGATCGCGATGGGGTTCCGTCCGTTCGCCAAACCGACGGCCCGCGACGCTCCGGGCCGACCGATCGCGCTGGCGATGTCGCCGTACGAGCGAGTCTCCCCGTAGGGAATTTTCTTCAACGCGTCCCACACGACGCGCTGAAAGTCGGTTCCTGCGGGCCGGACGGCCACGTCGAACTCGGTTCGCTCGCCGGCAAAGTAATCATGTAGCTGCTCGGCAACCTCAGAGAACGCCGTCGGGTCCTCGACCCAGCCGCGACGATCAGCGGGGGGGTGGGCTACATCCTCCAAGACGAGGTTGGTGAGACTGTCCCCCTCTCCAGCAAGCGTCAGGATTCCGATCGGGCTGTCGAATGTTCGGTAGTAGGTCAGAGCCATGGGCTTTCCTTTGCTGGCCAGTGGTTGATTGGGTGGTTTTGGGTGGCCCAGAGATACTGCACTGCGTATGAACGCCACGGCTGCCAGGCCCGACTGCGCTCGGCGAGTGCTCGTGGAGATGAGGGTAGGCCGACCGTGCGAGCACCTTTTATCACGCCCATGTCGCTTACGGGCATCGCGTCGGGATCACCGAGAGCCCGCATGGAAATCATGTCGAGCGTCCATGGGCCTATACCGGCGATGCGGGCCAACTGGCTGCGGGCGCGCTCCCGATCGGCCCCGGCGTCAAGGGAGACGGTTCCCTCGGCGAAGGCACCGATCAGGGCGACGAGCGTCCCGCGACGCATCCTTGGCATGGCCAAGTGTGCTGGGTCGAGGTCCCCAAGAGCTGCCGATGTAGGGAAGATCCGGGTGAGGCCTCCTGTCGGGTCGGCGATCGGAGTGCCGTAGCGTTCGGCGAGGCGGCCTGCGTGCGTTCGTGCGGCCTCGGTCGACACCTGCTGGCCGAGGACGACCCGCAGCGCCATCTCCTCGCCGTCGACGCTGCGCGGGATGCGCCTGCCCGGCGTTCGGGTCACCAGCGCGCCAAGGTGCTGGTCCGCACGCAGGACGTCGGTCACAGCTTCGGGGTCCGCATCGAGGTCGAGCAGTCGCCGGCATCTGGCGATCGCTGTCGGAATGTCGCGCAGGTCGTCGAGGTTCAGGCGGCATGCGACGTGGTCGACCATGGGGGCGAGAGCGACGATGCCCGCGCCGTGCGGGAGGCGAAGCGTCCGACGGTAAGCGCCCGCCCTGACCTCCTCGCAGCCGGGGACGCCGGTAGCGGCCAGGTGACCGAAGAGGCTGGCAGCCTCGAATGGTTGCCGCAGTGCAAGACGAAAGGTAAGACCGCCAGGGGCGGAGGCGAAGGCGGCTTGGCCGCCAGGGGCCTGGTTGCCTGAGCGGCGGGCGGTTGGGGTGGCGCGGCCGGTTGGGGTGGCGCGGCCGGTTGGGGTGGCGCGGCCGGTTGACCTGGCGCGCAGCTCGCTCGGGGCGCAGGCGAAGACCGAGAGAAGCGTGTCGTTGAACTGGCGGACGCTCGCGAAGCCCGCAGCGAACGCAACGTCGGTAAAAGGCATCGCAGTCGTCTCGATGAGCAGCCGGGCCGTCTGAGCACGATTAGCCCGGGCAAGAGCGAGCGGCCCGGTGCCTAGTTCCGCCACAAGGTGACGTTCCACCTGCCTGGGGCTATATCCGAGCTGCGACGCGAGGCCGGATACTCCTTCGCGATCCACGACCCCGTCAGCTATCAGTCTCATCGCCCGGGCGACAACGTCTTTGCGTACGTCCCACTCCGGCGAGCCCGGAGACGCGTCCGGTCGGCACCGTTTGCACGCCCGGTATCCGGCGCGCTGAGCCGCAGCAGCGGTCGCGTAAAACGCAGCGTTTCTTGCGAGGGGTGGCCTCGCCGGGCAGCTCGGTCTGCAGTAGATCCTCGTCGTAGCGACAGCGGTCACGAACCACCCGTCGAAACGGGCGTCCTTGGAGCACACGGCTCGATAGCAACGCTCGAAATCCTCATGCACGACCACAGCGTGCCACCCGCCGACGCCGGGCGCTAGCGGAATTGCGACATCACAGCTGTTGCGAAAGGAGGGCCACCAGCGGCAGGGGTTTCTATCAGTGGGTCATCACCGACTACCGCAAGCGGCCCTAGTCGGCCTTGACCTCCTTCGGCCTGTACTGGTAGCTGCGATGGGTGCGGCCGCCGGCGACCAGGTGGTGCTCACCGGTAATCCACGACGAGGCCGGAGAGCACAAAAACAGCACCATCGCTGCGATGTCCTCGGGGGTTCCTGCTCGCCCGAGAGGGATCGTGGCGACCAGTTCGTCCAGCTTGTCCTCGATGCCTAGGATTTCTCGGTACGCCTCGGTGATCACAGGGCCCGGTGACACGGCATTGACACGGATCCCCCGCTCGGCGAGCTCCAAAGCCAAGGTCTGTGTCATGTTGATTAGCGCCGCCTTCGCCGCAGCATATGGGCCGGTAAAAGGCGAGCCGCGCGTCCCGGCGCCCGAGGTGATGTTGACTATGACGCCTCCTTCGACCATCCGTTTGGCGGCGGCCCTGCACCCCTGGAAGGCGGAGGTGAGGTTGAGCTCCAACTGCGAGCGGAAGACCTCGTCGGGTGTGTCCTCAAGCAGGCGGACGCTCTTGTCGTCGGATCCGCCGACATTGTTGACCCAGATGTCAATGCGGGCGAACTCGCCGAGGGCCCGCGCGGCGAGTTCCTCGGAGAAGTCACGGATATCGCCGTCCACCACGAGAACCCGCCGTGACCGCTCCCTCACCCCGGCCGCCGTGATCTCCAAGTCGCCGACCCGACGTGCGTTTATCACCACGTCGGCTCCGGCGTCGGCGAGAGCCCATGCGATCGCCCGCCCGATGCCCTGCCCCGAGCCGGTGACAACTGCGACACGGCCGTCTAGGCGGAACAGGTCCAGGATGCTCACAGCAGATCCTCGTGCAACTCCGAGGAAATCTGGCCGGGCATCCGGTCTGTGCCGGCAATGGCATCCATCTCAGCAATTGCCACTTCAGCGGTTCCTGTCACTATGAGGTCATCGCCACGAAGCAGACGCACCGAGCAGCGAGCTCGTCTTTCTCCGCCAATGTCAAAAAGCTCGTCGACCTCACCTGACGCTGTGACCGCATCGCCGGCGAGCACGTGGGCATGGAATGAGGCTTCGAGGCGTCTGATCGACCCGTCCCCCGCCCACGCCATCAACATGTTGGCAATGTAGGCGAGGTTGAGCGGCCCCTGGTTGACGGTGCGGCCGCCGTGCGCGGCGTCGCTCACCGACTCGGGGTCCCAGTGGATCGGGTAGGGATCGCGCAGAAGCGCCGCCATCGTCTTCATCCTTTGGGGGTCGACGCAGGCGATATGAAGCGACGGTATGAGCGGCAATGTGCTCAGCGCAGGAACCTCCATCTCGTGGTGACCCGGGCAACCGTGGTCTCCTCCGGGTCGCTCAGCTCGATCACGAAAAATATGTCGTCGTGTGTCACCCGCCCATCGCTTCCTCGAAAGCGCGTGGCCGCGACGACACCGCCGTCACCTCGGTAGACGACGTCCTCCGACATTACAGCCAGGTACTCCCACTCGTAGCCGAGAAGCGTGACCGAGCCGGCCGGACCCCCGCCACAGAGGGAGAAGATCTCGCCAATCGAGGTCGAAGCTGCCTGTATCGGCACATGGAAGAGAACGACCGGGTGAAGCTGCTTACCACTCATCGGCTGTCGCTGCGTGCAGTCGGTGAGCAACCAGTTCTCCCAGCGCTCGACTTTCCGTAAACCCCCGGGGAACCGGTAGCCGACGAGCGCGGCGATTTCCTCGTCGCTTGGGATGCCGACCCGGTCCGGATCGACAGGATCTTGTGTGGCGACGGCGTTCACGTGACCGTCAGGGATTGACTCTGCGAACCGAGGCACGCCGAGACGGTATCTCACCGGTCGATATGTCCGCCGTGCAAAGTCCGGTAGAGTCCCCGTGTCGTTGACCGGCCGGGGAGGGACATATGAGTAACGAGGCTGTCTGGTTCTGTGACTCGACGGTGGAAGACCGGTTTCCTGCGTGGACCCGCGGAAATGCAGCGGACGTGTTCCCCGAGCCGTTCAGCCCGCTCGGTCTCAGCCTCGTCGTTCGTCAAGGGATGTGCCTCGGTTTGCGGGACGCCTACATCGCTATCGGGGCGCTCGACTGGGACGAGTACGACGAACCGCGACGGCCGGAACTTTGGAAATCGTTCGGCGGCTACCTCTACAACCCGCTGTCGATGACCCGGGTGCTCGGGGCTCGCATGCCGGGCGCGTCGCCGGAGCTGATCGACCGGGCATTCTTCGACGAACGCGACGAGGTCCCGATCTACGAGCACCAGGACTGGCACGACTCGCCCAAGCACGAGGAGAAACTTGCGGAGTCGATGCGCTGGGCGATGTCATCGACATCGCTTCCCCATCTCGACGCCGACAGGGAATTGGCTCTCCAGCTGCGCGTTTCGCGTCCGAACCTTGCGACGTTGACCGATTCTGCGCTGCACGCTCGCGCGCGGGCGATGATGCCCTACGTGGTGCAGACCTTCGAGAACGCGATGATCGTTTCGTCGCTCTCGTCGCTCGGTACCGGTGCTCTAGCGGCGATATGCGAGGAGTTGGGAGACCCGACCTTGGCAATCCGTCTGCTCGCTGGCATCGAGGTCGACTCAGCCGCGCCTGCACACGCGATGTGGGCTCTCGGCCGGCTCGCCCGAGAGTCGGAAGTGGTCAGCGCAGCTTTCGATTTCGTGAACGGCGCTCGGCTCGACAACGGACTCGGCGAAGGGACCGACAACAGGCTCGACGCGGGGATCGGCGGCCTGCTCGACACTCTTCGCGCTTCGGGCGACCCCGACGCAGGCGAGTTCCTGGCAAAGTTCGCTTTGTTTCTGCACGATCACGGGTCGAGAGGGCCAAATGAGTACGACCCGAGGGCGCCATCATGGGAGGCGCGGCCGAGGGCAGCGCTCGCTGCGATCGACCTGATGCGCCGCTCAGACGCGTCGCAGGCACCATCGCGACGCGCTGGCGCAGCCGTCGCTGAGCGTGACCGCGTGATCGACGACATTCGGTTCCGTCTGAAAGCAACTCCGGACACTTCCGCCATGTTCGACACAGCGCTAAGGTCGGCGCAGCTGTTTCTCGCCGGTCGCGAGCGAGCGAAGACGAACGTCGTGCGCGTGATCAACGAGGCTCGTATGGCTCTCTACGAGTACGGCCGGCGTCTAGTCGAGAGCGGCGTCATCGAGGAGGTGGAGCAGGTCTTCATGGTCACCGACGAGGAGCTCGACCCGCTTCGGGCGGACCCGTCGGCCTTTAGCACCATAATCGCGAAGCGTTGGTCGCAGTATCGGCGCCTGTTCGATTTCGAGCCTGCCTTCGTCGTAAACGGCCGGGTCCCGTCGATCGACGACATGGCGAGCCGCGCGACGAAGCAGGTCATGCTGGCGGCTCCCGGCACCGTCCTTCACGGTGCCGCCGGGTCGGGCGGTGTAGCTACAGGACGGGCACGTGTCGTCGTAGACCCTGCCGACCCGTCAGGATTCGAGCCGGGCGACGTGCTGATCGCCCCTCAGACGGACCCTGCGTGGGTTCCGCTGATGGTGCCAGCGGCCGGCGTGGTGGTCAACACCGGCGCACAAGGCAGCCACGCGATGATCGTCTCACGCGAACTGGGAATTCCCTGCGTCGTGTCGGTGGCCGGAGCGACCGATGCAATCCCCGATGGCGCAACTGTCACCGTCGACGGGACATCGGGAACCGTCACCGTGCACTGACCAACTGCCGTTAGGGAGCGCGCCGACCCCCCGGCGTCACCCGGTCGCAGCGTCACCCGCTCGCAGCGGCCACCACTTCTCGCACCCGTGCGTCGGCCAGCTGTGCCGACATCGTCGGTGGCATCGCTGCGAGAGCCGGGGTGATCACCTCGGGGCCCACCCAGGTGAGAGCGCCTATTCGATGCAGAACGCTGATGACCCCGACGAGGTCGAACACCCCGTCTCCGGGCAGGCGGCGATTCATCGTGTCCTCCCGAACGTCGGGAAGAGGGTCTGGACCTGCGTCGGAGACCTGGACAGAGAAGATTCGCTCGCCTGGTATTGTCTCGAGCAATCCGAAGTCGGGATCGCTGCGAAAGAAGTGCCAGGTGTCAAAGCACAGTCCCCCATTCGGGTGGTCCGCTGTGCGTACTATGTCCCATCCTGCGGCCAGGGTGGCGATGGCGCTGATAGGCATGAACTCCAGATGCGCCTGCGCCCCGAGATCCCCGGCTTTGTCACAGATGTCCGCAAACGACGATGCCAGGCGGTCAAGTGAGGCGTCGTGGGTTGGCTGGCCGATCAGATTCACGGACGCGACGCCTAGGTCGGCGCACATGCGCAAGATTTCGTCGGTGCTGAAGCGGCCGAATCGTGATCCCGGGTGCGGCATCCCCCCGTACCAGTTGACGAGAGGGTCCATGATGATGTCGTATCCGCGGTCACGGATACGGCGACCAAGATCGGCTGCGGTGACGCCGTCCCCCGCAGCCGACTCGACATCGGGCGGTGTCACGGAGAACCGTTTGACGTCGACCGTGCCCGCAGCGTCGAGACGCTCGAGCACCGGGGTGGAGAATCCGACCGTGCCCGCCCACATGACCCAACCGCCGCTAGGTACCGCCATGCCGGGTGCTCCCTCGCTCGTCTTGCCGACCTGGGGAACCTTACATCGCGTGTCAGTAGGTACTACATCTATTCGCGGTAGCCGGTCAGTCAGGCGCCCCAAATTATTTGAGGAGCTACCGCATGCCGAATACAAAAGAGCCCTGTTAGTGTCATGATTGTAAGGCTGTGCTAATCGTTGCTCTGGTCCCTTGGCGACGTCCCACCACGCAGTGTGAGGAAGGTCGATGGAAACCCTGAGGCAGCACGAGTCGCCGGCGAGCTATCGGATCCTAGCTGCTCAGATGCGAGCCGCAGGCCTTCTTGACAAGCGCCCTGCCTACTATGCCGTGAAGATCACTCTGACCGTGGCCGCCTACTTCGCCGGATGGGTCGCCGTCGTGTTGGTCGGCAACTCCTGGATGACACTGCTCTGTGCTGCAGGGCTCGCCATGGTGTTCACACAGGTAGCATTTATAGGCCACGACGCCGGACATAACCAGATTTCATCGTCGCGGCGGTTCAACCAGCTGATCGGACTGCTTAGCGGGAACCTGCTGACAGGTATGAGCCTTGGATGGTGGGTCCCCAAGCACAACGCACACCACGCCCACCCGAACGAGCCTGACCGCGACCCCGACATCGGGCCTGGAATCCTGTCGTTCAGCTTCACGCCGCGCGACGCAGCCCGGCGTTCCGGCGTCAGCCGGTTCGTCGCCCGAAACCAGGTCTGGTTGTTCGTTCCTCTCCTTGTAATCGAGGGTATCGGGCTGCACATCACCAGTGCCGACTGGCTTGCGAGGCGCCGGGACCGGACTGCCGTCACCGAGGCAATCCTCATCTTCACGCACGTCGCGCTATTCGCGACGATTGCCTTCTCGGTACTCTCGCCGCTTCGAGCCGTCGCATTTATAGCGCTCCAGCAGGGTCTTTTCGGTCTGTATCTCGGCTGCAGCTTCGCCCCCAACCACAAGGGGATGCCGACACTCGACAACGATGCACCGATGTGCTTCGCCGCCCGGCAGGTCGTCACTGCACGCAACGTGACCGGGGGCGCAGTAATCCATTTCCTTCTGGGCGGCCTCAACTACCAGATCGAGCACCACCTATTTCCCGCCATGTGCCGCCCGAACCTCGCGAAGGCCCAGAGCCTCGTACGCGCTTTCTGCGTCGAGGAAGGTCTGCCGTACGCGGAGACCGGCCTTTTCAGCTCTTATCGTATGGCTCTGCGCCATCTGGCGATGGTGTCCCAGGCCGCCTAGCCCACGTCGAGGCGCAGTGTCCGCCACACCGGCGAACCCTCCTCGTCGGATGCCGCCAGGTCAACTTCGCCGAGGATCGCCGCGTCGTGCCAGCCCTCTGGGTCGTCTAGGACCTGGCGAACCTCGAAGCACCCCGGCGACTCGACGACGGCGAACCAAGCCGCAGAGCGGGCATCCCCGCCCGTTAGGATGCTCTCGTGAAGCGCGAAGTACGCTGCGAGCGCGTCCGTCCAGCCGGCAGCGTCGAGGCCACCCGGCGCTTCTGACTCGACGAGGGCGCCAACGTCGCGTCGAGCCGCCAGCTCGACCCGGCGGAACGCGGCGTTTCTGACCATCACCCGGAACGCCCTGGTGTTAGCGGTCACAGGCGGCGGCTTCGCCGGGCCGGCCTCGATCTCCGCCGCGATAGCCGCAAACGTTTCCGCGCCGCCGTGTGACACTCCGTCGCCTGCGAGGCTCGCCCCGGCGGCTGTGAGGCTGCGCCACTCGTCGATAAGGCTTGAGTCGACCTGTCTAACGAGTTCGCCCAGCCATTCGGTGACGTCGAGAAGGTCGTCGGTCTTTAAGTCCTCGGGGACGCTACGAACGAGGCCTTTGTAGACGTCGGTGAGGTAGCGCAGCACCAGGCCCTCCGAACGGGTGAGTCCATAGTGGGCGACGTACTCCGAGAAGGTCATTGCCCGCTCGTAGAGTTCGCGCGCCACGGACTTGGGGGCGATGTTGAAGTCCGCTGTCCAAGGGTGCTTGTCCCGGTAGACGTCGAAGAGCTCGTAGATCCAGTCGCGCAGCGGTTTCGGGTATTCGAGCTTGTCGAGCGCCGCTATGCGGTCGTCGTATTCGACGCCGGCCGCTTTCATCGCCGCCATCGCCTCGGCTTTCACCCGGTCAAGCTGGGCGGCGAGGATCGGTCCCGGATTGGCGAGGGTCGACTCGACGACGCTCACCACGTCCAAAGGCCACGTCGGCGCTGAGGCGTCTAGACGCGGGACTGCCTCGAGGACGAGTGGGCTGAGCGGCGCGTCCAGTGCGAAGTCCTCTTGCAGGTTTCGGGTCACCCGCACGAGTCGCCCTTTCTCGTCGGGTTCGTCAAGGCGTTCGAGGGCTCCTGCGGCGAGCAGTGAGCGGTATATCGATATCGCACGCCGGGCGAGGTGCCTCCTGGCGCGCGGCGGCTCGAAGTTGTGCCGGACGAGACGTGTAAGGGCAACGCAGCCGTCGCCGGGCCGGTCGAGAACGTTGAGCACGGTGGCATGGCCCACTTTCAGCTGAGCGACCAACGTCTCAGGTGGTGAGGCAACCAGCTTGTCGAAGGCCGCCTCGTCCCAGGCCACGTATCCTCTGGGTGGCTTCGCCTTCACCAGCTTGCGCGACCGTCGCGGGTCACCGGCGACCTTTTTGGCCGCCTGCTCGTTGTCGATCACGTGCTCGGGGGCTTGCAGGACGACGAGACCTGAGCTGTCGTAGCCGGCACGCCCGGCACGCCCGGCGATCTGGTGGAACTCCCTCGCGCTCAGTAGCCTCGACACCGACCCGTCGTACTTGGCCAGCCCTGACAGTACGACGGTGCGCAACGGCAGGTTGACACCCACCCCCAACGTGTCTGTTCCGACCACTACACGAAGCAGGCCTGCCTTGGTGAGACGCTCGACCAGACGCCGATATTTGGGCAGCATGCCGCCGTGGTGCACGCCGATACCGTGACCCAATATCCGCGACAGTGTCCTTCCAAATCCGGGCGCGAACGGGAAGCCGATCAGCTGCTCTGCGATGGCCTCGCGCTGGGGTCGTGTGCTAACTTTCGCCGAGGTGAGCGCCTGAGCCTGAGCGAGCACCTGGGCCTGGGTGAAGTACACGACGTAAAGAGGTGCCTGGTCGGCGGCGAGGAGCGACTCGACCGTCTCGTGCAGGTATGTCCTGCGGTATTCGAAGCTGAGGGGAACCGGTCGTGTAGTCGAGCGGACCACCGCCACCGGCCGCCCGGTGCGTTCGGTGAGTCCCCGCTGTATCGCAGTTGTGTCACCGAGCGTGGCGGACATGAGGACGAACTGAGCTTCTGTCAGTTCTAGTAGCGGCACCTGCCATGCCCATCCCCGATCGGGGTCGCCGTAGAAGTGGAACTCGTCCATTACAACCTGGCCAATGTCGGCCGCTGCGCCACTTCGAAGGGCCATGTTGGCGACGATCTCGGCTGTAGCGCACACGACCGGGGCGTTTGCGTTGATCGTGGCGTCACCAGTGAGCATCCCGACGTTGGCAGCGCCGAGTTCGCCGCACAGAGCGAAAAATTTTTCCGAAACTAACGCTTTGACTGGTGCGGTGTAGAACGTCCGTCGACCGCATGCCAACGCAGCCACATGCGCGCCCAAAGCAATGAGGCTCTTGCCCGAACCTGTCGGTGTATTGACAATGACATGGGCGCCCGCGAACACCTCCAGGAGCGCTTCCTCCTGCGCTGGGTAGAGGCTCAGCCCCTGAGCGGCGACCCAGGTGATAAAACCTTCGAGCGCTTCGTCGCTTGGCACTTGCCCGCCCGACAGAGGCGAGCTTGCGATCGGTCTAGCTTCACTCAAGGGGTGCCACCAGGCGGTATCCTACCGCCGGGTCGCTTTGAAGCAGCTTGCCGTCGTGGTCACCGAGCTTGCGACGTATGCGGTACGCGTACACTTTCAGGTAGTGGAGTTCCTTCGTGTACTGCGCTCCCCACACGTTCTCGAGGATCATCCGGCGCGTGCAAACCTTGCCGACGTGGCGTGCGAGGAAAGCCAGAAACTCGAACTCCTTTGGCGCCAGGTCGACAGCGCTGCCGTCGAGGGTGGCCTCACGGTGCACAAGGTCGAGGCGCAGCGCTCCCACCACCACTTCTGCCGGCCCGTCGCCGGCTTCGTCGCTCGGACGGTGCCGTAGCGCCACCTGGAGGCGGGCGTTGAGCTCCCTCATGCCGAACGGTTTCGTCACATAGTCGTCGGCGCCCTGGTCGAGAGCTTCCACCTTTCGGTCCTCGGAGCCGTCCGCGGAGAGGACTATGACCGGCACCTGGCTCCACGCTCGCAGCCGGGAGCAGACCTCCAAACCATCCAGGTCAGGCAGGCCCAGATCGAGGACGATCACGTCAGGTGATCGGATCGCCGCCTCCGCCAGTCCGGCCAAGCCCGTGTCGGCAGTCCGAACGGCGTTGCCGAGCGCTTCGAGACCGACGCGGCACACGCGAAGCAGGTCGGCGTCGTCGTCAATGATGAGAATCTGCGCCAAGCTTCATCTCCTCGGAGATCGGGGCCACCGTAGCAAGCGTAAAACAGAACATGGCACCGCCTCCGGGCGCCTCCGATACCCAGATGTGTTGGCCATGGGCTTCGACGAAAGTCTTCGCGATCGTGAGACCGAGCCCGGCGCCGGCGTCGTCGTGGCGGCGGGAGAAAAGCTCGAAGACCTCGTTTCGCCGCTCGGCTATCACGCCCGGCCCACGATCGATGACCGACACCTTTACCCTGTCGTCGCCTTCGATGGCGGCGCGCACAACTACGGGAGTTGCCTTGGGGCTGTAGCGCAGGGCGTTCTCGAGGAGGTTTATGAGCACCCTCGAGATGAGCACCTCGTCGGCATCCACGAACGGCAGGTCGCCTCGTGTCTCGACGGTAATCACATGGCCGCGATGATCAAGCGCGTCCAGCGCGCCGGCGAGTAGCTCGTCGACCGAGGTTACCGACCAGCGAGGCGTCAGGACACCGGCTTGGATACGGCTCATGTCGAGCAGGTTCTGCACGAGATGGGCAAGTCTGTCAGCCTGGACGTCGATCAGCTTCACAAGCGTGCGGGTCGCTTCGGCGTCGAGGTCCAGTTCGGAGTCGGCGAGGGTCGACGATGCGCCTTTTATTGTCGTGAGTGGTGCTCGAAGATCATGAGAAACCGCTCCGACCATCGTCTTTGCGAGGCGTGCAACCTCCTCGGCGAGCCGGCTCTGCAACGCCTTGTCGCGCAGCTGCACCCGCTCTACCGCTAATGCGATGTGGTTCGCGAATAGCATCAGCGGCGCCCTCCGATCCGCCTTGACGACGTCCGAACTCACTACGAGCAGACCGACAGGCCGGCCGGCGGCCGCCAACGCAATGACGAACAGGCCGTCATGCTCGAACGGACTGACCCCGAGACTGGTCAGCTCGCCGGCCTTCGGCAGCACACGGCGCAGCTGGTTGTCCGAGAGGTCTTGCCCTTTCGAAGCAGCAACGGTGAGGTTGCCGTCGTCTGGGAGCAATAGCACCACCTGGCGCGCCCCGAAGACGTCGGCGACCGTGCTGACCACCGAGGAGAGCAGCACGTCGAGTGACCTGTCCTCGACCAGCATTCGCGACAGCTCGAACAGCTCCGCTATCTCGCGGCCTTGACGGCGGGCCTCGCTTCGAGCCGAGTTCATTCGCGCTACGACCTGCGACACGAGGAGCATCACGGCGCCGTACACCCCGAGCGCCACCCAGTTCTGCGCCGCCCCAACCCACAACGTGAGATACGGCGGGATAAAAAAGAAGTCGTATACGAGAAAGCCCGCCACCACGCTGCACACCCCGGCAGCTAGGCCTCCGACAACGACGCCGACGACAACCGGCACCACGAGCACGAGTGCGGTGGTCGCAGGACTTAGGTGGCTTCGCAGCGGCACCATCGCCGCTGTGAGCACAACGATGGCTGCAAGCGAGGCCGCCAGGCCAACCAGCCAGCGTCTCAATTGCCACCTCCGCAGTCCGTTCTCTGGTCAATCGTTGCTTGGCGGCCGTGGTGGCCGCAACTCGGCGGACTCCCGCTCGGCCTCGGGGGATCTGCCGTTCCTGGCGATGATGTGCATGTCGAGCCCCGCCTCGGCCGCTCGGTGCGAGAGTCGCCTTACGACCGAGCCTCCCCCGCTCAGCTGCTGCCAGCGGGTTCGCTGGCTCGACCCGATTACCAGCTGGGTTATCTGCTCAGTTCGCGCGAAGGCGATGAGCGCTTCCACCGGATCGTCGCCGTCTATGTCGTGCCAGGTGGCCCCGACGTCGATCGCCACCTGACGCCGCTTTTCGAGACGCCCGGCGTCGGCCTTCGACGACGTGTCTCCGCCCTTTACATGCACAACGTGCAGTTCCGCCTTGAGACGTGCAGCTATGCGCGAGGCGCGACGTACGACGGTGTCGCTTCCCGAAGATGCGGTCACCCCGACCATGATGCGCTCTGAGGTCTCCCACACCACGTCGGTGCGCGAGCGGCGCAGGTACTCCAGGAGCTCCTCCTCCGTCTCGTCGGCCACGAATCGCAGGGCGAGCTCACGTAGTGCTGTCAGGTTGTCGGCGCGAAAAAAATGCCCGAGTGCCTGGGGCACCCTCTCCGCAGGGTAGATGTTCCCGTGGAGCATCCGACGGCGAAGCTGCTCGGGCGACGAGTCCACAAGCTCTATCTGGTCGGCGCGCCGTACCACCCAGTCGGGTACGCGTTCACGGACCTTCGCCCCGGTGATCCGTTCCACTGCGTCGGCGATGCTTTCGAGGTGCTGGATGTTGACCGTGGTGATCACGTCGATGCCCGCCTCGAGCAACGCTACGGCGTCCTGCCAGCGCTTCTCGTGACGGCCCGACCCCGGAACGTTCGTGTGGGCGAGCTCGTCGACGAGCACCACTTTCGGGCGACGGGCGAGGACCGCGTCGAGGTCCATCTCCTCCAACACGGTGCCCCGGTACTCGACACGGCGGCGCGGGACCACCTCCAACCCTGCGGTCAACGAGCGCGTCACCGGTCGGCCGTGTGACTCGACGAGACCGATGACGATGTCGGCCCCGCGACGCCGACGTCGTTGCGCCTCGTCGAGCATCGCGACTGTCTTGCCGACTCCGGGCGCCGCGCCGAGGTACACCCGGAAATGGCCGGCGGCTTCCACCAGGTCCCTGGTCTCTCGGGAGTCTCCAGCGCCCGGCCTGTGAGCGGGACTCGACTCGAAGTCGATGTCGGGTTCAGTATCGATGTCGGGTTCAGTATCTATGTCCAGCTCAGTGTCTATGTCCACGTCGAAGCCCATGTCGGGATCCGTGGCGGTGAGGCGCCTGTCAGCAATCGGACGCGGCGGCGGAGGCGGCACCGTCTCGATAGACGACGCCGGGTCACCGAGCCGGTACAACGGATTCCACATGACTATCCGGTCCCCGTCGATGCTCGCCGTACCCTCGGCGCTGCATCGCGCGTCTACCGACAGGCCCGGTATCGCCGTCCTGCCGACGAAGAGCAGGTCGAGCTGGCCGGTCCCGTCGTCGAGAGTGCAACGATACGTAGGCCGCTTCAGCGTCGTAGTCTGCTCGACGGCGGTGATCACACCGGAGACGACGAATCTCTCCCGGGGCCGACCATCCGCGATCCTCCTTACCGGAAGTCGGCCGCCTGGCGTAGTCCCTGTTGAGAACTCGAACGTGCTCACTTGATCTTCGCAAGCGCCTCGTTGAGCTGGAGGACATCGATGTAGCTGCTACCGAGGAAACCGAACTGGGCGCTGTGGGTCTCTTTGGCAATAAGCTTGCTGAGCACCGTTGGGGAGATGCCAGTCGCCTTGGACACCATCGGGATCTGCGCCGTCGCGTCGGCCGGTGTGATGTCGGGGTCCAGACCGCTACCCGAGGTGGTCACCAGGTCCGTCGTCGGGTTGACGCCACGAGCGTGCCAGTAGGCGATAAGTTTACGGGTGTTAGCCACCAGAACCTTCGAGCGCGGGCCGAGGTTGGTCGCTCCCGATCCTCCGCTCACCCCGTTGGCCACGAGCGGGTTGTCGCCGCCTGAGACGCCGTTCTTCGCGTTCGGGGCATAAGGCCCGAGGGCGTCCGGACGGCCCTGGAATACGCAGCTGCCCAACGGGTGCCCCGGGCAGCGGGTCAAGGCCCAATTCTGTCCGATCAACGTCGAGCCGTTTGCGCTGAGCGAGCCGTTCGCCTGGGACGAGAAGAATGCCTGACCGATACCGGTCAGTGCGAGAGTGTAACCGAAGCTGCAGATGACGATGAAGACCACTGTGACAGCGACGGCGCGGCGTATGTTGACGAAAAGGTGGGTACGCATCAGTGGAAGGCTCCAGTAGCGGCTAGAAGCAGGTCGATCAGCTTGATGAACACGAACGGGACGATGATCCCGCCGACGCCATAGATGAACACGTTGCGCCTCAGGATTGCAGCCGCCCCCGACGGGCGGAACCTCACTCCTCGAAGTGCAAGCGGGATGAGAGCCACGATAACGAGGGCGTTGAATATCACAGCAGACAACACGGCCGTCTGGGGGCTGTGCAACCCCATGATGTTGAGCGAATTGAGCTGCGGGTAGCTCACCGAGAACAGCGCCGGGATAATGGCGAAGTACTTCGCCACGTCGTTTGCTATCGAGAAGGTGGTAAGCGCCCCTCGAGTGATGAGAAGCTGCTTTCCAATCTCGACGATGTCAATCAGCTTCGTCGGATTGGAGTCGAGGTCGACCATGTTGCCGGCCTCTTTGGCGGCAGTGGTGCCAGTATTCATAGCCACACCGACGTCGGCCTGCGCGAGCGCTGGCGCGTCGTTGGTGCCGTCACCGGTCATCGCCACAAGCTTGCCGCCCTCCTGCTCGCTTCGGATCAGGTTCATCTTCGCTTCGGGGGTCGCCTCGGCCAGGAAGTCGTCCACGCCCGCCTCCTGGGCGATAGCCGCGGCAGTCAGAGGATTGTCCCCGGTAATCATCACGGTCCGGATGCCGATAGCCCTCATCTGCTCGAAGCGTTCCCTGATACCCTGCTTGACGACGTCTTTCAGCTCGATGACGCCGAGCAACTCACTTCCGTCCGCCACGGCGAGCGGCGTAGCCCCCGACCGGGAGATCCGCTCCACGATAGCGTCGAGCTCTGTTGACCCGGCGCCTCCCTGGCTGACGACCCAACGTCCGATGGCTTCCGCTGCCCCTTTGCGTATCTGGCGGCCGTCGACGTCCAGCCCGGACATGCGGGTATGTGCGCTGAAAGGCACGAACGTTCTATCGACGCCGAGCTCACGCTCGCGGATGTTGAACCGCTGCTTTGCGAGCACCACGATCGAGCGGCCCTCAGGCGTCTCGTCAGCCAGGGACGCCAGTTGAGCAGCCGCGGCCAGCTCTTCTTCACTGTGGCCACCTACTGGGTAGAACGCCGATGCCATCCGGTTGCCGAGGGTGATAGTGCCGGTCTTGTCGAGCAGCAACGTCTGCACGTCGCCTGCGGCTTCGACCGCGCGGCCGCTCATGGCAAGCACGTTTCGCTGTACGAGACGGTCCATACCAGCAATGCCGATCGCGGAGAGTAGAGCCCCGATCGTCGTCGGAATGAGGCAGACCAATAGCGAAATGAGGATCACCACCGACACCGATGCCCCTGCGTAACTGCCGAAGGGCTCCAGCACCACTACAACCGGAATGAACACGATCGTCAACGCAGCAAGCAAGATGGTGAGCGCTATCTCGTTGGGCGTCTTCTGGCGTTGCGCACCTTCGACGAGGCTGATCATGCGGTCCAGGAAGGTCTTGCCGTGCTCCGCGCTGATCGACACGACTATGCGGTCGGAGAGCACACGAGTGCCGCCCGTCACAGCCGAGCGGTCACCGCCGGACTCGCGGATCACTGGAGCAGACTCGCCTGTGATAGCCGACTCGTCGACCGAAGCGACACCCTCGATTATCTCGCCGTCAGAGGGGATGACATCTCCAGCCTCGCAAACGACGAGGTCGCCCTTTGCGAGATCGGCCGCAGCGACGGTCTCTTCGCTTCCGTCAGCTCGCAACCTTCGGGCCGCGGTCTCCACGCGAAGCCGGCGAAGGCTGTCTGCCTGTGCCTTGCCACGACCTTCTGCTATCGCCTCGGCGAAATTCGCGAAATAGACGGTGAGAGCTAGCCACACGGTGATGAGCCACCGGAACAGGTCCGGGTGAGCTATTGACTCTATGAGTGTCACCACAGTCCCGACGAGTACCACGAACATCACAGGGTTCTTGACCTGCACCCGAGGGTCGAACTTCGCGAGACCGCCGAGCGCGGCACGACCGAGAATCTCCCGGTCGAACAAGCTAGTGCTCCGCCCGACACCAGCGCCTAGGGGATGGGCGCCAGGAGGACCCTCCGGTACCTCCATCACGCGATCATCAACGCCATTCATATGAATCGACCTCCGGGTAGGCAGCGAGCAAGACAAGTGGGCCCCGCGAGCGGTGACTTGCGCATCAGAAGAACTTTCCGTGCGAAAGAGCTTCGATGACCGGTCCGAGCGAGACTGCGGGGAAGAACGTCAAGGCGCCGACGATCAAGATGACACCGATCAGCAGGCCGATGAAGATCGGTTTGTCGGTGCGGAAGGTCCCAAGTGATTCCGCTACGACCTCCTTGGCCGCCAGCGCCCCGGCCAACGCCAGGACCGGGACCATGATCCCGAAGCGCCCAAGAAGCATGGCCACCGATGTCATCACGTTGTAGAAGGCCGTGTTGGCGCTCAGTCCGCCGAAAGCAGAGCCGTTGTTGTTGCCCGCCGAGGTGAACGCGTAGAGGATCTCCGAGAAGCCGTGCGGACCAGAGTTGAGCGGGCCGGCCCGCCCCGCATGGATCGCAGCGGCGATACCCGTGATGATCAACACGACAACGGGCATGACGAGCACCCCAAGAGCGGCGAGTTTCACCTCCCTGGCCTGGATCTTCTTTCCCAGGTACTCCGGCGTTCGCCCGATCATCAACCCCCCGAGGAAGACCGTGATGATCGCAAAGAGCAGCACGGTATAGAGTCCGCTGCCAACCCCTCCCGGAGTGACCTCGCCGATCATCATCCCGGTGAGCAGAGCGAACCCGCCCATCGGGGTGAACGAGTCGTATGCGGAGTTCGCCGAGCCTGTCGACGTCTGCGTCGAAGCGACACCGAACAGAGCCGACGAAGTGTCGCCGAATCGGACCTCCTTGCCCACCATGTTGCCAGTCGGCTGTGCCGTAAGGCCTGCGGCGGCGACCGCCGGGTTCGCCTGGTGCTCCGCCACCGTCGCTATAGACAGCCAACTACCGAAGATTATGACCATCGCCGCAAGAATCGTCGCACCTTGACGGATGCTGCCCACCATCTTGCCGAAGGTGTAGGTGAGCGCTACCGGAATCGCCAGAAGCAAGGCGATAGACAGGAAGTTTGTGAGCCCCGTCGGGTTCTCGAAGGGGTGAGCCGAGTTGGCGTTGAAGAAACCACCCCCGTTTGTGCCGAACTGCTTGATCACCTCTTGCGATGCGACCGGTCCCCGAGCTATGACCTGTTTGACACCGTTGAGTGTGTCGGTGACCGTCGCTGGGCCAGAAAGTGTCTGGATGGCCCCCTGGGCTATGAAGATGATCCCCGCGACGAACGCTATAGGTAGGAGGATGTACAGGCACCCGCGTACCAGGTCGACCCAGAAGTTGCCGATCGTCTTGGATCCCTTTCGAGAGAACCCCCTGATGAGCGCGACCGCCACTGCGATGCCGACCGATGCGCTGAGAAAGTTCTGCAGCACTAAAGTGCCCATTTGAGACATGTAAGACATCGTCGACTCACCGGCGTAGGCCTGCCAGTTCGTGTTCGTGACAAACGACACAATTGTGTTCCAAGAAAGGGCGGGTGTAACGCCGGGCAGGTGCTGGGGGTTAAGGGGAAGGCTTCCCTGCAAGCGAAGCAGCACGTATCCGATCAGAAGTACAACTCCGGTGAAGACGATCAGCGACGCCGCGTAGCGCTGCCACGACTGTTCGACCTCGGGGTCGACACCTATCGCGGCGTAGATCGGCCGCTCGACGAAGCGCAGAAAGCGCGACCTCCCCTCATAGACCGCAGCCATGTAGGAGCCGAGAAAGCGCCAGGCGACGGCGAGAACCGCGACGAGCGCGACGATGGTAAGGGTAAGACCCATCAGAAGCGCTCAGCTTTGAGCAGTGCGAAGCCCACATAAAGGAACATCACGATCGACAGCGCCAATAGGACGCCCTCGGCGACGGTCATACCCGCTCCAGTCCCCATACAAGGGCGAGCATTGCCGCTACGAAGACGACAACGCCCAGTACAACTATTAGGTCAGCCATGCTTCGATGATTGCCCGTGTCTCGGTGACTACGGGGTGGACATAAGCCGAGTTGGGGTGAACAAAAGGTGAACGGCGGCTTCATGGAGGGCCACAGCGCGTAGCGATTCGAACTGCCCAAAAGAATTCTGCCAGTAGTACGAAACCGTACCGTACTGTGATGGACATGGAGCAGGCGGTGATCACTACAAGCAGGGGTGAAACCCGTGAGCAGGAGATCCTTGACACGACCCTTGACCTGATCGCCGAGGTCGGCTACGACCGTATGAGCATGGACCTGCTCGCGGCACGGGCCAGGGCGAGCAAGGCGACGCTTTACCGTCGCTGGCCTGGAAAAGCGCCTCTCGTAGCTGAAGCTGTGCGCCGTCGTGTCTGTGCGGTCACGTTCCAGGCGCCCAATACCGGCAGCCTCCGAGACGATCTTTTGGCAGCGATACGCGACAAACGCGACATGCTGAGTGGTCAGGACGGCCCGCTGTTTGTTGGCCTGATGATGGCCGCACAGAACGACACCGAATTGGCGTCACTTCTACGTGAGCAGTTCGGCGCAGACAAGGCGGCCGTCGGAGAAACACTCCTATCCCGGGCAATCGCCCGCGGCGAGATCCCTCCCGGCGCGAACCCTGGATTGGTGACCGAGATCGTCTCGGCGCTTCTCATGACACGCCTGCTGGTAATGGGCCAACCGCTCGACGACGACTATGTCGCTCACGTCGTCGACGACATCCTGCTTCCCACCCTGCGCGCCTGCCCACCTTCCAATCCCTAGGCGCACTCGCGCCGATTCCCACAATCACATGACGACAGGAGTACCCCGATGAGTTTATCGACGCGCGCCGAGCCGGGCTTTTCGCCCGACGGGCTCGACTATCAGACAAACGACCAGGATCCGAAACGCTGGCTCGCGCTGGCAATAATTGCGATATCGCAGCTGATGATCGTCCTCGACGGTTCGATAGTCAATATCGCTCTTCCGTCGGCCCAGCATGCTCTCCACATCTCGACTGCGAACCGCCAGTGGGTGATCACTGCCTATACGCTGTCCTTCGGAGGCCTCCTGCTTCTAGGAGGACGCGTCGCCGACTACCTCGGCCGCAAACGGGTGTTCATCGTCGGCCTCATCGGCTTCGCCACCTCGTCGGCTATAGGCGGCCTGGCACCCAACGCCGCCGCACTATTCGGAGCGAGAGCGCTTCAAGGTGCCTTTGCTGCATTGATGGCCCCGGCTGCCTTGTCGTTGATCTCGGTAACCTTCACCGAAGCCCACGAGCGTGCACGGGCATTCGGCGTCTACGGGGCGATTTCCGGCGGTGGTGCAGCGATAGGCCTGATTGCCGGAGGCGTTCTCACGCAATACGCCTCGTGGCGTTGGTGCCTCCTCGTCAACGTTCCTGTTGCGGTGTTCGCCGCCAGCGCAGCCCTCTACGTAGTGCGCGACACTCGGCCCGAAAGGGCGCAGAGGCACTACGATCTCCCCGGCGCCCTGACTGCGACGCTTGGACTTGTGGCACTCGTCTACGCATTTACGAAGGCCGAGACGGGCGGATGGCTATCAGCGGGCACGCTGGGTTTCCTCGGCGGGGCGTTGGTGCTCCTCGCAGCGTTCGTCGCACTGGAACTTCGCTCCGACCATCCGCTGCTGCCGCTTCGTGTCGTCGTGGACCGCAACCGCGGTGGGTCGTACCTCACGTCCCTGCTCGCAGGTCTAGCGCTGTTCGGGATGTTCCTGTTCCTGACGTTCTACCTGCAGGGCACGCTTCATTACTCGGCGCTCAAGTCCGGCTTCGCATTCCTGCCCTTCTCGCTCGGCATCATCGTCAGCGCCACCGTCGCAGCACAGCTTCTACCTCGCTTCGGCCCGAGAGCCCTCATGGTCACCGGAATGCTCATGGCGACCGCAGGGCTGATCCTCTTCACCGGTATCGGGGTCCACTCCAGCTACCTCACACACGTCCTGCCTGCGGTCGTCATAATCAGCCTCGGTATGGGCCTCGTGTTCGTACCGCTCAGCAGCACGGCGCTTACGGGCGTCGACGAGCGCGACGCTGGCGTGGCGAGCGCTTTGGTCAACACAACCCAGCAGGTCGGCGGGTCACTAGGCACAGCATTGCTCAACACTGTCGCCGCAACCGCTACGACCACCTACCTGCGCTCGCATGGCGCGACTTCAGCCATTAAGGCTGCGGGAATCGTGCACGGCTACAGCGTGGCGTTCACCCTGAGCGCCATCCTGCTCGGGGTAGGCGCGATCACGGCGCTGCTGCTGATCCGCCCGAATACCGTTAGATATAGCGAACGAGTCGACCAGCAAAGCGGCGAACGACCAGCACTCGAGCCGATCTGACGGGCGGCAACCGGGGGGGGGTGCCCGTGCGGGGTGCCCGTGGGGGGTGCCCGTGCGGGGTGCCACACCTGACGCGCCAAGCATCGCCGCCCGCAGTCCGGCTTTGCGAAGAAGACGTCCTTTCTCCGCA
>JAJZDJ010000225.1 GCA_021828685.1 Actinomycetes bacterium | reverse complement strand
GCGATCATCCCCCCGTGCTCTTGCAGGTAGTCGTCGGAGTCGAAGATGTCGTGCTCGCGGTTGTCCTGATTTTTGACTGCTACTTCTATCTTGGAAAAAAGTTTCCGCATTGCGGCAAACGCCGGCGTCCCCATTCCCGACCTGCCGTAGGAGTAGCCGCTCCAGGCGGTGTACACCTCGGCGATGTCCGCGTCGTTTCGCCAGTCGCCGCTTTCGAGCAGGGCCAGTATCCCGGACCCGTATCCGCCGGGCAGCGCCCCGAAGATCCTCGGGTCTCCGTCAGCGAACCCGGCAAGATCGACCGCGTCGTCAAGAAGGGCTATCAGGTGCGGGAACGCATCACGAAAGAACCCCGAGATCCGCACCACCACGTCGATTCGAGGCCGGCCCAGCTCCTCTATCGGTATCAGCTCTACGCCGACGACGCGACCCGATTCTGCGGCCCAGCGCGGCCGCACCCCGAGTAGGGCGAGCGCTTCGGCTATGTCGTCTCCGCCGGTCCGCATGGCGGCGGTCCCCCACACCACGAGGCCGACGCTTTGCGGGTAGCGTCCCTCCTCGTCGAGGTGGCGTTCGAGGAGCGCGTTTGCGAGCTTCACTCCGACATCCCAGGCGAGCCGGCTCGGCAGCGCCTGCGGGTCCACCGAGTAGAAGTTGCGTCCGGTCGGCAGGACGTGCGCCATCCCCCGAGTCGGGGCCCCGCTCGGGCCAGGAGGAACCCAACGCCCGCCGAGGCAGCGTAGTATCGACGTGATCTCATTCGGTGTCGCGTCGAGTGCAGGCGAAAGCGTGCCCTCGACCCACTTGACGACGGCCCGCTCGTCGTCGGTCGTCGGGGCTGTGTCGCCGCGAAGCAGCGCCGCGCACTCGGCTTCGAGGCGGTCGGCTGCTTGTATGGCCGAAGCGGGGGCTGGCGCAGCGAGGCGTGCGGTTACCGCCTCGCGAAGCGACGGCACCCCGGCCTGGGGAAGACGCGTGAGAGCTAGGAGCAGGTCGAGGCGGCCTTGGCCTTCGGGAACCCGCCCGAGGATGTGAAGGCCCCCACGGATCTGGGCGTCCTTGAGCTCGCAGAGGTAACCGTCGACGTGGTTTATCAGCTCGTCGAACGCATCCTGCGCAGGGGCGGCCTCGACGCCTAGATCCTGGTGGAGCTCCGCTGTCACGAGCAGGTCCCAGACTTTCCCTCTGATCGCAGGCAGCTTGGACGGGTCGAGGGCGGCTACCTGGGCGTACTCGTCGAGGAGGGTTTCGAGGCGCGCGATGTCGTCGTAGACCTCGGCGCGCGTCATCGGCGGGAGTAGGTGGTCGACGATCGTGGCGTGCGCCCGGCGCTTTGCCTGGGTGCCCTCCCCCGGGTCGTTGACCACGAAGGGATACACGAGCGGCACGTCGCCGAGCGCCACGTCAGGCCAGCACGTCGACGACAGGCCTACGCCTTTGCCCGGTAGCCATTCGAGCGTCCCATGCTTGCCTACGTGCACGATGGCGTCCGCCCCCCATACCGAATCGAGCCACCTGTAAAACGCGAGGTAGTGGTGCGTCGGCGCGAGGTCGGGCGAGTGGTAGATCGCAGCAGGGTTCTCCCCGAAGCCTCTTGGCGGCTGTACTGCCACGAACACGTTCCCGAGGTCGAGACCGGCAAACACGAGATCTCCCGAGTCGGGATCCACGTAGATGCCACCGGGCGCCGGGCCCCACGCCTCCTCCACGGCGCTCTTGGCCTCGGCCGGCAATGCATCGAAGCACTCCCCGTACGCTGCGGCGCTCATCCGACCGGGCGCGCACCTGAGCTGGTCCTGGCTCATCGACTGGGACTCGTAGGAGAAGGTGTCGATCAGCTCGCCGATCAGCGTGTCACCATCCGAGGGGATCCGCGCAACGGTGTAGCCGGAGCGCTCCATTGCCTGTAGAAGCTCCACGACCGACGCCGGCGTGTCGAGCCCCACCGCGTTTCCTATCCTGCTCCGCTTCGTCGGGTATGCCGACAGTACGATCGCCACTTTCTTGGCCGCCGCAGGAATTGAGCGCAGCCGGGCCGCCCGCACTGCGACACCCGCCACCCGGCTGACCCTGTCGGGGACGCTTCGATAAGCGCTCACCGCCGTGCCGAGGGCCGTTTCGTCGTCTACCTCCTCGTTGAACGAGAACGGCACCGAGATGATCCTCCCGTCGAACTCGGGAATCGCGACGCGCATCGCCACGTCTATCGGCGAGAGACCGGCCGACGACGCCTGCCAAGCGGCGCGCGGTCCGGTCGACGTGACAGCCTGGATGACAGGGACGTCGAGTGACCCGAGCGCCGAGGCGTCCCAGGAAAGGCCGTCGTCAGCTGCTGACCCCGACACCAATACAGTGGCGATGATCGAGTCCGGCGCCAGGTCACGCACCAGGCCCAGCGCGTCGACCTCGCCTTGCGCTCCTGGGCGAAGCGAGTACGCCCAAACGGCGACGGCGTTCGCCCCACGAGACTCGATCTCGGCGCACAGGTCGTCGACGAAAGTAGTGTTGCCGGAGATCAGGTGAGCCCGGTAGAAAAGGACTGCCACCGTCGGGCCGCTAGCGTCTGCGCTTCGGTAGTAGACGCCGGACACTGGCACCTCGACGGGCGGGTCGAATCCGAAGCCGGTCATGGCGACGGTGTCGGATACGAAGCGGAGCATCTGTTCGAGGTTGGCGAGGCCGCCATGCACGAGGTACTCGAAGGCTTGAGCGACTGTGGCGCTCGCCACGCTCGACATCGCCGTCAGCTCCGCGTCGGGCGCCGCCTCTCCGCCGAACGCAAGGAGCGGCACTCCCCTTCTCCTAGCGTCGGCCAGCAGTTCGCCGAGCGGCTCCCTCCACGCGTCGGCCCCGCCGAGCAATCGGACGGCTACCACGGTCACGCCGTCTAGATCCGGAGCGGAAGGCATAGAAGTCGTGTCCGCTGCTCGCAGGGGCGGGAAGCCGTCGGGGAGGCCTTCGACGATCGAGCGCAGCGCCAGGATCTCGCTCGGGGCGTTGGTCAGGTACAAGATCATCGTCTGGCTCCGTCTATTAGGTCCATGATCGCGGAGATGTCGACGTTCGCCTCGATGGCGTCGGCGACCGTGTCGAAGCGCGCTTCCCGTGCTGACGAAAATGACACTTTCTGATCGGGATCCCACGCTGTGCCGGCCCGGACCGCGACGTCTGCGAGGAAGGCCCTTCTAAACTCGTCTTCTTCGAACAACCCGTGAACCGCAGTGCCGAACACCGCTCCGGTCGAGTTTCGCGCACCCTCCGGCCCATAGTCGGTATCGATCCAGGCTCGAGTGGCGCTGATGGTCGTCGCCGGGCCGCTGTGGCCGTGATGGATCTCGTAGCCCGTGACGCGTCGGCCGAGCGCGTGTCCAGTCACCAACCGTGTCACTTTCGACGCCTCGAAGGTCGTCGCCACCTCCAGCAGGCCGAGTCCTTCGACATCGGCACCTCCCCTCGACTCCACCTCGTCGACGATCCTGAGGCCGAGCATTTGATAGCCGCCGCATATGCCGAGCACGGTCGTCGTCGCGTCAAGTGCCGCTATTGCCTCGGCGAGACCGATGGCGCGCAGCCATTCGAGGTCTGCGACCGTCGCCTTACTGCCGGGCAGGATCACAAGGTGTGGAACACCGAGCGCGCCGGGCGACTCCACGAAGCGAACCCGGACTGCCGGCTCGATGCGAAGGGCCTCGATGTCTGTGAAGTTGGAGATCCTCGGCAGGCTGATGACGGCCACGTCGAGCGGGGCCATACCCGAGTTGCCACCGGTCGGCCGCGCTCCCTCAGTCCTGCTGCGGAGTGCCAGGGAGTCCTCGGCGTCGATGTCGATGCCGCCTATCCACGGGATGACCCCGAGGGTCCTCCGCCCCGTCAGGCGTTCGAGCTCTGCCAAACCCTCCGCCAAAATCGACGGGTCGCCCCGGAACTTGTTGATCACGAAGCCGGCTATCGTTTTCGCCAGGTGCTCGGGGAGTATCGAGACCGTCCCGTAAAGAGACGCGAACACCCCGCCGCGGTCGATGTCGCCGACGAGGATCGAAGCGAAGTTCGCCTCCCGGGCGATCCTCAAGTTGGTGATGTCATGCTCCAGCAGGTTGATCTCCGCCGGGCTGCCCGCCCCTTCGCAGATGACTGCGTCGAACCTGCTTCGCAGGTCTTCCAGCCTCGCCATGACCAGCGGCCACAGTTCCTCTTTCGCGTCCTGGTAAGAGCGGGCGTCCAACGTCCGCCAAACGCGGCCGTCGACGATCACCTGGCTGGTCCTGTCGTCTGTGGGTTTGAGCAGGATCGGGTTCATCGCCGCCTCTGCCGGCACTCCGCCAGCCGCGGCCTGCGCCGCCTGGGCCCGGCCGATCTCGTGCCCGGAGGCTGTAATAGCCGAGTTGAGTGACATATTCTGGGCTTTGAACGGAGCTACGCGCAGGCCCCGGCGCGCGAGAAGCCGGCACAGTCCGGCTACGAGAGTCGACTTGCCGGAATCGGATCCCGTGCCGCACACCATCAGTCCGCCGCAGAGCTGCGTCACCGTTGCATCTCCTCTAGGGCCTGGCGAAGGCGCTCCAGGCCGGCCGTGTCGGGCACAGCGATCCGCACGTATCCCGGCATTGCGAAACTGGTGCAGTCGCGAACGCTTATCGCGAACCGGGCCAGCTGTGAACGCAGGCCGGGCGCATGCACGACGAGCCAGTTTGCGTTCGAAGGCTCCGGATCGAATCCGGCCTCGCGCAACATCGTCGCGAGCCG
>JAJZDJ010000224.1 GCA_021828685.1 Actinomycetes bacterium | reverse complement strand
CGAGCCTGGCACCGATCGAGGCCATGTACGCGTTGGGCGCTTCGAGTTCGCCGGTGATATCCGCGCCGAGGAGCCGGCTCCATCGCGCGACGTCTCGCGCTACCGCACCGGCGAACAGGTATCCTGACGACTCCCGGTGCTGTTCGTCGTCAAGGGGGCGCACATCTGTTCGTGTGACGTGATGGCCGAGCGCGTCGAGCAGCTCGACTGCCGACAGGACCGCTTCGCGCACGTGCGGGTGCGCTTCCCCGCCACCCGGGATGGCTGTCCGATAGCCAATGCGAAGCCGGCCGGGAGGCGCTTCGACTTCGAGCGCCCAGGCCCGCTCGCCGGGCGGCGCAGTGTACGGGTCGCCTGGGGACGGGCCGGCTGTATCGTCCAAGATCGCGGCGCAGTCTCGAAGCGTGCGGGCGAGCACATGCTGGTGGGTGAACGGCCCCCAGAACTCGCCGAAGTCGGGAGCCAGCGTCGTCCTGGCCCGGGTTGGTTTGAGGCCGACGATGCCGCAGTTGGAGGCCGGGATCCGGATCGAACCCCCCATGTCGTTGCCGGAAGCGGCCGCCACCATCCCCGACGCAACCGCCGCCGCGGATCCGCCGCTGCTGCCGCCGGGCGAGAAGCGTACATCCCACGGGTTTCGCGTCGGGCCGTACGCGAGCGGCTCTGTGGTCACGGACGCTGCCAGCTCTGGGATGTTGCTACGTCCGACGATCGCGAACCCGGACCTTTTGTAGCGAACCACTAGCTCGCTGTCAGTAGGGGCGACATAACCACGCTCCCGGGCGGCCCGAAGGCCGCAATGGTAAGGCTGGCCGGCCTCGGTACAAAGCGAGTCCTTCAAAAGCATTGGTATCCCAGGCGCAGCCACGGCAGTGTCGAACTGGGTGTGGATGACAGCGTTCAGTCGCGGGTTCAGGACTCCGATCCGCTCGACTGCAGCCTCGACGAGCTCCCGAGGCGACACTTCACCGTCGGCGAGCAGCCGCCTTTGACCCACCACGTCCAGCCATCGCAGCTCCTCGTCCACGCCACCACCCTACGACGATCAGCCTCGCCCTCGCCCTCGCCGCCGCCGCCCTCGCCCTCGTCGCAAACGATTGATACTTTATGCAGCTATAGCCGGTACAAAGTATCAATCGTTTTTGACCTCGCCATGTCGGGCGACCATCGGGCAACCATCGGGCAACCATGTTGGGCGACCATCGGGCAACCATTCCGGTGGGGAGCGATTCAAGCGAGCCCGTCAAGGGTAAGGTGAGGTGGGTTCACATGTGTTTACCCGCCAGCGAACGCGAACAAGGATGGTGGTAGTTCATGCACGTCTGGTGGCTGGAGGCGGCCTTTATTCTCGGGGGCGCCTTTGCCGGATTCGCTGTCGCACATGTGTCCTTCGCTGTCATGCGGAGGATCGCTCGCAGGGCCAACGGATCGTTCGAGAAGGCATTCCTGGACCGCCTGGGATCGCCGGTAGCGGGAATACTGCTAGTCGCAGGGGCCGCCATTGCCGACACGTTCGCGGGCGTCCATCTGAACGGTCGAACCGGAGCGGTGATCTCGCATGTGTTTTCTATTGCCTTCGTGATAGCGGGCGCGTGGCTGGCCTTCCGGCTCACCTACGTCTTCGAGGACGCCGTGCTCATCCGATTGCGCATGGACCAGGCCGACAATCTGCGGGTGAGGCGGATCCAGACGCAGATCCAGATTTTTCGAAAAATATCCGCCGCTGGCATCATCGTCCTCGCCGTAGCCATCGTTCTCCTCAGCTTCGGGAGCGTTCGAGCGGCCGGCACCGGGCTGCTTGCCTCGGCGGGAATCGTGGCAATCATTGCGGGCGTGGCAGCAAAACCCGCAGCGACGAACCTCCTCGCCGGAATCCAGATAGCAATCACTCAACCGATCCGCGTCGACGACGTGGTCGTAGTCGACGGCCACTGGGGTCGCATCGAAGAGATCAACCTCACCTATCTGGTCATTCGGGTGTGGGACCTGCGCCGCCTCGTCGTGCCGATCTCTTACCTGATCTCGACACCGTTCGAGAACTGGACCCGCACAAGTTCGGCGATACTCGGCTTCGTGCACCTGGACGTCGATTACACGGCGCCGGTAGGGGCGATACGTGAGCGCTTCGAGGAGATCCTCCGAAGCTCGCCCAACTGGGATGGGACCGTGGCGACACTCCAAGTCGTGAGCGTTGGACCTTCGACAATGCAGCTCCGGGCGCTGATGAGCTCGGTGGACAGCTCGAGAAGTTGGGATTTGCAATGCGAGGTCCGGGAAAAAATAGTCGCATTCCTTCGTGACGACTATCCCGACGCACTACCGCGACTGAGGCTTGGGACAAGTAGCGAGTCGAACTGACGCCTTCCACGTGGGGAGTTGGTTCCGAGCGATCCCACCCACCGGCAGTTTATGCAAGCCAGTACACCCAGTCGAGCTCACCGCTCGGAGGGGCCGCCATCAACGCGGCGAGCGCAGAGACCAGGTTGGCCGGATAGGACTCGCTTCCCCGGTGATAGCGGCGCGGAGAGGTAAATATGACGCCACAGTGGTGCTCGCCGGTTGCCGCCCAGTTTCGGACAATGCGATCGAAGTCTCGGGCGTTCTCGGTGACCACGGCCCGACCGGAGCGGCTCGCTGCCCTCAAGAGCTCGTCGTCTGGCAGGGAAGCAAGGACCGGGTCCTCTGCTGCGGCGGTCACGTCGTAGCCGTCCGCTCGGAGTCGCTCGGCTGCTCGACGAGAGTGATGTGCGTCGAGCAGGAGCCTCACCCTGCGAGCAAGTTCTGCTGGCGCCGCCACTGTGCCTCGGCCTCCGCGGCCGCTCTGTGGTTGGCGTCTATCAGCGAATCGATCTCGTCGGTAAACTCGGCGTAATAGCCTAGAGCCGCGACGACAACTTGGTGGGGCAGGCCGAACACATCGACTGCTCGAGTGACCCGTTCAGCGGAAGGAACGTCGCCGCCGACAATACCGTCGATCACCTCCCACACATCGGGACCACCGACCAGATGTGCACGCCGACCTGCCGGTCCGTCGCGAAAGCAAACCAGCGGATGCCGACGGCTTCGCAAACCCTCATCGATTAGCTCCTCGGCCAACGAGGACGTCGAGGCGCTGCGAACGGCAGCCTCAGCCCTGAGTTGGTCGGCTACCCGAGGATCACGGAATCGTACGGAAACGGGATGTGGCATGACTACATTGTAGTCTTATTTCTGGGTGGCGACAGTTCTCCGGGTTCAGGATGGGGATCTTCTCAAGACGATATGTGCCGGCGTGCTCCTCCATTTGTGCGCAGGTCCCCAGTGGCGGCTAGAGGATTGTGGGACCTGCGGCTACGCAGTCGCGGACAACTTTTACAAACGAATCAAAGTAGGCGTTTGATCCCCGAGACGATGTCACGAGACTCACGGCAACCGTAGGTGCGTCTGTTAGCGCTATGAATCGGACGCCAGGGTGTGAGTGATGCGTGGGGGTTGATTCTGTTGTGACACCGACCGCGGCGCCTGAGGCTATCGCCAGGAGCCATTCGTCGGCGTTGTCGACTTCAACAGCCCGGGTTGGCCGCGTTGAGGTAGGCCACAGATCGAGTGTCGTCGTACCCGTCTCGGGGGCGATTGCAATGGTCTCCTCGGCGAGGTCCGACAGGGCTACGGATGTGCGGGCACCCAGGATGGAGCTGGCAGCGACAGCGGCCATCCGCCTCTCGTCGAAGATGATCTCACTTCGACAGCCGTCCATTCCGGTGAAACCACGGCGGACAGCTATGTCTACAGCTCCGCGCGCCAAGCCGGCGTCTCGGCCATCGATCCGGTGAAATTCGAGAGGAACGTCAGGATGTTTGGCCTCCCAGGCCTTCACCACGCTGGTCGTGTACGCGCCTAGCGTCGCCCAGCTGTAGCCGATCCGAAGTGGTCGCATCACGCCACGGGCGGCGTCAGACACAGACTGTACCACCCTTAAAGCGGTTCTCGCCTCCCGGCAGGCGACCTCACCTGCTCCAGTCAGTTCAAGTGACCGTGTGCTACGGCGCACTAGCTCCACTTCGAGTATCGCTTCGAATTGGGCCAACGCACGCGAAACGGCGGGCTGGCTCATGCCGAGCTCGATTGCCGCATCTGTGAAAGTCCCCTCGTCGGCTAGAGCGACCAGCACGCGCAGATGCCGCAACTCAATCCGACTTGACCAACTCCTTCGACTCATGTCGGTTAAGCATAAATCGTACGTCGTAGTTATTTCCGTCTTCGTGGCACATTCCTTACCGTCTTGTTCATGCACGGACTACTCGGGTCTGCAACCGTGGACCGCTCAGGAGGTGGGGTCGCCATGGCCGCCATTTCGATCGTGTCAGTACAACTCGGTGCCTCCCTGGCCGTGACTCTGTTCGCGGCTGCCTACCGCCACCTTCGGCGTGCTTACGAGCCTCAACCCTGCAGTCGCTGCGATCGCCGGCCTGGTCATCCTCGGGCAGCGGGTACCTGCATCGCACCTGTGCGGGATCCTTGCAGTGATCGTAGCTAGCGCCGGCGTGACCCTCAAGAGAACGCCTTCGGCGGCCGTGCAAGACCGGCCGCCGCCACCAACGTAGAGACGCGATTACCCCGAATAGTTGGCTAGTATTCTGGCCATGACTGATACGTTGCCGCTGGCCACGGTGAAGAACCGGTTCTCTGAGCTGGTCGATCGGGTGAATCGGGAGCACGGCCGGGTGGTCGTGACTCGTAATGGCGTTCCGGCTGTTGTCTTGGTGAGCGTTGAGGAGCTCGAGGGATTAGAAGAGACGCTCGAGATCATGTCGGAACCGGAGCTGATGACCTCGATTCG
>JAJZDJ010000024.1 GCA_021828685.1 Actinomycetes bacterium | reverse complement strand
CCGGGCGATGGTGGCGTGATCGGGCGTCAGGTTCGCGCGGATCACCCTAAACGCGACGTCAGTCACGCACGAGCGTTCTATCGCCCGCGACGAGCGCATGCCGATCGAATAAGCGTAAAGCAACAACGCCACCATGAGGTCAGGGTCATAGGCCGGCCGCCCAGCGCCGTCGTTCGGATGCGCCTCATGGAACGCAGCCGGGGCGCTCTGAAGGCGCTCCTGGGTGCGCTGCTCCATCCGTGACTCGCGCCGCGCCGCCTGGCGCTTATGGGTAATCTCGCCCGCCTTGATCGGGCAGGGTCGTCGGTCGTCCACTGGGCGATATCGAGATAGACGCTGCGAATCGCCGACAGGACGTTGATAGAGCGTTCTCCCGGGTGCCGTGCACCTCCTTGATGCTGCCGTCCTTCCGGACCCGCCGGGGTCGTCTTGGTCAAGACCCGCCGCTTCCATGCCGCGCTGACTGCGGGCGGCAGTCGCAGCGAGGTGATCCCGGGGGTGATGGGACTCCAGGTCCCGCCAGAACAGTCGGCCGAGGGCATCAGGAAAGGTGCCACTGCGCCTAAAGGGAGCCAAGTTGGTGACCAATTGAATCAGCCCGGAGGGCGAGTGGTTACGACGATTTCTCTAATCTTAATAGTCGCACAACTGCGCTTGAAGAAAGATCCCTTGAGCAGGTGGCTGGGACTACATACGAGATCTACTGCTTCACCTGCATTTATCTTTACGTCCGTGCTTACTTGAGTAGATGACCCAACGCTCACCGAAAGCACATGGTGCCCCGGGGAAGTTCGTAACGCTACCGTCTGCCCGGCGTGAACCCAAGCAGCGAACTGTCCGTCTAACACTACGGCCCACTCCCGCAACGATCCCGTCAGGTGCCGTTCCCGTCGGACCCGCAAACTGCCGAATGTCGTCGTAGAGCCACCCTCCGCAATATTTCTACTTGACACCGGAGTAGATCCCATAAGCAAGGAGGCTGGCACCACCTGCAGAAGTAGCTGCCGGCGACCCGCCAGAAGCGGCAGCCGAAGCGGCCGCCGGCGACCCGCCAACCAACCCCGCCACCACAGCCACACCAACAAAACCCACCCAACGACGGCGAAGCATCCGACAAGCCGACCCGGTCACGACGAAACCCTCCCACGCCCGCACCACAACGGCCAGGCCATGACGGCGCTCTACCCACCTGAGAAAAACATAAACCGCGCAAACAAACCAGACCGACCCCGAGAACCCTCCCTCCAGCTCAAGAGTCGGGTGACTTCGGCGGGACTCCCTGGGTCTCGGTTGGGCTTCCCCTCCGAGCATCGCGCTCGGGACTTCGGGGGTCGTCGCGACTTCAGCGGATCACGACGCACTCGAAGTGGGCTAGACCTGCGACGCCATCCGGTCCGCTGAGGCGCACAAAGTTCTCCGCCCACGCGTGGTCGAATTCGAAGGAACGCCCGGAGGCATCAACGACCATCGTCGGATCGCTGACATCCCAGACCTCGCCTTCCACGTGGTAGTCGCCCCGGAAGACACCCTGGCCTAGACGGTCGTCGAAGCCGCCGAAATAGCCGCCGCCTTGGCAGTAGACCCACCCGAGGTCTTCGAAGCTGTACCGTCGACGGCCACCGTCTAAATCGGTCAGCTCGAACGACCCCGCCATGACCCGCCGGCCGCCGTCGTAGAATTCAAGAGTGTGGTCAACCGCGACCACGGGGACGAGTCGGTCCGGCATGAGGAGCGCACCCCGGCCCGCAGCAGCCCTGCCGCTCGGATCCTCGAAGTAGAAGCCGCTGTGGTCGCCGGAATGGAACAGCACCCATTGGCGAACGCCAGCATGGCGCTTGGAAGGGACGGGCGCACCGTGACGTGGCCCGCCACGCCCCGGCTGGTATCCCCACGAGTGGTTCCGAAAAAATGAGGCTGACGAGGAGTCGAGGGGGATTCTCTCTCCGGCTACTTCCACCCATCCGTCGAGCGCTCCGGCGAGCTCGTAGGTGGCCCGCTCGCCGACCAGACGCCCGTCGATGCGAGTGAACTCGATCGGCCCCATGTAGGGGACACCGACCGTCCGGCATGTGAGGTCGAGCGTCAGGCCGTAGTCGTTATCCTCGAGAACCAGGCGCACCACCTCCAAGGGCTCGACGATGTCGAGTCGGAGCGGCCCCACCTTAAGGCTGCTCAAGTCCGGGCGCAGGCGACGGGACAGGCGGATGTTGTGTTGGCGGCCGTCGTGGCGGACGCAGACAAAGCCGTCCATGACGTCGTTGTTGTTGTAC
This sequence comes from Actinomycetes bacterium, assembly GCA_021828685.1. GTDB lineage: Bacteria > Actinomycetota > Acidimicrobiia > Acidimicrobiales > Palsa-688 > JAJZAM01. The sequence goes on along the minus strand of JAJZDJ010000024.1, from coordinate 26,142 downwards.
AGGCGCAAGTTCGAAGTGAGCGACACCGCACCCGAGCGGTCGGCGGCGCAGATGTAATGACCGTCGTTCCACGCAGGGTCACTCCCGGCCACCCCCGCGAAGGTCTCTGTTATCTGGTGGAAAGGGTACTCGTCGATTCCGAGCAACAAACTGATGCCCCTTTCTCAATGAGGGTTGGCCGCCGGGGAGGCCTTTAGCGGTCTCCCGTCGCGCATGGCATACTAATCAGTCAATACGGCAATCGATCCGAACGGCTCCGGCCGGACGCAGTGAAGCAGGGGGAACGAAATGGCGGGCGAAGTGCTTGTGGTGGATCACCCAGACGAAGCCGTAATGCGTCTGACGCTCAATCGTCCCGACAAGCGCAACGCCCTGTCTGACGAGTTGCGCCTCGCCTTGTTCGATGCCCTGCGACGAGGCGACGCCGATCCGGACGTCGCCGTGATGATCATCCGTGGGGCCGGGCCGTCATTCTGCGCCGGCTACGACCTTTCCAACGTCAACCATCCCGTCGAACGGGCGACCGCGCAGCGCGACGGGTGGTGGTCGCGCCACGTCGTCGCCGGCTGGTTCGAGATGTGGGATATGACCACCCCGATAATCGGCCAGGTGCACGGCTGGTGTTTGGCAGGAGGCTCGGAGCTGGCCGCCGCCTGCGACCTGCTTTACGTAGCGGAGGACGCCCGGATTGGCTACCCGCCGGTGAGGCTGATGTCGCCCCCCGACCTTGCATGGCAGCCGTGGCTGATGGGCATGCGCCGAGCGATGGAGGCGCTGCTGACGGGCGACGCTATGACCGGCGTCGAGGCGGTCGCGGCGGGAGTCGCGAACCGGGCGTACCCCGCGGACGATCTAGACGAGGAGGTGCTCGGTCACGCCCGAAGGGTCGCCAAGGTACCGGGCGACCTGCTGGCTTTGAACAAGCGGGTCGTGCACCGCGCAATGGAAGCAGCTGGAATGAGGGCGGGACTGCGTGCTACGGCCGACGTCCAAGCCCTCGGCTTCCATCAGGCGTCGTCGCGGCGCTACATGTCAGCGTTGCGAGACCGGCCGCTGCGCGAATCGCTGGACGAGCGCGATGCCCCGTTCTCGGACTACCGCACAGCGGGCGCAGCGGCGAGGGCCGCAACGAGGGACGAGGGGTGACCGGATGAGCGCGACGGCACCTCCGGTGGGCGACCCGACCGATGACCCGCTTGGGGCGGAGTTTGGGCAGGAGTCGCACAATACTCAGGAGGAGACTGTGAGCTGCGACGCTGAAGCGCAGCGGCTCTTCGGGCTCGAACCCGACGCGCTGGCGTGTCCCTACCCGATATTCGAGAAGCTTCGAAGCGATGCCCCGGTGGCGTGGGTGGACGCGATCGAGTCCTTTGTCGTGACCCGCTACGAGGACGTCGCACACGTGTTGCGTCACCCCGAAATTTTCTCGTCGGCGCTGGCGACGGGTCCCGTCCTAGCCCGCCAGATGGCGGAGGGCCTGGCGCAGCTCGCCGCGGGCGGCGACGGGGAAATGGACATGATCCTTTCGAGGGTGAAAAGGGGGCGAACCCCCGTGCTGCTCAGCGCCGACCCCCCGCTTCACCGGCGACAACGCAACCTCGTCAACCGTGCGTTCACGCAACGGCGGGTGCGCGAATACGAGCCGATGATCACGGAGTTGGCGCAAAGCTTGGTCGCCGAGTTTGCGGCTGACGGCGAAGTGGAGCTCGTCAGCCGGTTCGCAGTTCCGCTCCCGCTTGCAGTGATCGCCGACCGGCTCGGTGTCCCCCGACAAGACATGGCCGACTTCAAACGCTGGTCGGACGACTTCACGGTGGCCATCGGAAATCACCACCTCGGACCTGAGGAACTGAAGGCCATGCTCGTATCGCAGGCCGAATTTTTCGAGTACTTCAACGCCATGGTCGACGAGCGCCGCTCTGCGCCCACCGACGACCTCCTCTCTGAACTAGCAAATGCCCGCCTCGACGACGGAGACATGCTGGAGCTGCCCGAACTGTTGGGGATGCTCAACCAGTTCCTCGTCGCAGGCAACGAGACGACCACGAAGCTTCTCACGTTCGCGACGAAGCGCCTCGCCGAGGATGGCGAGCTCGCCGACCGCCTGCGTGCGAACCCGGACGAGATCGACGGGTTCGTCGAGGAAATGCTCCGCCTCGAGCCGCCCGTCCAGGGTCTGTACCGCCAAGCGGTCGAAGACGTCACCGTCGGGGGAGTTGCGGTACCGCAGGGTGCGTCGCTGTGGCTGGCGTACGCATCGGCCAACTACGACGAGGCGGTCTTCGAGCAGCCAGAAGCCCTCGATATCGGTCGCTCCGCCAGCCAGCCGCACTTCGCGTTCGGTTTCGGTGAACATTTCTGCCTAGGCGCGGCCCTTGCTCGCACCGAGGCGCGCGTAGGGTTGCGGGTACTTCTCGACGGGCTTCGCGATATCGGCCTTTCAGAGAGGAACCGCTTCGAGCTCGAGAGCAGTTACGTGCTGCACGGGATGAAGGAGCTGTGGCTCACCTTCACGGCGGCATCGTGACCTCGATCGACATAGTCGGAGAGGCACTGAGCGAGCGGCCGGAGCTTTTGGATCGGCTCCAGCGGCTGCTCGGGCTCGTCGAGGACGGACGCATCGACCCTGCAATACTGGACCTTTGTCGAAAAAGGGTAGGTACGCTTCTCGGCTGCCCTATCCATGCCGCAGCACTGCCGGCCGGGGACGACCTCGACGAAACAGAGCGGGCGTGCCTGGATTTCTGCGAGCTGTTCGTCATCGACCATACCGCCATATCCGACGCCGACGCCGCCCTGGTCTCCGAGCGCCTGGGTGACGCGGGGATGGTCGCCTTCACCACAGCACTAGCCCTGTACGACGGGTTCTGCCGGTTCGAGATCCTCATGGCAGGAGGTTGAAATGTCCACGGTTCCCCGCATCGCTGCCAGCACTCTGCGGGAGGCGTTCGCCATGCAGCCCGACCTTTTCGAAGCGTTCTGGGATCTGTACGGGACTCTTTGGATGGAAGGCCGTCTCGATCATGCCACCAAGGAGGTGGCAAGACTGCGAAACGCCCGAGTAACAGGCTGCGGGTACTGCAAGCAGGTTCGGTTCTCGGTCGCACGCGAGCAGGGTCTGAGCGAGTCGACGGCCGCTATGGTCGACGAAGGATACGGCGAGTCGGGCTTGAGTGAACGCCACAAGGCGGCGGTCGCATTCGCCGACCGCTTCCTGGCGCTCCCGGGGACTCCCAGGCCTACCTGGACCGGTGCCGAGTCGAGCGGGAGTGCAGCGGCGCTCGACGCAGACGAGCGCATCGAGCTGGCGGTGGCACTTGCGATGTTCATGGGGTTTGCGAAGATGCTGATAACGCTCGGCCTCGAGCCGACCGAGATGCCAATAACGGTTGTAGCTACGCCCGGATCGGAGAGCCAGCGAACGTGACCTACAGCCCGCTCGAACCTGACGTCCTAGCCGATCCCTTCCCCTCCTACAGCGACCTGCGTGCCTCGTGCCCCGTCCACCACGAGGAGACTCTCGCTCTGTTCAGCCTGTCGCGTCACAAGGACATCGTCGACGTGCTGCGCGACCCGGACGTCTGGTCGAACCGCAACGGTCCCGGCATCGGCTTCTCGCCCCAAAGTCGGGGCGACATGCAGCACGACGACCCACCCGAACACCAGAAGCGAAGGAACCTGGCCCGCGGCTGGTTCCTTCCTTCTGCGGTTCGACGTCTGGAGCCCGACCTGCGCGACCTTGCGCGATCGCTCCTCGACCGCTTGGCGGACGCCGGGAAGGCCGATCTCTACGCTGACTACGCTCTGCCCCTGCCCGTCAGCAGCTTCTGCTCTCTGCTCGGTGTGACCCTAGACGACCGGGACCGATTCGTGGAGTGGGCGGACGCCCTGACGCTCGGAATGGCGTACCCGGAACGCTCCGTGCAGGCACGGCGTGAGATGAGTGCTTTCACCCTCGCCGAGGTGCGGCGCAGGCGCGGCCTCGCCAACGCCGGTGAGGCACTCCCCGACGGGCTGCTGAGCCATCTGGCGACAGCGGAATGGGAGCAGGACGGATCCCCTATGCCAGACGAGGAGGTGGTTGGCATGGTGAACCAGCTGCTCGTAGCAGGTCACGAAACGACGACTTCGTTGATAACCAACTGCATGTGGCGCCTGCTGGAATCGCCGTCGGAGCGCTGGGAGCGGATCGTCGCCGAACCTTCCCTGATCCCCGCTGCGCTCGAGGAGAGCCTTCGCCACGACCCGCCGGTGCTCGGTTTGTGCCGCACCAACAACGTCGACGTTACCGTGGAATCCACCGCCGTTCCGGCCCAGTCCAAGGTGATGCTGCTCTTTGCATCCGCCAACCGTGACGAGACCATGTACGCCAACCCGGACTCGTTCGATCTCGATCGAGAGCCCGCAGAGACAGCGCAGCACCTGTCGTTTGGCTGGGGTATCCATCACTGCCTCGGATCACGCTTGGCCCGATTGACGGGTCGCGTCGCATTAGAAGAGCTCGCGGTCAGATTTCCCCGGATCCGCCTCGATGGTCGCACTGAACGGGTACCCTCTCCGTTCCTGTGGGGTCGAAAGCGGTTACCGGTTGCCTTGGAACCTTGAGACGGCCGCGCCGTCTAGTCGATATCGGAACTCGATAAACTGATAGGAGATCACTGAAGTGGACGGCTGGATTACAGACACCAGGTCTGGCACAAGATTCAAACTCTTCACACGAGCAAACGCCGACGAGGTCGGCCCGGAGCCTTTCAGCCCACTCGGATGGAGTCTCGGATGGGTCAAAGGTAACGGCCCGGGAGCAGCAGACGGCTTCGTCAGCTTCGGGATCGTCACCGCCGACGAGCTAGCCCCGGATCACCAGATCTTCGGTAACTGGGGTGGATACTTCTACAACTCGGTTTCCCTGTCACGACTGCTCGGAGTGCGAATGCCGGGCGTCAGCGTCGACGCAATCGACAAGGCCTACTTCGGGGACAACCCGAACATACCACCTTACGAGGCTGACCCCGCCGACGAGGACCTGGAGCGCAGCGAGGCGTTGGGTCGGACGTTGGCGTGGGTGATGAGCACCGACAGTGTTCCTGCGATGAGCGAGCAACTTGTGCGTAGCCGCCAGGTGCAGGCTGATAGGCCCGACTTCGAAACCATGGACGACCGGGACCTCGTGGCGTACGCCCGGAACGTGGTAGGCCACATCCGTGAGGCGTGGGGACCTTACTGCGAAGTAGTTCTAGCGGCGTCGATCGGCCCGGGTGCCGTGTCGGCGATCTGCGATGCGATCGGGCGCGGACATGATGCAGTGAAGCTTTTTACAGGAATCGGCGGCGTGGAATCAGCAGGCGGATCAGTAGCGCTGTGGGCGCTCAGCCGCCTCGTGCGGAATTCTCCTGCGCTCACCGCAGCTTTCGATCAGGGACTGGTTGGCGTACTCGACCGGTTCGCTGCGATGGAGAGCCCGGACGCCTCCCGCTTCCTGTCTGACCTCCACGCTGCGCTCGCAGAGTACGGGCACCGTGGACCGAACGAATGGGACCTGCGTTCGCCGTGCTGGTCGACGAACCCGGAGATGGTCGTCGGAATGGTGGACCGCATACGCCTGCAAGGCGACGAGCACGACCCGTCAGTAGTCGCTGGTGCTGCAGGGCGCGAACGTTCAGATCTTGCGGCAGAAATCACAGGACTTCTCGACTCTGATGCTGAGACGCAGGCCGCTTTTGTCGCGGGGCTGCGCTCCGGTGTGCTCTTCTACCAGCTCCGCGAGGCGGGCAAGAGCGCTCTCATCCGATTGCACTTCGAAGCCAAACTTGCGTTGTTCGAGCTTGGGCGCCGTATGTGCGCCTCCGGCGTGATCGAAGAACCTCAGCACGTGTTCATGCTGGTTGACTCGGAGCTGGACGGTTTCCTGGCGGATCCGACCGGATGGGCTGCGACGCTTACAGAGCGCCAGAAGCAATTTGATGCGTTGGCGTCGTTGGAGCCACCCTACATTGTCGACTCCCGCCTCGGGCCGCCGCCGATCGATCAATGGCCCAGGAGGCAGGGTGGAGCCAAACGCAGAGTCGAGGTTGGAGAAATACTGCGTGGGGCGCCTGGGGCTCCCGGCAGGGTCACGGGGCGCGCCCGAGTCGTGCATGACCCGTCCAATACTGACCTCGAACCAGGCGACGTTCTGGTTTGCCGCACGACGGACCCTTCGTGGGCACCGCTATTTCTCGCAACGTCGGCGGTGGTGTGCGACGTCGGGGCCGTCGGCAGCCATGCCGCCATCGTCGCCCGCGAGATCGGAGTGCCTTGCGCAGTATCGGTCGTAGACGCGACCAGGTTGATTCCCGACGGGGCGACAATCGCCGTCGACGGGAGCACGGGGGAGGTCACGATAGTAGGACTCCAAAGCCAGCCGGTCTGACTGCTCTATTCGATTAGCTCGGAGAGACGGAGCAGCATCCTAGAATGAAGCGCCGTCCCCACCGCGAGCAGGTTCGGTCCGCTCATCTCCTCCGACTCGAAGACGTGAAACGCAGTCAGATTGGCGCATGCACCTTTGAAGAGATTGAAGGCGGTCCAGGCCCTCCAATCGTTGGCGTCGTAGCGGACGCCGACGTGGCGTTCGAGCCAGGCTGCCCACTCGTCGGTGTCCATGACTCGTACGCCCCGTAGCGCGGCGAGGTAAACCCAGTCCTCCGCGGCGTCGCCTATGTGCGCGAACTCCCAATCGGTTATCGCCCGTATCTGACCGTCACGGTGAATGAAGTTCCCGGGGCCCGGGTCGCCGTGCACCACCGAGAGAGCGCCGGTCGGATGCAGGTTCGTTCTCAGCCACGCTGCAGCGTCGTCGAGCAGCGGCACCGGGCAATCGGTTGCCCCGCGGTAAGCCTGCTCCCAGCGGGCAATCGCCAGTTCGATCGCTTCCTCCGGGCTGCCGGGGGCTCCTGCAAATGCCGAGCGCAAACCTTCAACGTCCATTTGGTGCAGACGGTGAAGTTCGATGGCGAAAACCTCGAGCGCCGCCAAGTCGGCGTCGTGGTCTCCTTCCACGCGCTCCATCACGAAAAATGGCCGGCCCAGCACATGCCCAGGCTCGCTCCAGCGAATCGGGGCAACCGGGACACCAGCTCGGTGGAGTGCCCTCATCACGGTCTCTTCCGACGCGCCGTCCGTAGCGAAGACTCCGCCCTGCTCGATGCGCACGACGAAGCGAAGCGTTTCCGAGTCGGTCTCGACGGTGACGTCGAGCATCCGGCGAGAATGCCCGCCCGAGATCAACCTTGAATCGAACTGGCTTATCGGCTCGCCGAGAGTGTCGGAGAACCATTGCTTGAGGGCGGCAACTTCGTCCGGTCGTGTGGCTGCGTCGCTAACCGCAGACGACCCGTGTCGCGCGAAGGTGTCGAGCAGGGGACCCGCCGTGGCGAGGTCTTCGGCCAGAAACGCCCGGAGGTCGTCGCGAAGGCGCTGAGATCGGGATGCGACGACCGCATCTCGCGTGGACTGCGCCGGGTCCCCGTCGGAGGCGAGAGCGAAACCCCGCGCCTCGCAAAGCACCCCGGATGCCGCCTCCGCAACCTCCGCCCATGCCGGCTCCCCGGGAATCCCGATAAGCTCGGCCAGCCGGGAGGCCCTGGAGGGTCGCGGGTCACCACCCCTGGTTGCGGCATATCGCGCCAATCCGCTCAACTGCAAAGCGACGTCGCGTGTCGGACCGTCCAAGGCTGGAAGGATATCGCTAACCAAGGTCTCCGCAACCGACCGCCACAATCTTTCATCCGCCGGCCACGAGGTCATTTCAGCCCCTGCCGATCATCGCCCAGTCGCCCTTGATCTCCTGTTCGCGTGTGTTGCGTGACTCCAGGATGGCGACTGCCTGGCGGAGGAAGACGTCATTGCTGCCGTCAAAAGCAGCCTCGATGGCACACGAGAGTGCTTCGCCTGCGAGGCTGTACTCGCGTGCGACTTCCGCCAGCTCAAGAGAACGCCGGCGGCCTTCACCGGCCGCGTTGATCGCAGCGGAAAGGTCCGGCGTCGAGCAGGTTGACGCCACGTCGGCTGCGAATGCCAGCATTACCTCGGTCTCGTCAGTCATCCAGGCGATCTCGTGAGCGCAGCGTGTGGCGGCGTTGCGGAGCACATTCTCCATCATCTCCACGCAAAGCTTGACGGCCGGGTCGGAGACCGCTGGGGCTACCGTCTCGATCATCTCACGGCTGCAGTCGAGCAGTATCTGTTCCGTGGTGGGTAGGGATATCACAGTGCGCCTTCCAAGGCTTGGCAGGTCGACAGCCAGTTGATGTTTCCAAGTGCGCACGCGTTGAGGCTGTAGGTGAGCATTACTCCCTGCGCCTTTCCTTCTGCCATGGCGGCTGCGCTCGCCAGGATGCTCAGATAGACGCGTGTCGCCGAGATGACGCTGAAGTAGGCGACCGTCGACTGGTTGACTTCTTCAGCAGAAGCCCCCGTGCGAAGTCGATAACGTTCCAGGAAGCCTTCGGGGTCGCGCCCGTAGAGGTTCGGTGCACCGGTGCTCGCCGAATACAGGCTGAACCATCCAAGGTCCTCCCTCGGGTCGCCGATGTGGGCGAACTCCCAATCGATCGTTTGCAGGCCGTCTTCTACTAGCAGGTTCGAAGCCTGAAAGTCGCCGTGGACCAGGACCATTGCCATAGGTGCTGGGCGGTGGGCGTCGAGCCAAGCAGAGAGGTAGCGCAGCACCGGGACAGACTCGGGGTGCGCCTTCTCGGCGCGGGCCCACTCGTCGATAAGGCCGCTCAGATAGTCGCCCCAGTCGGTGGGTGCTTCGAGAGCGCCGTCGAGGAGCGCGAGATCCGTTCGGTGGATCGTGGAGAGTGTGTCGGCAACCTTGCCCGCGAGGTCGTCGAGATCGGCAGAAGCGTCCGTCGTAGCGCTTTGAAGGCTTGGGCCGCCGCAACGGCCGAGAACGATCGTCGGTGTTCCAAGGTAGCTTCCGTCGTCGTAGTAGTACGCAGGTGGCATCGGGATTGTAGCTGCGGTGGTCAGCGCCCGCAGCACATTCCACTCGATGTTCCGATCGGTCCGGTAGACGATCTCGTCAGGCGGAGGATCGGAACGAAGCACCAACTCTTGCTCGGTTCCGTCGCGCCAGCGGATTGTCGCGCAGTTCATTACCCGGCTGTAGCCGCCGGTCAGCGGCCGGCACTCCAGCACGACCGGCCTCCTCTCAGGCTCATGGCGGGCGAGGAACGTCCGAAGCCCTTCCATCGTGGAACCAATATCCCTCATTACCAAATCCTCCCCTGTCGTGCGACCGGTCCTAGTCGCGAACCTGGTTGCCTGCCATAGGCGCCTCGTGGAACTCTAGTTATGAATTGACCAGGCTCGCTATGCGAGAATCTCCTCCGAGGTCAAACATGGGCTTCGGTCACGTTGTTAGGCGTGTTTACATGCCATAGACGAAGGAGTTTCGATTGACATGAAAGCAGACTCCGGCGGGGACGCGTCCCGTGCGGTGCACGATGAAATGGCGATCAGGAACCTGGTCACCAGCTACGCGGATGCAGTCAATCGCCGCGACCGGGATGCGTGGCGTGACACTTGGGCGGAGGATAGCGAATGGCGTATACGTGATACGACCGTCGTCGGCCGGCAAGCCATCGTGGAGTTCTGGGTTGGCGCTATGGCCAGCTTCGAGGGTGTCATCCAGATGGTGGCTCAGGGGACCGTGAGCGTCACGGGCGACGAAGCCTCTGGATCATGGACTATCTGGGAGATCGGCCGGCGCGCCGGCGAGGGAAGCCTGGTGGTCGGCTTCTACAGCGACCGCTATGTGCGTCAGTCGTCGGGATGGCGGTTCGCTGCCCGCCACTTCACAGTCTGCTACCGCGGTGACCTTCCGCCCGGCAAGTTCGACCCCTTCCCTCCAAAACTCTAGACGCGGTCGCCGGGAGCTCAGAGCCGGTAACGGTGGCTACTCGATCTCGCCGATCGGCGTTCCGACCTCGAGAAGCTCGCCTACCTCCGCCTCGATGCGCAGAGTCCCGCTCGCAGGAGCCTCAATCTCGGCGTCGGTCTTGTCGGTCTCCAAACGATACAAGGGTTGACCTGCGCTAACTGTCTCCCCGTCGCCGACCAGCCACTCGCTGATCGTCCCTTCGGTCATCGAGACGGCCAGGCGTGGAATGAAGATCGTTGTCGCCACGCCCCAATAGTAACCGCCGCCAGTGGAGCCTCGCCGCTATCATTAGTGGCGAACGGTACCTAGTGGAAAAGCCGTCTCGCGCCAACGCAGAGCGGCCTGCGACAAGGGTCCGCGGACAAGGGTCCACGACAAGTCGGGGCGCCCGGAGAGGAGAACTTCAGTGACAAGAGTCGGCCTCGCCCTCCCCCAACTCGGAGATCATGTGGATGCCGAGGCGTTCAGCACCTTTTGCCGGGAAGCCGAAGAACTCGGATTCTCGAGTCTCTGGGCGCAGGAGCACCTGTTCTACCCCCTCGAGCCGAGATCGGGCTACGCGGGTGTAAAGGGCCTCCCGATACCGGGACAGTACAGGAGCGTGCTCGGCGCGACCGAGGCGATGGCGTTCGCTGCTGCGGTCACGTCGACGATCACAATTGGCAGCAGCATCCTCGTCGGCGGGTACCACCGACCGGTAGAACTGGCGCAACGGCTCGCCACCATCGATGTGCTGTCGGGCGGTCGGCTGGTGGCCGGTCTGTCGGTCGGCTGGTCTGACGACGAGCACGCCCAGATGGACGTCGACCCGCGCAGCCGGGGTCGCCGCATGGACGAGTTGGTCCTAGCGGTGCTCGCGTGCTGGGGGCCCGATCCGGTGCAGTTCGACGGCGACTTTTTCCAGATCCCGCCGTCGGTCGTGCGGCCCAAACCGTTGCAGACACCGCACCCGCCTCTGTTGTCAGGGATGTGGAGCGAGGCGGGGCTAACCAGGACCGTCGAGTGCTTCGATATCTGGAACCCGGCGAGAGGAGAGCCGGACGACCTAGCGGAAGTCCTGTCGCAGCTGAACAAGAGGCGGCTTGCGGGTGCCGCTCCATTGCGGTTGTACTTCCGAAGTTTCGCCCAGCGACCAAGTCACCGTCCCGGCGACCCGGTCGGCGGACTCGACGCTGTACTGGCCGATATCGAGGCGTCGAAGAAAGCGGGTGTGGAAGAAGTGATCGTCGAATGCAATTTCTGGGATCGTATGGACAGTCCGTCGGCGTGGGCGCAAGCCCCCCGGCATCTGGCATCGGTAATCAAGGCTGCTCGATAGACCGTCGGTCTCAGACGGTGGATTCAAGCAGGGAGTGCCCTCGCAGGTGTCCGACCTCGTTCAACCGTAGAACGGATCGCACCCCCGAGCGGCTCGCAGCGATGCGACTGACGCTCGTGTAGTCAGGTGCGAAGAACGAACTTCGGGACAAGCCGAGGATGTGGCCGATGTAGGCGTTGATCACGCCACCGTGACAGAATGCGGCGACCCGCTCGCCGGCGTGGGTATCGATGATCGCTTCGAGTGCCTCAACCACCCTCGATCGGAACTCGCCCATGTCGATGCCCCAACTGCTGTAGTCGTCTTCGAGCATCGCCAGAAAGCGCTCGTCCCGAGTTCGTCGAAGCTCTTCTATCGGTATATAGGTTGTCGCCTGGCGGTCGAACTCGGCCAGCCCTTCGACGATCGCAGGCGTCAAGGAGGTGATCTCCCCGAGAGGAGCGGCTGTCTGGATGGCTCGACGCATCGGCGACGAGTAGATCGCGTCGATGCCCTCGTGGCTCAGGAACTCGGCCAGGAGCGTCGCTTGACGGGCACCGCGATCACACAAATCGGGGTCAGCTGGTCCTGTGGCGTCTACTACTTTGACAGGCTCGGCGTGGCGGATAAGGAGGAGCTCCATTAGCGGCCAGTTTACGTCTCGATCCAACCCGAGAGGTATTTGGACTTCCAAGCTGAGCTCGACCTAGTTTTGACTGTGGGGACTCGAACGAATAGCGTCGGGGCCGATACTGACGAGGGGAGTTGACGTGACCAGCCCACGCACGCATGCGGAGCTCGAGCATGTGCTGACCTTTAGCGCGAACACAGGCAAGGCTGTGATGATCGGCGGTGCCCCTCAGGGGACACGAGGGATCATTCCTGTCACAGGGGGCACCTTCGAGGGGCCTCGCCTTCGGGGCACGGTGTCCCCGCCTGGCGGCGATTGGTTTACCGTCAGGTCCAACGGCGTGCTCAAGCTGGACGTCCGCGCCCTGCTCGTGACCGACGACGGTGCCCACATCCTCATCTCGTACTCGGGGATAGCCGTCCCACTAGAGGCTGGCGGGATGCAGATTAGGATCGCACCTCTGTTCGAGGCGCCTGCAGGAACTCACGCTTGGCTCAACGACGTGCAATGTATCGGATACGGCGAGCTGTTCGAAGGCGGCGTCCGATACGACGTATACGCGCTGTCGTGAGACGCTGACGGGCACGGTTTATTCCCTTGGACATCCCGATCAGGGTGCATCTCGTCTGCGGTGGGCGCTTTCATGACTTCGACTACGCACGCCTGGAGCTGCTCAATCTCCTGGCGGGCGACGAGCGCATCCGTACGACTGTAAGCAACGACTACAGGGACCTCGGGGCGTTGGACGCCTCGACCTGTCTGATCACCTACACCTGCGACGTGAGGCCGACGGAGGCCGAGCAGGCGGCCCTGGCGGAATGGGTCAGAGCGGGAGGGCGCTGGTTCGCGCTGCATGGAACCAACTCGGCGCTCGACCTCACTCCTGACGGTGTGGTCGCGCCGAGGGTGATCCACAAGCTCGCTCAGACGCTTGGCAGCCAGTTCGTAGCTCACCCACCGATCGCTGCCTACCAGGTGCAAGTCACGCAGCCCGATCACCCTTTGGTGTCTGGACTAGCTGCCTTCGAGACCTCGGACGAGCTTTACCTTTCCGAGATGCACGGCGAAATCCAGATGCTCCTACACTCCGAGTTCGTGGGGGAGGCGAAAGGCTTCGTCGAATCGTCGTGGCTTGAGCCGCGTCGCCACGCGGTGATGTACCTCCACCCGGTCGGCGCAGGCGAAGTGCTGTACCTGACGTTGGGCCACTGCCGCGGCCACTACGACATGGTGCCGGTCGTCGATTACTGGCCGACCGTGGACAGGGGGTCGTGGGAATCGGAGACGTATCGTGTTCTGCTCCGCCGGGGAGTCCGGTGGATGACCGGATCGGAGGAGTTCGAATGACAGGACTGATCGCAGGCAAGACCTTCGTGGTGACCGGCGGTGCCAGCGGTATCGGCGCTTCGGCCGCGCGCCTGGCAGTCGAGGAGGGCGCCTCGGTCGTCCTCGCCGACATCCAAGACGAGGCTGGCAAGACGCTCGCCGCCGACCTCGGGGACGCTGCGCGCTATGTCCGCTGCGACGTCAGGAGCGAGCAGGACGTTGCGGGGCTCGTAGACGAGGCAGTGTCCGCGTTCGGCAAGGTCGATGTCATGTTCAACAACGCCGGGATAGTGGGAGCGATCGGACCAATCGACGAGATCCCCCTCGACGAATACGACTTCACGGTCGCGGTTCTCATGCGGTCGGTCTTTCTTGGCATGAAGCATGCGGCCCGCGTGATGAAACCCCGCCGTAGCGGGTTGATCCTCTCGACCACGAGCTGCGTAGGGCTGCGTGGCGGGCTGGGCCCGCACGTGTACGCTGGATGCAAAGCAGCGATCGTCGGGTTCACCCGCAACGTCGCCGCCGAGCTTGGACCTTGGGGTATCAGGGTCAATGCGATAGCCCCCGGTAAGCACGCCACCCCCATGTTCGCCGACGCTGCGCTGGGCGATCCCACGGCGACTGATCGAATCGACGTCTTCGAGCGGATCAGCCCGCTCAAAGGCCGCTACGGTACCGCCGAGGACATTGCGGAGGCTGCCGTGTGGCTATCGAGCGACAGGGCCGGCTTCGTGAGTGGGATCACGATGTCGGTGGACGGCGGCCTGATCGCCGGCACGCCGGAAGGGGCGGAACCGGGCCAGGGACTGTACGCGGGGCACCGGCCGCTTCTACGTGAAGCCGGCGGTCGCGGTCTACCCATCTGACGACCAAGGCGTCACTCGGGCTTCACTTGCCGTAGTTGAGTTTCTCCATGTAGCGGGTCTCTTCTGATTCGACGACCTCGGGAAGCTTCGCGGCCCACTCGGCGAACTCGGGGTCGTTGCGCGCCTCCGACAATCCGGTGGCGATCCCTGAGGCGTCCCCGCCGATATCCCAGAGGTCCCAGATCTCGTTGAAGCGTCCGATCGTCGTTTGGTAGGCACCGACGAGCGTCCAGCCTTGGCGTTCGAGAACCGGAGTCATGTGGCTCATAATCTCGGTCAAGGCTGCGACACGGCCGGGGCGGACCTGCAGGCGTGCCAGCATGTATCCCATCGGTAACTTTCTCCTTGTCGTCCTGATCTTGACAAGGTTTTACCGTACGGCGGGACCGGCCGTCAAAACATATTAATCAGGCAGTAGGTTCTTGACTGGGCGCGTAGCGGGTGCTTAGATGACGAAGTATCTGCCACGTCCGGCTTGGCGCCGGAGGGCGGACCAGACATCGGGGGAAGTGTTGCAGCCCACAAGACCTTTCAGATTCGCCGTTCAGGCCTACCAGGCGGATGGAGCGAAGCAGTGGCGCGACACGGCGCGAACGGTTGAGGATCTCGGGTACTCGGCGCTGCACCTTGCCGATCACTATTTCGGACCCGGACCGGTCCAGTCCGAGACGGGACATCCTGTGCAGACGCTCGCGGCTGTCCCGGCGATGGCGGTGGCCGCCGAAGCGACGGAGACTCTGCGCATCGGCGCAAGGGTGCTGTGTGTCGATTATCACCATCCGGCGGTCCTCGCTAAGGAAGCGGCCACCCTCGACCTGCTTTCCGAGGGGCGACTCGAGCTCGGCCTCGGGGCTGGCTGGATCCGGGCGGAATACGAGGCGATGGGAATCAGCTGGGATCCCGCTTCCGTACGCATCGAGCGCCTCGGGGAAGTGACGGCACTGGTAAAAGCGCACTTTAGTGGCGAGCCGATCGCTTTGGCAGGGCGACACGTCCAGGTGAGCGGTTACTCGGGAGTGCCTTTGCCCGTGCAGCGACCTCGTCCACCGATCATGATCGGCGGAGGAGCGAAAAAGGTTCTGAGCCTCGCTGCACGCGAGGCGGACATCGTCAGCCTCAACTTCGACAACTCGTCGGGCAAACTCGGCGCCCCTTCGGTACGGGGTTCCGTGGCCGGGCAGACAGATCTTAAGATCGACTGGATCAGGGAAGCCGCGGGGGAGCGCTTCGAGTCGGTCGAGTTGGAGATCGGAGCTTATTTTACCGTTGTGACTTCGGGTGGCTCGCAGACCGGAGCGAAGGCGGCGGAGATGGCGTCTGCGTTCGGGATGGATCCCGGCGACTTGGCTGAGCACCCCCACGTGCTCGTCGGGTCGCCTGACGAGATCGTCGAGAGGTTATTGGAGCGTCGCGAGCGGTATCACATCAGCTACGTGACGGTGTCCGATCGAACGATGCGGGACTTCGCTCCAATCGTCGCGAAGCTTTCAGGAAGCTAGAGAGGATATTCCTACTGTGACATCCGCTAACGGAGCAAAGCCAGCCCCGGGGATTGCGTCGAGATTGTTTGATCTGACGGGCAAGACGGTCGTCTTGACCGGCGCAAGCTACGGGCTGGGCGAGACCATGGCTAAAGGGTTGGCTTCGGCGGGCGCCGATCTCATCCTCGCTGCGAGAAGCAAGGACAGCCTGGATGCGGTCACCTCGGAGTGCGCCGCACTCGGTGTCGCTGCGACCCCGGTGGTTGCCGACGTATCCGATGAACAAGGCGTGAAGCGGATCATCGATGCCGCCATCGAACGCGACGGCAAGATCGACGTGCTCGTCAACAACGCGGGAATCTCCGATATGCGAGGACTGCCGGCGGAGAACTTCGACATGGAGACTTTTCGACGGATTGTCGACGTCGACCTTTTCGGCGCCTTCATGCTCGCGAGGGACGTCGGCCGCCACATGCTTGCAGCCGGACGCGGATCGATCATCAATATCTGCTCGATAATGGCTAGCGGTGCAAACGAGCTCAACGTGATCGCCTATACTGGCGCCAAAGGTGGTCTGCTCAACCTCACCTACCAACTCGGCTGCGAGTGGGCAGACCGTGGCGTACGCGTCAACGCCATATCTCCTGGCTTCATCGTTACACCGATGACCGCGCCGGCGCTCGACGCTCTCGGGGTGAGCGAGTACATAGCGAGCCGGACGCCCATGCGTAGGGTCGGAAATGCCGAGGAGCTTCTCGGACCGTTGCTCTTCTTGGCGTCTGATGCTTCGAGCTATGTGACAGGGCTCAACCTGCTGGTCGATGGCGGTACGAACGCGTCGAACGGCTATTACCAGATCCGACCGGGCCATCACGGCTGGGGCGAAATGCTCGGGGCGCCCACCGTCGGGGACACCTACGAGGGGCTCGCCGCTTTACCGGAACGCCTGGCGCCGTGGGCCGGCGGGGTTCCCGGGATCCACTACGCCATGCCGTCCGAAGCAGCGGAGTAGCCGGCAGTGGCGCTATTGCACACCGAGAACCTGTCGGTGACCTTCGGCGGGCTCAAAGCTGTCGACGACGTGTCGATGGACATCCACGCCGGCCAGCTGGTCGGATTGATAGGCCCGAACGGTGCCGGCAAGACGACCTTCGTCGATGGCCTGACCGGGTTCGTGCCGATGAAAGGCCGGATCGTATTCGACGGGAAGGACTTGACGTCGAGCGGGCCCCATTATCGTGCGCGTGCCGGAATGGTCCGGACGTGGCAATCACTCGAGTTGTTCGACGACCTCACGGTCACCGAGAACCTCCGCGTCGCCGCTGAGAAGTCGTCCGTGCTTGGCTTCCTTGCCGACCTGGTCCGGCCGAATCGCACGAAGGTCGTGCAGTCGGTCGACGACGCCCTTCGCCGTCTCGAACTTCTCGACGTAGCAGGGCGGGTGCCCGGCGAACTATCCCAAGGGCAGCGGAAGCTTGTAGGTGTCGCACGTGCCCTGGCCGCAAACCCCAAGCTCGTGTTGATGGACGAACCCGCCGCCGGACTCGACACTACGGAAAGCCGCGAGCTCGGCCATCGGCTGCGCCGGATCGTGGACGACGGGACGACGGTGTTTCTGATCGACCATGACATGGGCCTGGTACTGGGAGTCTGCGATTACATCTACGTGATCGAATTCGGGCGGCTCATAGCTCAAGGCACACCCGCGCAGATCCGCAGCGACGATAAGGTGATCGCCGCATACCTGGGCGAGAGCGCACGCAAGGATGTCGAAGTCGCCAAGGCGGCGCTGGCACAAAGCGAGAACGCGGGGCCTATACAGCCGTGAGGAGTCTCGTCCTGGGCGGCTCGGTATTCGTCGGGCGCCGTCTCGTCGACAAACTCTGTAGCGATGGTGGCGACGTCACGGTTCTCAACCGCGGGCGTACAGCGTCAGATTTGCCTCCCGGGGTGACACGGCTTGTGGCGGACCGGACGGACCTTGTCTCTATGATCGACGCGGTCGGTTCCAGGGAATGGGATGTCGTGTTCGACGTCTCAGGATTCGTCATGGCGGCAGGTGGGGTGGACATCGAAGGTTTACTGGACCTCTTCGCAGACCGGTGTGGCCGGTATTTATACGTCAGCTCGATCATGGCCTACGACCAGAGCCTGCTCGGGGTCATGCCGTGGAGCGAGGAGATGGCGAGCAATCCGAGTGGTCCCGACTCCTACGGCGGGTTCAAGGCGATGGTCGAAGGAGCGCTCTGCGATCGCTGGCGAACCTCGGGGTTCCCCTCGACGATAGTGAGGCCGGCAGCGATCTACGGCCCCCACAACAACATCTTCGACATGGAAACGCCGATGTGGCTGAGGCTGCTGCAACGCCGCCCCATATTCGTCCCTCACGGTGGCCTGGTCGCTTGCTCGTACGGCCACGTCGACGACCTCTGCGACGCGATGGTGTCGCTCGCTCAGTGCGAGCGTGCGCTCGGTGAAGTGTTCAACGTGACTGCGGAGGCTGTCACGTCGCGGCGTTACGTGGACGTACTCGCTTCGATCGTCGGCAAGGAGCCGGTGGTCGTCGAGTTGAGCGATGCGGAACTGGAGGAGCTTGACAGACCACCGTTCGGCCACTTGTTCGGACGTGCCCACCACGCGGTGCTGAGCACTGCGAAAGCGCAATCGGTGGGAGGATTGCCTGCTGGGCGGGACCTGCGCAGCGGTCACGAGCAGACCTACGAGTGGTTTCTGTCGATGGGATGGGACCGCCTGAGCGCTCCCATGGTCGATTCACTGTGGCATGCCACGTGGGATTTCGAGTGGGAGGAGGAGGTGGCGGCGCGACGTTTGAACGTGCGCTGACGATAGGGTTTCGCAGCACTTGAAATTAGTTATGTTGAAAGTTAAACTAACTGCTCGTATAGATTATGCGTGCCCGGAGCGGGCATCCAAATACCAAAAAGAGACGGGGGTTTCGTGTGAGAACTACGACAAGGCGCAAGTCGGCTTGGATGGCAGGATGCGCGATCATGGCAATGGCAGCTGCGGCGTGCAGCAGCTCCACCAAGGCCGCTTCGACGGCGACGACTGCCGGCTCGACCGGCAGTTCGGGTTCGACCTCGGGCACAGCGGCGACTGCGTCGTGTGCGGCGCCGAACACCTCTCTCGACGCGACCGACGGCAAGTACGCGGGCTGGATGCAGGCCGTCCTCAACTGCACTGCGAGCAAGCCGGTCAAAGCGACGGGCACCCCGATCCTGGTCGGTTTCTTGAACCCGCAAGGTGACCCGAACGGGAGCTTCCCGGACGCCACAGCCGGAGCCCAGGCCGCAGTGGACTACATCAACAATGAGCTAGGCGGTATCGGCGGCAATCCACTCAAGGGAGTCGCAGGACATCCGATCAAGTTGACCACCTGTTTCGAGACGATCGCGCCGAGCTCGTCCACGTCGTGTGCGAACCAGATCGTCTCGCAAAAGCCGGCGTTCATCATCTCCGGCTATCAGTTCTTCGGTTCGAGCGTCGACCCGATCTTCGCAGCGGCTGGGATCCCGGTCATTAACTTCAACCCGATCACCCAGGCGGATTTCCAGGGCAAGAACATCTACGACATCGCGGCCGGTGGTGGTTGTGTGGGGGTGCACCCGGGGCTGATCAGCTTCGCCGCGTACACGCTTCACGCTACGAACCTTGCGATTCCCTGGTCGAACACCGCCCCGGGCGTACCGTGCTACTACGACCTGGAGCAAAAGCCGGTCGAGGTCATCAACGGATCCCTGAAGCCGACGCCCGCGGGCGTAAAGCTCATCCCCGGTCTGACTGAGAAGGGATACCCGATTCCGCCCGCGTCTCCCGACGACTCGGCTGTAGTAGCCCAGATACTCGCGCAGAAGCCGGATGCGATCATATTCTCTGCTCAGGCATCCGATTGCTTCAACCTACTCAACGCCCTGTCGACGGCCGGATGGACCGCAAAGAAGATCCCCCTGATCTTCTCCGGCGCCTGCACCGACACCCAGCAGATAGCGCAGGCGGGATCGAAGGTCGATGGGGTGTACTTCGTCGGCGCATCCTACAACCTGCTCGATCCGAGCTCGGCTACAGGCCTGGCGAGCCAGGAGATTAGCGTCATCAACGCCAAAGACAAGCAGTACTCGCCGAGCCAAACGCCGACAGGCATCGAGACCGCAATGTTCCAGACGGTCCTCACCACCTGGCTGACCCTGGACAACTCGCCGACAGCGAACTCGCTCACCGCCTCGAGCATCGACACGACCATTGCGAACACGTCGAACGTCCACATGTTCGCCGGGGTGCCGTGGGGTTGCAAGTCCGCTCCGGCGAACTACTCGAGCGTGTGTTCCACCGCGGTATCGGTGCTCCAATGGAACGGCACGAAGTTCGTGACCATCACCAAGCCGTTCTCGGCGAGCTACATCGTCGCCGGTACGCCGCTGCACGAGACCGCTCAGGGCTGAGCGACAACAATGAAGCTGATGCCGGCCGGCCGCTGCGGGGAAGTCTCCCGCACCAGCCGGCCGGCCGGCACTCGGCTACAGCAGCAGTGCCGGTCGCAAGTTTGGATCTCGTCACCTAATCATCCAGGGAGCATGACGTGGGAAACCTGGTCTTCTACGCACTGATAGGGCTAGGGCTCGGAGCGCTCTACGCGATGCTCGGCATGAGCGTCGTCGTCGCATACCGAGGCTCGGGAGTCGTCAACTTCGCGCAGGGCGCGATAGCGATGTACGTCGTGTTCAACTACACCCAGCTACGCCTTGACGGGAAAATCTTTCTCCCTTGGGTCAACTTCCTACCGGGCCGTCACACGCCCGTCGAGATTTCAATATCGAGTGGTCCGATCGGCTTCGTCGCATCGATCGTTGTCTCACTGCTCGTAGCCGTGCTCATGGGGGCGATGGTTCACTACTTGGTGTTCCGTCCCCTTCGCTATGCGTCGGCTCTCGGCAAGGTCGTGGCCTCTGTAGGCTTGCTCCTCTACCTCCAAGCGGTGGCGCTCCTGAACTTCGGTCAGTTGGCTCGCCAACTTCCTCCCGTCTTTCCTGGGGGGGCGTGGCAGAACTTCTTAGGGCTCGGCCATCCTTTCCCCAAAGAGAATTTCTACGCGGCGGGTGCGGCGGTCGTAATGGCCGCCGTCGTGTGGGCGGCGTTCCGCTACACCCGACTCGGGCTAGCGACGCGTGCCGCGGCCGAGAACGAGAAGGGTGCCGTCCTGCTCGGTTTCTCGCCCGACGCCCTTGCCGGGTCGAGCTGGATCATCGCTTCGGTCGTCGGTGCGGCCGGCGGGTTCCTCGTCGGGCCGATAGCCGGTCAGCTCACCCCGGTCGCCTACGACGGCTTCATCGTCCCCGCGCTCGGGGCGGCGCTCATCGGGCTGTTGTCGTCTTTCCCGCTGACCCTCGTCGGAGGTCTCGGCCTCGGCCTGCTCGAATCACTGGTCACGTACCTGTCGAGCGAGTCGTGGTTCCCGGCTTGGCTGAGCGGGGGAAGCGCCCTGGCGTCTGCCATCCCGCTTCTCGCGATCGCCGCAATCCTGTTCCTGCGAGGCAAATCTCTGCCTACACGCGGCACCGTCGGGGAGCAGCGTCTCCCGCCTGCGTCGCGGCCGGTGCGCGTCGGGCTTTGGGTGGTTGTCGGCTCCGCGGTCGTGATCGTGTACGGTGCCGTCCTGCACGGACCGTGGGATCTCGCGCTTACCACGACGATGATCACGTCAGTGTTGATGCTCTCCTATGTAGTCGTAACCGGCTACGTCGGGCAGATTTCCCTGGCGCAGCTGGGCCTTGCGGGAGTGTCGGCATTCCTCATGGTGAAGCTGCTGAGTAACGGAGTATCGAAAGGGAATCCGTTCCCGATACACGGTCCCGGCCTTCCGATGATCGTCGCTGTGCCGGTGGCGCTCGTGGTGGCCGTGCTCGTCGGGGTGCTCGTCGGACTCCCTGCCGTGCGTATCAGAGGTGTGCAGCTTGCGATCATCACCCTTGCAGCGGGCGTGACCCTCGTCGACTTGTACTTCAACAACCCGAAGCTGACCGGGGTGCAGCAGGGTTCGGGCGCCGCGGTACCGAAGCCGACTCTGTTCGGGCTCAATCTATCTGTCGCCGGTAAGGGGGGTCTCTCCGACCGTTTCGAATTCACGGTGTTCGTGCTCGTGGTGCTGGTAGCAGCGGCCCTCGTGGTGTCGAACCTGCGAAAGTCGGCTACAGGCAGGCGATTCCTGGCTATACGCTCCAACGAGCGCGCTGCCGCGGCGTCGGGTGTCGACGTGACGAGGAACAAGCTGCTCGCCTTCGGTTTTGCTGCAGCTATCGCCGGATTGTCGGGATGCTTGCTTGCCTTCCAACAGCAGAACATCTCGAACGCCAACTTCGATCCCCTACTGGGGCTGTCCTTCCTGGCCTTCGCTTACCTCGGCGGGATCTCGTCGGTCGCAGGGGCGATGGTCGGAGGGTTCATCGCTGCAAGCGGCGTGTGGGCGTATTTCCTGCAGTCGCATTTCAGCAACCTGGAGAACTACTGGGTCCTCTTCGGCGGTCTCGGGTTGATCATCACGGCGATCGCCAACCCGCTCGGAATCGCACCCGGGGTCCAAGTGCTACTAGAGATGGCCGTTAAGGCCATCCGGACCTGGAGGGGACCGGAGTGGATGCGAGCCCTTCGCCGCCTCGGCCCGCCGGTGGTTATCGGAGCTGTCCTCGGGTATCTCTTCTGGGACCGTCGCAGCCACCCGAACGCTTGGCCGGTCCTCGACGGTGTCGTCTTGGCGCTCCTCCTGCGTTCCACCGCCCTTCAGATCTGGGTGGCTGTTAGCCGGAGGCGTTCCTACCGGAACCCGACGGCCGTCCCACAGGCGGCTGGGACGCCGGTCCAAGCTCTCGCCACCGCCGCATCCGGCCCGTCCAGCAGCGACGGGCGTCTCGCGTGAGAGGAGCGCGCAGCATATGACTACGACGACGACGGCCGATCCCGGGCAGCGGCCCGCAAGGACGACAGGAAGCGCTGTCCTCGACGTGCGAGGACTCACGACCGGCTACTTCGGCGTGCCCGTCGTGTGGGACCTGTCGCTCTCCGTGGGGGCCGGTGAGGTCGTCGCGCTCCTCGGCCCGAACGGAGCCGGTAAGACGACGAGCCTGCTCACGATCTCCGGACTGGTGAAGCCAATCTCGGGTTCGATCCAGATTCTCGGCGAGACGGTAACCGGCTCCCGGGCCCACAAGATAGCCAGACTGGGCGTAGCGCACGTTGCCGAGGACAGGTCGCTTTTCTTTGCGCTGTCCGTCCTCGAGAACCTCCGCCTCGGGAGGGTCAAGGGACGCCAACGGCGCGAGCAGGCCGTCGAGCGTGCCCTGGACCTGTTCCCTGCGCTACGACCGTTGCTATCGCGCAGAGCCGGACTGCTTTCGGGCGGCGAGCAGCAGATGCTGGCTATGGCGCGAGGGTTGGTGTGCGAGCCGAAGCTCCTGATGGTCGACGAGATGAGCCTCGGGCTCGCGCCTGTGATCGTCGAGCGTATGCTGCCCGTGGTGCGTCGGATCGCGGACGAGACCGGCGCCGGAGTTCTGATCGTGGAGCAGCATGTGCAAATGGCGTTGGAGATCGCAGATCGTGCGTACGTGCTCAACCACGGCCGGTTGAGTCTTTCCGGTTCGGCTGAGGAGCTCGCAAGTCGGCGTGAGCTTCTCGAAGTGAGCTACCTCGGCGAGCAGGCTTCGCAAAATGGCTGAGGACCCACGAATCGCAACAGCTCGGGACCTCTTCGCTGCATGGAGCAGCGGGGACCCGGACGCCCCAGCACGATTTCTACACGACGACGCGGTCCTTTATGACATCGTCGGGGGCCTCCACGACGGGTGGCCGGCCATAAGGAATTTCTTCGCTGCAGGACTCGACAAGTGGTCGGAGCTGGTCCTCGCTCCGGAGGACTTCTGGACCAACGACGATGGGGTGGCGCTCACATGGGTGATGACGGCGGTCGTCCCAGACGAACGTCTGGGGGCCGCCAACAAAGGTAGGCGCTGGCGCTCGGAAGGCATGTCTTTCCTTGTATTCGACGGCGACAAGGTCTCGCGAGAGGTCGACTACCACGACAGCGGTGCGGTCGCCCGCTCCCTCGCGACCGGCGCGTAACGCGATGCAGCACCACCTGGTCGAGTTGATGTCCCTGGACGGCTCCCGAGCGCTTGTGACCGGCGCGGCGACTGGCATCGGAGAGGGTATCGCCCGTCTGCTCGCCGAGGCGGGAGCGACCGTCGTCATAGCCGACGTCGATTCCGACACGGGCCATGCCACCACATCGCGTCTGGCCGCGGCCGGTCTCGACGTGACCTTCGTGGACGTCGACGTCACCGATCCGGCCGCGTGCCGCCGGGCGGTCCGCCAGACGGTCGACGGGATTGGCGGCCTCGACATTCTCGTCAACAACGCCGGTAGTTTCCACGAGTCGGGTTCGATACTCGACCAGGACGAACAGTCCTGGCACAGGAGCGTCGCAGTGAACTTCCACGGGGTCTTTCACATGTCGAAGCCTGCTGCGGAGCAGATGGTGCTTCAGGGTGGGGGAGGGTCGATAGTCAACATCGCGTCCGTCGACGGACTTCTGCCCTGCCTCGGCACTTCCTACGACGCATCAAAGGCCGCAGTCATCCACTTCACCCGAAGCCTCGCGCTCGACCTGGCGCCGCACAACATCAGGGTCAACGGCGTTAACCCGGGATCGGTCCCGGTCGAAACGCTACGCAAGATGCGCGAAGGGGAGCTGCCGCCACTTTGGGTGGAGCGGAGCCGTACCGGGCTGATGGGGCCGCTTATGAAGCAGCGAGGCGCAAATATCCCGATCGGCCGGACGGGCACCGTGGCGGAGATCGCACAAGTCGTCTGGTTCCTCGCGAGTCGGGCGGCCAGCTATGTGACGGGACATACTGTCACCGTCGATGGCGGCTGGACTTTGATCTGATGACGCGAGAATGCGAAAGGCGACGATGACAACTCCCGACATGAACCGGATCGCCGACGAACGAGAGATATCCGACGTCGTCATCCGCTACACCTGGGCGCTGGACCACAGACGCTTCGACGACCTGGCCGACGTATTCTGCGAAGACGCGACCGCCGACTACGGTCGCCTCGGAGTCTTCAAAGGTCCGGCGGCGATCGGTCAGGCTGCAGCGGGATCACTAGGTCGATTCGATCGGACACAGCACATCGTCTCCAACCACCAGATCACCTTCGACGGTGACGGCGACGGCGACGGCGACGGTGACGGTGCAGGAGCAGGAGCCAGTGACAGTGCGCGGGGCCGGTGCTATTTCCAGGCGCAGCACGTCTGGGTCGACTCGTACGGCGCTCACAACTACACGGTCGCGGGAAGTTACCTGGATCGATACAGGAGGACCGCCTCCGGATGGCGAATCGCCGAGCGGGTCCTGCGGGTGACATGGACCGACGGCGGGCCGCCTGCTGGCGCTCCCGCACGAGATGGCGAGGCGGCAAGCTCGATGATGTCGACTGCTTTCGTCATCGCCGGCTGGATCGACGTCGATCCAGAGGCGAGAGCCGAGCTGCTGGACGCGGCCGTCGTGATGATGTCCGAGACGGCCAAGGAGCCCGGCAACCTCGAATACAACTTTGCGGCCGACCCGGCTGATCCTGCCCGGGTGCGGATATTCGAGCGGTGGCGCTCGGACGCGGACCTCCGCGGCCATTTCGACGCCCCCCACATGGCTGTGTTCGCGAAGGCCCTGTCGAAAGCGGGGGTGCACGGACGACACCTATCACGCTTCCATGTGAGCAGCGTCGGACCGGTGTTCGAAGTGCGCACCTGATGGCCTCCGAGACCGACAGAAAGGACGAACATGCCTGAAGAAGCAGAGGAAATCTCGGACTACGAGGATGTCGCGGTCTACACCCTGGACGACTCCACCGAGCGCGACCTGCTCGAAGCCCAAAACGAGTTGACCTTTATCTGGTCGAACAAGGAGGGGTGGCCGGTCGGCGTGATCATGAGTTACGTGTTCCACGAGGGCCGCTTCTGGTGCACGGCAAGCTCGCAGCGCAAGCGCGTGGCGGCAGTGCGCCGAGACCCCCGGGTGTGCGTGGCGATCACAAGCAAGGGCAGCCGGCTCGGCGCCAACAAAGCCCTCACCTACAAGGGCGTCGTCACGGTACGCGACGACGCCGAAACCAAAAGCTGGTTCTACCCGGCTCTGAGCAAGGCGATCAACCCCGAGGACCCCGAACGCGCAGCTCGCTTCGCCCGCTTCCTCGACTCGCCTAGGCGGGTCATCTTCGAGATCGTCCCCGAGGGTCGTATCGCCTACGACGGCGCCAAGATGCGCGCAGCGACCAACCGGTCGAGCGCATTCGCGATTTGAGCGACTGAGGCGTCATCCGAAGGCGTGATCCGAAGGCGGAAGCCGTGGCGGATTGCTTGTTGCAGTTTTCCACCCAGGGGCTATGCTGATAATCAATTGCGTAATCAATTTCGAAGCCTTTTTGTGAAGGCTCCGTAGATCAAGGAGCGCCCGAATGATCGACCGTGAGAAGTTCGTCGAGATGGCCAAGGTCAACATCGCTCACGTGCAGGCCGGAGGGACCGCTTCACAGGCACC
>JAJZDJ010000223.1 GCA_021828685.1 Actinomycetes bacterium | reverse complement strand
TTTGGTAGTCCACCGCTCCGACGTTGCCGGCGTGCGTCCATAATACGATGCCCCGGTAGCGCTTCTTGAGCCCCCCTCGCTTCGATCGCAAGGACCCGATCTGGAGGACCGTCGAAGCCGACAGCCCGCGCGTTGCGGCTTTGAAACTGATCTTGATCAGCGCAGGATGTATTCGTAGGGAACCTCCAGCGCCCGGTAGACGGGCAGGGCACGTCTGTCACAGGTCAGAAGGGGCAGCCCACTCTCAAGTGCGGTGGCCGCTACCAGTGCGTCGTACACCGAGCCGCCGCTGATGTCCGCAGGAGCCAACTTGCCCAATAGGGCGCCTGCCGCTTCAGTGGACAGCTGACGGCTGACGGCGAAGTTTTCCTGAATAAGAAGGGCGACTGTTGCGGGTGAACGCCGGTTGGGAGATGGAAGACGGGTGAGTACAGAGTAGGTCTCGAATAGAGCGTGACCTGAGAGCCCGACCCTCCTTGCGCCCACCGCCGCCAGCGCGGCATGGCGGTGTTCGTGATCCTCCACGAGTAGAGCGACTGCCACGCTCGTGTCGACGAGAGCGTCGAGAATCTTACCTCTGGTCGCCATGGCGAAGGCAGCTGATCTCGTCGGAGGTAAGCACCCCGCCGGAGCTAGGAATTACCAGCCACCCGTCTCGTCGCTCGAGAGGGCCTCCTGCTACCGGCTCGACGCGAAGCGCAGCGCCATCGACCTCGATCTCGACTTCGCCCGGTTGCAGACCGACCCGGTCACGAAGTGGCTTGGGAATGACCAGTCGACCTGCCTTATCGATGGTAGACCGCATGCCATTATGCTACCACGGTAATCCTTCCTGACCGGGTCGCCTGGATCTAAGGAGGCCGACGTCCGGTTGCGACGCGAGGTCACGACCACCCGGAGTGGCCCGTCGTAGCTGGCGAAGCCGGGGTGCAGGCTGCGTTTCTTCGGTGTTGTAACGACGTTCGGACGATGTCGGGCGTGCGTCGCAGGTCGATAGGAGAAAAATATGTCACTCTATCTGCCACCTCGGTGACCTCTCCGAGAAACGCTTCGTGGGCGCCGGAGTTGGGATCTTCGACGGTGCCCTCGACGAACAGCACAGCGAAACGTGCAGCCCGCCCGTCGGGCTTGCGGCGAAGCACCCGGCCCATGCGCTGGATCATCTGGCGCCGGGAGCGACTGGCAGCGACTATGACAGCAAGGTCTGCAGCAGGCACGTCGATGCCTTCGTCTAGCAGCCGTGGAGCTACCACAACCTCGAGGCGACCCGACGCGAATCTGGCGAGCACGGTGGCTCGCTGGTCGCCGGGGAGCCTTGAATGGATCACGCCAGCGCGCAGACCGCATTCGGCGAGCACCGTAGCTGTGCGCTCCGCGGTGTCGATACTTTGGGTGAAGACGATTGCCCTGTCCGCAGCCCGAACTGCGGGCGCCAAGACGATGAGCGCCTCGTCCTTGGCGGGAGTGTCGGCCAGCAAACGCCTCCGGGCCAGCATCGCCTGCCGGTATCTCCGCGCGGTGGCGCTGCCTTCACCACCACCGTCGGCCATCTCGGCGACTTCCTGCATGAACAGCTCGAAGGGTTCGGGTGTGACGCCGAAATGCTCCACCAGGCGAACCCACAGGACCCTGATCGTGTCCGTCAGCTCGTTGTAGGTGCACTGCTCGAGCGCAGAGAACTCTACCCCGATCAGCGCTACTTCGAAGTGGGCTGTAACCCCCTCGGCGACGGCGCGGGCGTAGCCCAACCGGAAGCAGGTACCGCCGAAGTACGGGTCGAGCCACTGCGAGTTGCCGCTGTCGGAGCGCGCGTAAGTTGCACTCAACCCGAGGCGTCGCGAGAAGCGACCGTCCAGGGCCAAGCGGTTGACGTCGCTGCCGTAGCGGTGGCATTCGTCGGCGACGAGCAGCCCGCCGCGGCGGATAGGCATCGAATCGTAGCTGCGGGCGGTGTTGACGACCGCCACGACGACGTCGTGGCCCGACAGCCGGTCCCGGCCTCCCGCGCCGAGACGACCGATCGGACGCGAGCCGGGAAGGAACTTGCGCAGCTGCTGCACCCACTGGTCTTGCAGCTCGACGGTGGGCACCACGACGAGCACCTGGCCCCGCCGGTCGATTTCTGCCAGGGTGGCTGCAATCCCCACCATTGTCTTGCCGGCGCCGGTGACCGCCTCGATCACACCGCGCCCGCCTGCTTCCTCCCACGCCCGGAGCGCGTCCGCCTGCCAGATGTAGAGGTCCGGGCGTTTAGGCCCGGGTGGGCGAGCACGGACAGGGGTGTCTCGCATCACCGGACGTTCCCCGGCAAGCCACCATCGGGGCGGGGTATCCCGGTCGGAACGGAAACGGCCGTGGGCGGCGAAAAGTGCCCTTTGCACTGTGTGCTCGTCGACGTCGAGCATCCTCGACAGTTCTGTCGTGCTCAGCCCGCCGGACGCTTCGATCAGGTCCGCTATGGAGTCGGCGAGCAGCTCAGGGTTCCTCGACAATGCCGGGTGCGTCGGCGGGGATGTCGTCGTCGTAGCTCAGGTCGACGCCAAGGCCGTCGGCGGTGATCCGTGGTTCGTATCCAGGGTCGAGGCGGCGCAGGTCCCACTCGCCGATCCAGGCCCGCACGTACTGGCGCATCCGGTTCGACGGGAGGCGCTCCAAACCCGCGACGTCAGGCGGGTTCCAGTTGTAGGCCTCGCCGTGGATGGCTTTGATCTGCGCGTAGGCGCGGTCCAGCTCGTCGCGTCCGGGCGGCTGAAGCTGGATTTGCTCGCGCTCGAGGATTCGCATCCCGGCTTCGGCCAGGCTTGCGAGCAGCTCGTCCTCGTCGCTTCCGCGCGCCCGCAAGCGCTTCGGTATCAGCTCGATGTCGTTCTTGCCTACCAGCACCTGGGTCTCGAAATCGTCGACAGTGGTGATCACCGCTGCGATCGGCGCGTCGGGATCGTCCCGGTCGCCTCGCACCCATCGGGCCAGCTCGGCGTAGGAGCGGCCCCGCTGCAGCGCAGAGTACCTGCCGATCAGCTCCGCCTCGTCGACGAGGATCACCCACCCTTGGTATCCAGCGCCCTGCGCGAGGCGTGAGGCGAAGCGGAAACGCTGGCGGGCGAGGTCTCGTTCCTTGACCGAGCCGAGTCTGTAGGTAGCGGCTGCACCTACCTCTCTGACCCGCCTACGCAGGTCGGTAACTGCCAGCGGGTCACCGGCCCAGAAGCGGACGATTCTCTCCGCGAACTCCTCGTCGCCGCGGGCGTACTCGTAAAGGAACAGCGTGGCAGCAAAGCGACTGTCGACCGGAGAGCCCTCCTGGTGGGCCCAGCGGTACATGTCCGCGTATCGAGCGGAGTCCACGTCGAGCCCGCCGGCGATCTCGTCGATCGCCGAACCCGGCCGGCCTGGCACCTTGGCCGCCTCGATAGCGGCACGGTACATCTTGACAGGGTCGTGCAACGGGGTCTCTTTGGACACGACCACCTTGGAGACCACGAAACCTTCTGAGAGCGCAACATGTGCCAAGTGCTCCAGCACGTGGCTCTTGCCCGATCCGAATCCACCACCGATCAGCATCCCGCCGACCGCGCTGCCGCGGGGCAATGCTCTCGATGCCTCGAGCAGCCCGGCGAAACGGTCCTCGACGCCTTGCTGCATCGAACCGAGCACCGCTACAGCGTCGCGGTTGGGCACGCCGGCCCGCAGCGCTTCGAGTGCTCGGCGCCGAGCGACGGAGACGGCGGTCGCCTGTGTGCCCGGCGCGGTCACGTCGG
The DNA here is from genome assembly GCA_021828685.1 of Actinomycetes bacterium. Taxonomy (GTDB): domain Bacteria; phylum Actinomycetota; class Acidimicrobiia; order Acidimicrobiales; family Palsa-688; genus JAJZAM01. Next base: position 1,084 of record JAJZDJ010000223.1, on the reverse strand, counting down.
TGCTCACGCTGCCTCCAATCGGATAAGACACGACAGCGGGTTGTCCCGGTGAGCGTCGCGCACCTCGTCGAATACCCGTAACTTGAGGGCTTGGTAGGCGTCGAGTCCTCGGGCTGGGTCCGACAGAAATGCGGGAGAGGCGACCACTGCCACCACACAGTGGGCCATCTCGTCGGTGTTGTCGACGAGCTGTCGCAGAACCTCGTAGGCGTCGAGAAGCGCTGTTCTAGTGTAATAGTGGCCTTGGCGTTCCTCGGGGCTCGGACGGCGGGCGAAGCCAAAGCGGCGGATGTCGACAAGCAGAGCCAGGCCGGCCTGGTCGTTGATCGCTAGCCAGTGCGCAAGGGAGAAGAGCAACGCTCGCGCATTGTGGCGGCCGATGCGACGGAATATGAGCGCCGAGCGCAGAGCCGCCATCTGACGCAGATCGCCGCGAAGCCATTCGAGCACTGCAGTGTGTTCTGCGTCGGCGACCTGGCCGCTGCGCAGCCGGGCCTGGCACAGCCGCAGCATCGCCGTTCGGAACTCGGCGACCATTGCATAGTCGCGGTGCACCTGGTCTTGGAGCTGACGATCGACGTCTCGTTTGAGCTCGCCTACCTCCACTCGGTGGTGGTCGGCGAGGCGGTCCAAGCTGGTGTCGCCGTCCGGCGGCGGTGGGTAGCCGGCAGCAGTCACCGCTCGGGCGGTAGCGAGTTGCGCGAGCCCGTCCCAGTCGACCTGGCGAGCTAGGTCGAAGAAGACGTGCTCCAACAGGTGAACCCTTGTCTCGGCGGAGTCGATCTTCGCTACTGCGTAGCGTTGTGCGAGAGCTGCAGTCTCGAACCCTGACGCGAACTCGGCAGCTACCGCGTCGTCGGGTGCCACTACGAACTTCACGGCAGCGCCCCCGCCGGCTACGTAGTCGCCGAGGTACTCCTTCGAGAGGAACTCCAAGTAGTCCCGGACCGGTATCATTGCGGCATCCCTGTCATTGCGGCACCCCTGTCATTGCGGCACCCCTGTCATTGCGGCACCCCTGTCATTGCGGCACCCCTGTCATTTTGGGGAGCCCTGTCACTTGAACGTAGCCGTGCCGGCGAAA
>JAJZDJ010000222.1 GCA_021828685.1 Actinomycetes bacterium | reverse complement strand
GCCGGATCATCCTGGCGATGCCACGTGTCGCGTTGGTTCTGAAGTCAGGCTGTGACTGGTGATGCTCTGAGCGCGCTGGTGACGGCCTGCTCTCGACTCTCGCCGCGGAGCCGGCTGATTCCCTCTGGAGCGTAGGGGACCGGCAGGACATTCGGTGCGGCGATCGCGACTCGGAGGATCACGTCGGGTTGTTCCGCGTCAGGCGGCTGGTGCCGGCTCGTCGGTCCGCAGTGGTAGATCGGCAGCTCGCGACGGGGCATATGGGGAGTGCAGGTTACGCTCCGCCAGATGCCTCAGGCGCTGTCGCCGCCTCCTCGCGTCCGAGATCCGCACCACGCTGCTCCTCGGCAAGGACGGCCACGGCGTGCACGGCCGCTTCCAGCGAGGCCCATTCGTCCTCGGTGAGCTCTGCCTCTGCGACGATGTCGAAGTGACGTTGGAGTCGTGCGATTGCCCGTGTGAGATCGGGAGGATCCTCGAGGCGAATACCTTGTACCTCGCTCGCCAACGGACCCGGAACTGCGCTCGGTTTGATGTCCACGAACATCGGAATGACGAGCTGGCCGCGCCCCTATGCTGCAGCGGTCTCCCAGATCACGTAAGGACTCCCGGCAACTTCGCTTCGAGGATCGGGGTCAATGCTGTGGCGATCGTCTTGCTCGCAAGGCGACCCCACGAGAGGAACAACTGCTTTGGTTCGGGTGTCGGAGCGTTGTTCGGGACTGCGGGTACATCGACCACGACGTCCCTGTCGCTCATATGACCTTCGTCCTCGACGACCTGCGGTGCTGGGAGAAACGGAATGAGCGCGTCCGCGGCCAACGCGCTCTCCACCGCGACGAGCCTGATCTCGTCGACATACCGTTCGATGGTGGAGACGTCGTAGTACCGACGAAACTCTCGGCCTATCTGCCAGCGCCACTCGCCGTCCTCCATGAGGCCGCGGGACCCGGACCACATCGACGGCTCCTGACTCAGCACCTCATCGAGCTGCGAGCTCTGCAGCGGGAGGGCGCCGTCGAGGCTCGGACCGAGTTCTGAGCGCACGTCGCCACTCGTGAGGATGATATCGACGACGTGCACCGGATCGGGGACGAATTCTCGGAGCTTGCGCGTCGCGAGTCCCAACACGCCGAGGAACAAGCTCACGATGTCCTCGGCACCCGCCTGGTGCCATCCAGCGACGGTCAGCCCGACGGGGTCGCTCGGTTGGTAGAGCGAGCCGAAATTGCCGCGCGTCCAGACCAGTCCGTAGGTGAGGCCGTAAATTCCGCGACTGCGCCCAAGCGTCGGAAGTCTGGCCACGATGGCGACGGGATCGAGTCCCTCGTTGTCGATCGTCTGTTCTACGAACTGCCGCGGCGGCCAGGCGCCGTGGGTGCGGAACGTGTCGGAAAGCAGCCCACGTCCCCTATCTGTCGCGGCGTGAGGCGCTTCTGACACGGGATCAGGTCCCCGTTCCCTTGCGCAGCGAGCCGCTTCCGCGAGCTTCGCGCGGCCCTGTATCGCCGTAGCGGATATGGGGCACCGGACCGCACAACGGCCATCGCTACTACGGCCTGACCAGGTCCGCCCCTGTCCCACCCTCTCCAACCGAGCGAACGGAGGCCGGCTGGCCTCGACAACTCGTACACCACTCAATGGGGCTCAACCGTTGTCGGGCGTCGGTGGACGAAGCTCTGGTATGGTGTGACCACGAGGTGACCACAATGTCGAAGCTGAAGAACGTTGGTGTCCGGGAGTTCCGCGACCACGCCACCACCTACCTGTCGGGCTCGGATCCCGTTGCCGTGAGCAAGCACGGCCAGGTGATCGGGTTCTACATCCCCGTCGAAGGCGACCGGGAGCAGGCGAGGCGCGCCATCGAGCGGCTCGGTCGCTCTGTCGAGGTGATCCTTGAGGAGACCGGCGTGACCGAAGAGGAGCTGGCCCAGCTGTTCGACCTGCGGCGGGCGCTGCCGGAGTGATCGTTGTCGTCGATGCGAGCGTGCTTGTGGCTGAGCTGCTGCGTCGGCGAGGCCGGGAGCTGTTCGCCCACCCTGACCTCCAATGCCTGGTTGCCGAGGAGCAGTGGGAGGAGGCGCGGCATGAGTTGCAGAAGCGGGTCGCCGCCATTGTCGGCCAAGGGCGCCTGTCGAGCGAGCAGGGAAAGAGGCTGCTCGATGCTGTTCACGAGTTCGTCCAGGGCGACGTGTTCGAGGTCGTTCCCCGGACCTTCTACGAGCACATGGAACATTCGGCGCGCCGACGGGTTCCCAGGGACCCTCACGACTGGGCGCCAGTTGCCCTTGCCCTTGCTCTTGATGCTGCGATCCTGACGGGCGACCACGACTTCCTCGGCTGCGGCTGTCCCACTTGGACGGTCGAGACGCTGACGACCGAGCTCGGACCAGGTTGAGCAGGGCCCGTACAGGGTGCCGCCGCAACTCGCAGTCATTATTGACCCGACTTCGAGCGGTGGCCGTCTATGAGTAGTGCAGCGCCATAGCGGCCGCATAATGCAGAGCGCACTACCACGGCTTTCGCGTGGGTAGAGGCGCGAGCCTCCGCGAACGAAGGATGTCACCTCCACTGTAAAAGTCCTGGTCAGGCCGGGTATTTGAAAGATCCGAACCGGGGTACCCCCTCCCGGTATGAGGACGACAGGACTCAATGGGGGGTATGAAGGGGACTCGGGAATCGACCCAACTCGCCTGTGTTGGCGCAACGTCGAGCACGTGGCCATGGGGCAGCCGGGCCAGCAGATCCCTGCGGAAGACGATGAGCGGGATGATTGCCCGCTGAACGCGGCGCTTGCGGCATTCGGACACACATCTCGGGCGCCGCAGTCAGTCAGTCGTCCATCGCTTCGATCCCGAGCTCGGCCAGTTCGGCCATGCGCTCCCGTCTATAAATGGCGCGGCGCGTTCGACGACGCCTGGGTCAACCGCCTCCACGCCGAGGGCTTCGAGCATCGGCTGCTCGACATTGATTGGCGTACCCAGGTCGAGAGCCACAGCTTCGGGATGGGTGTGCGCCCGCTTCAAGATCACCCATCAAGATGGGGCCAGGCACAACGCCGAGAGGCCGACCGACGGCTGGCCTCGGGATGGCGGGCTCCGCTCCTCGGCGTCCCCAGCGCAGTCAAAGACGACACCGACGTTACCGCCACGGCAAGCGGTCGGGTTTGTGAACGTGGCCTGGGACGGTGGCACGCACGCCCTAATCCTCGACACGGTCGTGGCGGGCTTGGGCTGCTGCGGATAGCTGAAATTCCCCACTTTTGATCATTGATTTTTCCCACGTGGGAGTTGGGTGGCGGGTGTTGTGGAGGGTCCGCCAGGGACGTCTCGGACGGCTAATCGTGACCCTGCAGTTGGTGCACGCCGGAGCGGTGAAGTACCCCGTGCTCTACCTGTGGCCTTGGTTTGAGCTTCGCAAGGACGAGTACAAGGATCTCCTCCTCGCCGTCAGTCAGACCGGTGACTTCGACGGCTGGCTGCAGTTCTTCTTGAAGGCGGTGGCCGCTCAGGCTGACGACGCCGTCATACGGGTCGACGAGCTCATGGACGCTCGCGCCGACTTTCTCGACCTCCTGCGCGCCGACAAGGCAAAGGGGATCGTCTTGGAGATCGTCGATGACCTCCTCGGCTATCCGGTGATCACCCCATCCCAGGCTGCTCGGCTTCACGGTGTCACCTATCCGCCCGCGGCCAAGGCAATCGAGCGCCTCGAGCGGATGGGGATCGTCGAGGAGATCACCGGCCGCAGCTACGGTCGAGTCTTCGCTTGCGAACGGGTGATGCGCATCGTCGACCGCCCAGGCGCATGATCGGGTGGTCGATTCGTCGGCAGGTCCCCACGCTTTGCGCTCACGGCTCGCTCCGCTGCCACAACGGAGTGAACTGGGATGAGACACTCGCACAGGGCGCGCAACGGGCGCTACCCGCCGATTGGTAGCCGACGGATCCGGATGCCTCGGTCGGCGATGACGGCGATCGCGCCGGCATTGAGATCTTCTTGCAGGGCGTCCAAGTTGGCGAGAAGCACCATCACCTGTTCGTGTGGATGGCGACGAGTCCGCCGTCGGTAGAGGATCACCGAGGGCACTGTCGCACCTCGCCCGGCGAGGAGCCCGGCGAAGTCGGTGTCAGCCGAGATCAGTACCCGGTCCTCAGGAGCAGCGCGAGCGAGGATCTCCTCGTCGTTCGCCCGGGACAGCCCGTATGCGGCCACGTGCACTGCGTCGTGCCCGGCTGCGGCCAGACCTTCGGCAAGCTCACCAGAAAGACACTGGTCGACTAGGAATCTCAAGCGGGATCGAACAGCGGGACTAGGCGATCCTGAAGAACTGCGGCGGCATAGTGCAAGGCCTCGGCCACGTCAGCGGTCTCGATGTCGGGGAGTGCGGCCGCCACCTCGTCGATGCTCATCCCGTCAGCGACCATCGCAACCAGCGTGGCGACGGGAATCCTCAGGCCGCGGATGCACGGCTGACCACCCATTTTTCCTGGCTCTGTCGTTATCCGTTCGAAGCTCACTGGGAACCTCCTTGTTACCCAGCGTACTGCCGCTGCCGCTTCGGCTACCGCGGGCGGCGCGGAGGTCGGTCCCCGACATCCCAGCGATGCGAGAAGCAGCGGGCGGGACAGTGGCTGACTCCGGTACGCGAGGCTCTGGCTCTGCGGGATTCCACGGGGTTGTCCACAGGGTTTATCGACCTGATTATCGACTCCTGATCACCCTGCCCTATGCAGCCCTACGCACGAGGCCCGGCCGCCAGATGGGCGCACGCTGGGGTTTCGCGTGGAGCGGCGTTGAAGGCGTGCCTCGTGGCCCGGTCTGCCCTACGCAGCCCTACCGCAGCGTAGGGGAGTGCCCTACTCGCCGAGA
>JAJZDJ010000221.1 GCA_021828685.1 Actinomycetes bacterium | reverse complement strand
TCGACCAAGCGGTCCCAGGAGCGGACCAACTCCCGCCGGTAGATGTCGCCGACGCTGGCGACGTAGTCGGCGATCACCTCGGGATCGGCGACAACAGCCCGTCCGGGCTCGCTGGGGCGGACACACTGGACATCGTCGAAGGCAACGGAGAGCTGCTCAGCGCCGTTCTCAAGTGAGAACGCCTCACCGAGTCTGTCGGTCCATCTCCACTCGGGCTGGAAGGGAGCCGCTGCGTCCTGGACGACGGATCTCAGGGAGCCCAGGTGTCCGGCGGCGTTGGCCACGGCGACACAACGACCGCCTCGGGCAAGAACGCGGCGGAACTCTCTCGCAGCGGCTCTGCGGTAGGCCACGTGGTACAGCATGTGGGGGGCCAAGACGACATCAAACCGCCCTGCAGGGAATGGCAAGGCAACAGCGTCGGCGGTGACCACGCTGTCCGTAGGTGCCGTCTTCAGCATCCCGACCGACAGATCGCACCCGACCGCCTCGGCCCCCAGCGACCTCGGGGCAGCGAGATATCGGCCGTTGCCACAGCCCACGTCCAGCACCCGGAATCCGGGCATGACCCCGACGAGGTCCAACGTCCAAGCGACGACATCGAAGCCAGGCTCCTGCCGCTCCCAAAGTCGTTGGCGGGCGCGCAGGTTCCGGTCCGTGGCGTATTGGGTCGCCGGGTTCGTCGTCATTGGCTCATTCTCGCCGGTCCATCCCCGACCGGGACGGTCGCGGCCAGGACGTCAGCTGCAAGCGGTTGTCTCCCCAATGAAGCGGATGACCGGATACCCGGGTTCCTCCTCGTCCCAGAGGACCAGCCAGTCGGAGCCCGCGGTGCTGCGGACGATCGCCCACAAGCCGTTGCTGAATCGGCGTCGCTTCGCCCTTGTGTCGACCAGTTCTGCCTCCACCCAGTCGAGACACTCCTCGATCATCTCGGCGACTCGTGGCAGCGTGGCGTGCAAGCCGCCGAGCTTCTCGGCCGGTATGGGGTCCAGCTCAAGCTGGCGCACCCGTGATCAGGAGGCTCGGTGTCGCCGACGACGGGGGACGCGCTGCTCGGGGTGGGCCTTGGCGTAGGCGATCTGTGCCTGCAGGACGCTGTTGGTCATGAACCGTCGCTCGAGCTCGGTCACCACTACGGCCGGTTCCAGGATAAGCGTGCCGTCCGCCTCCTCGTGCATCAGGTAGCGCCGGCCCGGCCGGGCCAGGCTGGCCCGGCCCCTAGCATCGGTTTCGATGATCTGGGCCTCCATACCCCACATAATACCCAGCTACCCCGATTAGGGCGATGGGGTAACGTCGGTCTTGAGGTGAAAGGTGAGGTATCCGCTACCGTTACCGCTTAGACACACCGCCGGCTGCTTCACGCCCAGCTCACGGGCCAGAGCGGTTTGGGTCAACCCATGGTCCACCCGGTACTGGATGACCACGATGGCCAACTGGTTGGCCACCGCCGTCCGCTCCAGCTCGGCCGCCACCTCGGGATCGCACGCGTCCTCCGCCCGCAGCTCCTCGCCGGTCTTCAACTCCGACAGCTTCGTCATCTCGTGTCAGCCTCCATCTCGGCCAACCGAGCCTCTGCCCGGCGGCATGCAGCAGCGAACCCCCGCTGGTCGACCTCGATTTCAGGGCCGACCGCTGCTACCACGAACTCGTCGCCAACCTGGCGGTAGAGGGCTCGCCACGGGCTACGCCCACCTCGAGGACAGAGTTCCCGGAGGCGATCGGCGCCCCGCACGGCACTGCACGCGAGCGCCGTGCCGGACCTCCCGCGCCCACCGCCACAAGCAACTTCGACCCGCTCCGCCTCGGCGCGATTCCATGCCTCACATAGGGCATCCTGCGCGTCGTGGTAGTCGCCGGGCGGTCTGAAGTCGGTCCAGCGCACCCATCGGGCATCCCAGGCGACGGTGAACCAGTGTCCGCGTCCACCTGCCCAGCGGTTGGAGAACCAACAACCAAAGGACGTCCTCGCCACAAGTCGCGCGGCGGCTGCCGCCCCCGCAGCCTCGAGAACCCTCGGCCTCACGAACCCAAAGGCGGGTCCGCTACCTTCAAAAGCTGCTTTCCGAGGTTCGCCCCTTCGAAGAGCCGCCGCAGTGTCAGCGGCGCGTTCTCCAATCCTTCGCGGACGTCCTCTTCGTAGACGATCTGCCCAGCCTCGACCCACTCGCGCATCGCTTTGCGACCTTCCTCGAAGCGGTCCCTGTAGTCGCCGAGCAGGAACCCCTGCATCCGGGAACTTCGCAGGCACAAGTTGAAGTAATTGGACGGGCCTGACGGGAGGCTCCCCGGGACGTAGCCGGAGGAGATGCTTCCGCACAGGACAATCCTGGCGTGCCTGCGTATGCGTTTGAGGACGGCGTTGAGCGTCTCACCGCCGACGTTGTCGAAGAAGACGTCGACGCCACCCGGGGCGAGCTCGTCCAGGCGGGATCCGACACGCTCGGACTTGTAGTCGATTGCGGCGTCGAACCCGGCGCGGTCCACGAGCCACGCGCACTTCTCCGCCCCGCCCGCTACACCGATGGTGCGACACCCCAGGATCCGGGCGATTTGGCCGACCACAGAGCCGGTCGCTCCTGCTGCGCCCGAGACCACAACCGTCTCACCGGCGACGGGCTGGCCGACATCTGTCAGCCCAAAGTAAGCGGTGAGGCCGGTAGTGCCGTAGACGCCGAGCATCGCCCGAGGCTCGACGCCTTCAGGCACGATGGTCAGCTCCTTGCCGTCGCTGATATGCCAGTCCTGCCAGCTGAGCATCCCTTGCACGTGCATTCCCGGCCGGTAGCGTTCGTTCTTGGATTCGACGACCTGGCCGACTGCGTAGGCCTGCATCACCTCGCCGAGCTCGAGCGGCGCCTTGTAGGTGCCCCCGGGCAGGAGCCAACCTCGCTGCGTCGGGTCGAACGACAGCCAGGTAACCGCGATGAGCACCTCGCCGTCACTCGGTTCGGGCGCAGGGGTGACTCGCATCTCGAAATTCTCGTCGCCCACCAGCCCCGCGGGCCGGCTTACCAGCACCAACGAGCGATTGTCGCTCCTCGTCATCGGACCTCCCCGACATGGTTCATCTGCCACTCCAGGTGAGCGGCAGCTCAGCTATGTGACTTCCGTGCGCCTCGATCTCGACTCCATCGGCCAAGCGGTACACGGGTATCCTCTGATGCCACTTCTCCATGGCGATCTTGAGTTCAGCTCTCGCCAGATGCGAACCGAGGCAGCGGTGCTCGCTCGCCCCGAACGCTATGTGGCGGTTGGGGCTGCGATCGAGGTGGATCGTCGCAGGATCGTCGAACACTTCGGGATCCCTAGTGGCCGCCTGGATCGTGAGCAGCACCATATCGTCCTTTTTCATTGGACATCCATGGAAATCGACGTCGTGGTTCAGCTTCCGGGCCATGCTCACAACCGGGTAGGCGCGCAGGAACTCTTCGATTGCGCTCGGAATGATCGCCGGCTCGGAAACCACCCACTCCCTGTCGGCGGGATGAGTAGCAAGGTGCCACGTGGACCAGGTCATCGCCGTCTTGGTGGTGTCAAGCGAGCCGAACGCCAACGTCATCAGCGTGTCGAGCAGTTCGTCGTCATTGAACGGACGGCCGTCTACCTGCGCACCTAGCATGTAGGTGAGAAAGTCGGTGTCGGGGTCCAATCCGCCAGCACGCCTCCCCGCAAGGACGTCCACGAAGTAGGCCTTGATGTCGCGCATTGCTGCGACGGCGTCGTCGGCATTTACATGTCCCCTGATGCGATTGGCGCAGGAGATGAAGAACGGTGCGTCGGCCAGCGGAAGGTGCAGTATGTGGGTGAGGGTCCTTGCCGGGAGTTGGTCGGCGAATGCCGAGCAGAACTCCGCTCCGCCGTCGTCGATGAACCCGTCGATTATCGCCTCGCAGCTTTCGGTCATCGACTGCTTGTATTTCTCGATGGACTGCGGTGAGAACCAGCGCGCCAGCGGCGCCCGGTATTTCATGTGAATCGGCGGGTCCGTGAGCGACGGCATGAATCGGTACTCGGGGTTCGGGTCCACCGGGACGATCGAGCGGTTCGAGAAGACCTCCGGCGTTTGGAACGCCTCGCGTATATCGTCGAAGCGCGTGAGGACCCAGTAGCCCTGGGCTATCTCGTTGCGAAACCATCGATGGCGAGCTCGGAGATCGTCCAAGGCCTCGAAGAGGGTCCCCGGAGGGCCGGGGAGGCGCGACAGGTCGACCTGCTCGACGGGGCACTCACTGATGTCTGTCATGGGGTCTCCTCTTCCGGTGAGAGGCGTTGAGTTTGGGTGGAAGCGGCAGACGAGATCGCCCGGGCCACTGCCTCGGGGGTGAGCGGCTGGGCGTTGATGCAAACGCCGAGAGGCGCTAGCGCGTCGTTGACTGCGTTGATGACAGCAGGCGGCGACCCGATGGCGCCACCCTCGCCCAGTCCTTTGTGGCCGCCTTTGTTGGTGGGCGCCGGTGTTTCGATATGGCCGTACTCGATTAGCGGGACTTCGGTGGTGGTGGGAAGCAGGTAGTCGACGAACGTCGTGGCCAGCGGGTTGCCGTCCTCGTCGTAGGGCATCTGCTCGTAGAGCACTCCTCCGATGCCTTGGACGACACCGCCCGCTATCTGGCCTTCCACGACGTTAGGGTTGATCATTACGCCGCAGTCCTCGCTCACCACGTAACGGTCGAGGGTGACCCTACCGGTCTGGCCGTCGATCTCGCAGGTGCAGACGTGACATGCGTTGGACCAGGTAAAAGGTGACGACGGACGGTAACGGACGTGGGTCTGCAGTCCGGGCTCTTCGCCTTCAGGCAGTGCATCCGGCGCGCTGTAGGCCAAACGTGCCAGCTCGGCGAAACCTACGCTGGCGCTCGGAGTGCCAGCTACCGA
>JAJZDJ010000023.1 GCA_021828685.1 Actinomycetes bacterium | reverse complement strand
GCGGCCGTACCTGACGGTCGAGCCGAGCCACCTGAGTGCTCCAGTCCCGGTCGTCGTTCTTATGCACGGCCGTTTCATGACGGCTGATCAGATTCTGGGTTACACACGTCTTGCGTCGTCCGTGGGAGCTGCGATCATCATCGCGCCTCAAGGCTACGAGCGTTCATGGAACGCGGGGGGATGCTGCGGGCCCGCGTGGAAAGCCAACGTCAACGACGTGGCGTTCGTGGTCGCCGCATTGGACTCCACATTCTCATCCACGCCGATGGCCGACCGCTCCCGGGTATTCGCTGTCGGGTTCAGCAACGGCGGTCGCATGGCCTACCGGCTCGCGTGCGACATGCCCGGGGTTTTCACCGGCTTCGCCGCCGTGGAAGCAGTCCCGGTGGTCCCGTGCTCGTCGATGCACCCGGTTAGCGTGACGGTAGTTGCCCAGCAGAACGACCCTCTGCTCACGACGAACTCGGGGGCGGCGCCGAAACGGATCGACGGAACGACGGAGCCGACGTTGCCAGTGGAGTTGGCGCGACTGAGGGCTCTCGACGGCTGCGGGTCGTCTGCACAGGTCGCCAAAGCCGGCGTCTCGGTAATCACGACGTGGTCGTGCGGGTCGGGGACGGCCCTTCGCTACGTGTGGTACCCGGGAGGGCGCCACAGCTGGCGACCCAGCAGCGGAACCACCCCAGGGGCGACCCCGGTCGTAGCGGCAATGATCCGCTCCGCGAACGACCTTGTGAGCTGAAGGCCCTGTGAGAGAATGGTGACATGAGCCAAGATCCGCTCGACCTCGAGTTGGCTACCACCGCAATCCTCGCCGACACACACGACGTCAGAGGTCTCCTGGAGATGCTCGCCCGACAGCTGAGCGCTACCCTCGGCTCCAAAGTGACCGTCGAACGTGAAGGCGGGATCCTACGCAAATCCAAGGAGATCAGGGCGCTTCGCGTCGCTTTCGGTGCGAAGACGTTCGTTGCGGAGGTAGCCAGGGGTTCTGTCGTCACCGCCATCGCCCTCGAATCAGGCGGGATACGGATCCGCACCGACAAGGTGGAGATGGGTGACTGGCTCGCCGGGCTGCTGGCCGAGCTTCAGGTTGCGGCTTCGTCCAACCAGGCGTCACGTATGGCACTCGAACAGATCGTCAACGGGGGCCGACCGACCGGAGGAATACTATGAGCGACACCAACCTTCCAGCTGACCTACCGTCCAACCTGCCGGCCGATCTGCCACGCGACGCAGGCAAACGGCTGGCCGAACTCAAGAACCTCTTCACCTCCGACCTGTCGGTCAACGAGTTCCTGCTTATCAAGCAGGCGGGGTTTCACCCGCTCGGCCTCGTCATGGGATCTTCGATCTACCACACGGGGATACAGACCCGGAAGTGGAGCAAGTCCCAGGAGCTGACCAAGCTGACTGAGGCGATGTACAACGCCCGTGAGCTCGCAATGACAAGGATGGAGGAGGAAGCCGAGCAGCTCGACGCGGACGGCATCGTAGGAGTGCGACTCGACGTCAACTACTACGAGTGGGGCAACGACGCAGCCGAGTTCATCGCGGTCGGCACCGCCGTCAAAGCCGAAAACGGCGTCTCGCATCGCAACAAGCACGGAAAGCCGTTCACGTCCGACCTCTCCGGGCAGGACTTCTGGACCTTGATGCAGACCGGCTATGTGCCACAGGGGCTCGTCATGGGAACTTGTGTGTACCACATAGCGCACCGAGGTCTCGTGCAAACCCTCGGATCGGTAGGCCAGAACGTCGAGCTGCCCAACTTCACTCAAGCCCTGTACGAAGCGAGGGAGCTGGCGATGACGCGGATGCAGGAGGAAGCCGAGCGGCTCGGCTCCACGGGGATCGTAGGTGTGCGCCTAGAGGAGAAGAGCCACCAGTGGGGGAGCCACACGATCGAGTTCCTCTCGATTGGCACCGCGGTCGGCGACACGGGCGGCGCCGTGACGCTTCCCCAGCCGATCACAGTCATCTCCCTGGACAACTGATGGCCGATTCGGGCATACCGGGCGGTGTGCCGCCCGACGACGAGCGCGTCCAACAAGACCAGGTCGGCCAGCGACCCGGCGAGGTGAGCGAGACCGGTTACGAGGGCGACCTACCCCCCGAAGCCGCAGAGCGGCTGTCGAGCTCCGCCTGGTCGTCAGGTTTGAGCGTGAACGACTTCGCGGCCTGCCGCAGCATGGGGCTTCGGCCCGTGGCGCTGGTGCAGGGCTTCTGCGTCATGGGTTGGTCATGGTACGGAGCGGGATCGCCGTACATGTACCGGCCGGGCTACGGGCCGGCGATGGGCGGAGGCACTGGCGGTGGCTTCGGCGGGCTGGGTGGGCGCCTGCCGGGAACTGTCGGAGGAGGGTTCGGCGGACCGTTCTCGGGGAACTATCAGGGTGGCGGCGGCTACGGTGCCGCCGGCGGATCGGGATCGGGTGCCGGCGCCTACGGACGTAGCCGCTGGGGTTCGACGATCAGCTCCTACAACTGCCCGCATTACTACGCAGGCATGGACCATCGAAGTTTCGGGGAGAACTTCGAGCAGCGCTGGGTGTCGGACGTGTGGTCGCAAGGATTCAACACCGCGTTCGCCCGAATGATCGAGGAGGCCGAGGCCGCTGGAGCCCACGGTATCGTCGGCGTGGTACACACGGTTTCGAGCCTGATCGACAGGTCCATCAGAGAGTTCCATGTCTATGGAACGGCCGTCGCTGTGGAAGGAGCGGCTCGCCCACCCTCCATATGGTCGACGTATTTGGCTGGCCAGAGACTCGCCAAGCTGGTGGAAGCCGGATTCACGCCCGTCTCGGTTGTCGCTTCAATCGCCTCGGTGCGGGTGTGGGCGGTCTGCGTCACCCAGGCGCTGATGGCGGGCGGCTACCAGACCGGCGGGTGGAGCGCTCCGACCGGCGAGGTAACCCAGATATCCGACGCGCAGATGCAGGTTCGCCGTCTCGTCCGGGACCACGTCAAGTCTCAGATCGGCGCCGACACGCTCCACGGCGCCGACCTGGCAGCGGCTTGGCGCGACATCGGGGAAGGCGATTACGAGCTGCAGGCAGTTCTTCGAGGCACCAGAGTCCGCCGGGTCAGGCCGGCGGATCCCCTCCCGCCGCCCAAGCTGACGGTGCGACTGGTATGAGCTTTCCCGGCGATGATCTTCAACCAAGCGAAAGCATCCGGGAAAAAGTTGCCCACATGGCTGCAGGCGGGTACCTCGCCCACACTGGTGGCCGGAGGGGAGCGACCTCGGACCTGAGTATCGACGAGACTCTTGTCTTGCATTCAGTCGGCTGGGAACCGGTCGAACTCGTCTGCGGTGCGAGCTCGTTTTCTATACCGGCGGGAGTGTGGCTGTGGAATCAGGGGGAGATCACATCGGCGTCGTATGCTTACGCTGGCGCCCTCGCGCGGGCGGTGGCGTCGCTTCAGGGGGAATGTCGGGCTGTCGGTGGCCACGGGATCGTCGGAGTCCACCTGGAGGTGGCTGTCGAGCGACACCTCGTCAACGCAGTGATGGTCGGATCGGCGGTAGCCCCGGCGGATGGAAGCAGGCCGTCTGGCCAGCCGTTTGCGTCCGACCTCTCCGGGCGTGACTTCGCGCTGCTGCACCAGGGCGGTTGGGACCCTATCGGGCTTGCGTACGGTGCGGCGTTCGTAAATGCCCCGAGGCGCAGCATTTCCGTCGCGATGAGGCAGAGCTCGCAGAACGTCGAGCTGACCAACTACACCGAGGCGCTATATGCCGCACGAGAGTCGGCGATGGAGAGAATGCAGTCGATGGCCGAGCGCCTCTCAGGGCAAGGGGTTGTAGGCGTGAGGGTCTCCGAAGGCACCGTCGGCTTTGCGCGCCACGCGATCCGTTTTGCAGCATGGGGAACCGTCATCCGTCGCTCTGGGCGCCCCGACCGACTTGGGGAACCTTCGATGGTCGTCTCCTTAGGAGACGAGTCGACGGCGTTTGATGCTGCTTCTCTGCGGGGAGGGTGATCACAGGAAGGCCGTCCGGCGAGGGTCGGCGGCGCAGGGTGACGGTTCGAATCGTCGTATCTGGGGTAGAAACAGACGATGAACTCAGTATCGCGAAGCAGGCCAGCGCAAGGACATGAGATTTAATGCAGCTTTCAGGCAGCTTCGAGGCGCAAGACTTCGTGGAGATCGCCGAGTTACTAGCGCGGCGGCGATGCAGCGGCCGACTGGCCGTTCGCGCGGGAGGCCTTAGGGGGGCTGTGCGAACAGTCGACGGAGATGTTGTTTCGGCGGAGGCATCGGGTAGTGCTCTGATAAATGCCCGATCGACATGGCAGGTTACTTTGGAGTACATCCTCTTTGAGGTACTTCAAGCCGAATACGGGACATTTGATTATCAACCCGACGAAGCTGCGCTGGTAGCGCCGGGCCCGCGGGTCACTTTCAAGGAGTCGTTTGATGGGGCACGGCTGCGTCTCGAAACGTGGCGTAAGGTGGAGAAGGTGATCCACAGCTTCGAGGCGGTCCCTCGACTCGCTGAGTCGCTTCCCGCCGACATCCTGGTCGGTCGCGAAAGCTGGTCCGTGCTCGTCGCCTTGGACGGTCGGCGGACGGTAGCAGGGCTAGCGAAACGCTTGAACCGCGACATACTTGAGTTTTGTGAGATCCTGGAGCCCCTGGTGAGGGAAGGAGCGGTGACCGTCGATCAATCCGAGGCTCCCTTCAGGTCCCTTCCTAAAGTTCGTTTGCAATGCAATCTCGGTGAGGCTTTACCAGTCGTCGATGATGAGGAGGGCCTGGTGAGCGTCACTCGGGGCGGTTTACCTCTCGGCCTCGCTTGGCCGAGGACGCCGATTGCGGAGCTCGCGAGTGTCGACCCTCAGGTCGATATTGTCCCTCCGCTGGAAGTGACCGCCGGAGATGGCGTGTCGTCCGACTCTGGCGGAGAACCCGACGATGGCCATCGCATCTCCCGTAGGCGGGGCTTTCGGGGGCGCAGTCCGTTATTGAGAGGGGCTAGCGGGGGATGAAGGCGGGGTCGCTGCCGTGGCGCTGATCATCCCGCTCGGACTGATCGTGCTGCTGGCGGGAGCGGCGGGCTGGGGAATCCCGCCGGGTCGCCGGGACGGTCGGTCGATCAGGACGCACAAGCAGACGGTCGGAACGATCGAGCGGATCGTCGGGAGTGTCGACTCCGAGTCAGGTGATGCATCAAATCACGTCCGGCTCGTGGACGAGGAGCAGCAGAACCCGAGAAGCTCTGGAGTAGCACAAAGCGCAGAACTGGCTGCGAGTGCGCACGTTGGGAGAATTGCTGCCCCTGCGAGGATTGTGAGCGTGGGGACGACGGGGGTGAGCGTGGGGACGACGGGGGTGAGCGTAGGGTCGAGGCCGGACGCGGGACCAGACGAACGCGGTGGGGAGCCCGCGCCCGCAGCCCCGAAGCAGAAAGTG
This sequence comes from Actinomycetes bacterium, assembly GCA_021828685.1. Taxonomy (GTDB): domain Bacteria; phylum Actinomycetota; class Acidimicrobiia; order Acidimicrobiales; family Palsa-688; genus JAJZAM01. Next base: position 23,836 of record JAJZDJ010000023.1, on the reverse strand, counting down.
ACCCACGTTGAGACGCCGCTTGCGCCTCTGCACATGAAGCGATCGAATCGTTGGGGCGCCGTTCCACCGGCCGCAGCCGGGATAGTAATCCTTGTTGCGGCGATCGTAGTTGCTGTCGGTGTCGCCCGGTCGCCTTCAACTCAAGCGACGGGGAAGCTCCATGCGACGGCGATCAACGGTCCTGGGGCAGCGTCAGGGAGTTCGGCTGCGAACCGCCCGAATCAGTCCAGCGCCGGTAGCCGAGGGTCCGGCGCTTCGGGGTCCGGCGCTTCGGGGTCCGGCCGTTCCGCTGGCGCAGGGTCTTCCGCGTCGAGCAACGTGACGGCCTCCACGACGACTCTGCCGGCGGTCAGCGCCGCGACGGCAACCACGACCGGTTATCAATATGACGTTGCTTCCAAGGTGGTGTCGGCGACGCTCACGATCACCGGCGCGTGCTGGCTGGCCGTGCGGGATGGTTCTGCGGCTGGTCCGACTCTGTTCGAGGCAACACTCGGTGCCGGGATGGTCAAGACTTTTACCTCATCGGGGAGCGGATTGTGGCTCCGGATCGGAGCCCCCGGGGCGGCTCAACTGCAACTCTCGGGGGAGAGCGTGACACTTCCGCCGGGCGGACCCTACGACATCACAGTGACCTCCTCTATCGGCTAGCCCGAACAGTTCCCCACGGGCTGCTGGCAAGGCGGTGCGTGGAGCTAAAGATTCGTGTTTAGGCGACCTAATGCCCATTTAGTACCTAGTTGCCCGAATTAAGGTCTATGTGGAACATGGCCGAATCTGAATAGTGTGGATCTGACAGTCGCCTCAGACGAAGTCGCTTGGTTGCAAAACGGGCATTCCAATCAGCACCCAGCCGAACTGAACTGGGTTGAAGTCGCCCTCTACCAACTTCTCCACCTCGAGCCTGCCTCCCGGATCTCCGCCCTCAGTGGCGATGTCCCGCCTCGGGTCGTGGAGCTCCCAGCAGGATTAGCTTGCGAGGCTTACCGCGAGAGCCCGACGGAAACTCCACTGCTGAAAGTGATAGCACCCTCAGATCAAGCAGCAGTCGTCCGGGCGTGGTGGAGAGCGCGCTCGAACGGGATGGCGAGCGCCGTCGTGCACCTACATGCAGATGCTGACAAAACCAAGGTCGTGCACCTCTTCGACCTACGAGACCGTCACGGCGTCGTGGTGGTGGTACTCACAGACGATCGCCCTACCGGCTTCCGTGAAGCCGCCGACCACTCGACACGTGTGTTCGCAGGGCCCCCGCCGGTCCGCTTCGGCCGGATTGCGAAGAACGCAAGCTCGATAATTCTAGACGTCGACAGCGGAGCCCAGGCGCTCCTGGGCTGGACTCGCGAGGACCTTGTCGGAAGGCCGACCTTGGAGCTCATACATCCCGACGACCATCCTGGGGCTATCTCCTGCTGGATGGCGATGCTCGGCGACAATGGAATGTCCAGACCCGCCCGCTATCGCTATCGACACCGTGACGGCCGCTGGCTCTGGATGGAAGTTACGAATGACAACCGGCTGAGCGATCCGCTCCACGGCGACGTCTTGTCCCACATGGTCGACGTCACCGAAGAGGAACGCACGGCGCGCGACCTCCAGGTACGACAGCAGCTGCTAGAACAAGTGACAGAATCCTTGCCCGTAGGGGTATTCCACGCCGATCTCGACGGTTCGATCATCTATTCGAACAACAAGATGGTCGAAATGTCAGGCTTGCATCCCGGCCAGCTCATAGTCGAGTGGCAGGCAAGCGACGGGTCAGCTCACCGAAGGGAACTGGTAAAAGCCATCTCACTTGCGGCTGGCGGCCAGGAATCAAATGCCGTCGTCGAGGTAACCGGACCGTCGTCCACGCCGACCTTCCTCTCTTTGCTCGCACGGCCGCTGCGAGATCGGGCAGGTGAGATCACAGGTGTCACCGGGTCGCTGTCTGACGTCAGCGGCGAAGTGCGCCGCCTGCGACAGCTCGAAGTACGCGCCGCAACCGATTCGCTTACAGGCTGCCTCAACAGGCGAGCGATACTCGCCCGCGTCCAAGAATCACTCGACGACCTGAGCAACCCGAGGGGCGGTGGTGGCGTCGGTGTGATGTTCGTGGACGTCGACGGGATGAAGAAAATAAACGACGAACATGGCCACGCCACCGGGGACGCTGTCCTTGTAGAGGTAGCCAACAGGCTTGCCGAGTCGCTTCGAAGCTGTGACGGGGTCGGTCGCTTCGGCGGGGACGAGTTCCTCGCCGTCGCCCCCGGACTTTGCAGCGCGTCCTATGCGCTTCTTCTCGCAAACCACGTGTCATCGCGACTTTCGGCAGCCTTCGAATCTGACGGTGTGGCTGTCGCGCTCAAGGCCAGTGTCGGCGTCTCGTGGACCTCCCGAGCCTGCAGTGACTCAGGCGAGCTTGTAAACCGGGCAGACGCCGCGATGTATCAGTCCAAGAGGGAAGGTAGCGGCGAGCCGGTCCTAGCGTACTGATCGCGATTCGAGGCGTGCTTTCCAGGGCGCCGTGCCCTACCGCGAGAGGGGTGGCAGTGGTGGTTACCGCTGTGAACGCAGCCAACTCTCGGCCTCGTCGCTGAGCGACGGTGGTGGCTGGCTCGACACGGGAGGCGTCCCGCTGATGCAACGAAATACCAATAGCAACACCGGTACACATACGAGTCCGGCGCCAAGGTACATGATCCCCACGCCGACCAGATTACTCAGCTGACGGAATTAGGAAACGGCCGACCAGCGGCAGTTCCCAGAAAGATTCGGCCCGAGCGATTGCCACCGCGACGTCCAGGAGATGTTCGGGGGAATCGTAGACGGCGTACCGTGCGAGCCAGTCAGGGTCGAACTTGGCGTTGAACTTCCAGAGGGACTCGATCTGCATTGACCCTCCCATACGTTTGAGCGTCCATGCCTGGACGCGCGCCGTGAGACCGTCACCGGCCTCGCCTGCCAGGACGGCTCGCATCGTGGCGAAGTTGAGGCCGAGGCCTTTCATCCCGCGCGAGCGCAACTCCCGGATCGTCTCGACGACCGCAAAGTCGATAAGGCCGTTCGGGTGCTCGCCGTCGTCGCGCCGCATCAGATCCAGCGAGTAGCCGGCGATGCCGGGGGCCGGGACGAACTGGCAGAACGCGACCGGCGGCCCAGGCTCCCCGTCGTCGCTCGGAGCGCGTACGACGGCCATGAGAAGGCCGCGATCCTCGGGTTCGAAGACGCGCCCTAGGGTCATCGAAAATCCGCGTTCGACGTCACCCCTTCGGGATTTGGTCATGACCATCGCCAGACCGCTGCGCAGAGCGGGGTCGAGATCTCCTGGATCGTGGAAGCTGATGGTGTAGCCGTACTTTGCCACCCGGTTGACGGCCTGCCTCAAGCTCTTGTGGCGCCCCCCTTCGAGGCTGAAGCGGTCGACAGCGACCACGGCCTCGTCTCCGACGTACAAGTCGCGCATCCCGGTAGCACGGTAGATGGCCAGCCAATCCTCGCCTGCGCCGAGACCACCGAGAGTCCACCCCTGCCGATCGACGTAACGGCGGAACTGCCGCCATGCTTCCTCTCGCTCCGCGAGGGGCCCCACCGGGTCCGGCGACACCAGGCAGACGGAACCGTAGACGGCGTGGGCGACGACGGTGTCACCCCAGAAGAAGAAGCTCTTGTCGGAGCGAAGAGCGAAGTAGTCGAGGGTGCCCGAGCCGTGGCGGCCGACGACCTCCCTGGCCCACGCAAGCCCCGCGTCTCCGGGGAGTGCGACACCGTCCCGTCCGGCAGCGCCAGTATCAGGCGCCGAGGGAGCTCCCACGAGGTCCCGTCTGGTCGCGGTGTGGCGCCTGAGCGAGAGCCGGTCACCGCGTGCCCCCTTAGTCGTTGCGGCGTCGGCGGCCGTCGTCGAAGCATCGCGACGTATCGAGATGAGTCCCGAACGGCGCGCAACGACCGGCCGGAAGGTCACGACGAGGAGCGCTACCAGAAGCCCCACCGATGCCGTCACCATCGTCGGGAAGAGGAACGTTTCGATTCGCGGTGGGAGCGTCACTGCCGAACTTCCCACCATCCTCGCAAGCGCCGCCTCGAACGCTCTAGTCCAAGACACCCGGACGACGCGATGGTTGCGGGCGTGGTCGATCGCCGTGGAGATCTCCACCGCAAGTGCGCCGGCTATGGCGACGAGCACGGCCGCGATGCTCACGGTAGCGACGCCGCGTCCGGCGGCGAGCACGTCTGAACGGGCTCTAAACGAATCCCGGTACAGGTACAGGATCGCTGCCGAAGCGAGCGCTCCGGACACTTCGCCGACGTCGATCCCCTTTATGAGGTGCAGAACCGCAACCGTGACGAGGAGAACTTCGCAGACCACCCAGGCTCGGCGCTGGCCGCGCCGGACGCTTCGCGCGACGACGATCAGTCCGACACCGAGAAACGCTGCTCCAGCCGCCGCGACCTGCGGCACGATCAGTGGGAACAGGGTGCGTATGAAGCTGAGCCTGTCGGCTGCGGGGTCCGACATAGCAGAGATCAGGGAGCCGAAGCCGACGGCCATCAACAGGAGCGCCGCCAGTCTTCGCACCCGCCGGTCCCGACGTTCCCCGGAGCGCAGCGGTGGCCAAGATTCCCCCTCGGGATAGCACGAAACCGCCTTGGGCGTTCGGTCGTCGGCTGCTGCCCTGTCGAATCGATCGGCGACAAGTCGCTCGAGCAGTGCCGAGCCCGGAATGTCTTGACTGGCGTGCATCAAGCGCACGACCGGATCGCTCTCACCGGCCGCTGTCTCCACCCAAGACGCGATCGCGCTGGCGAGGAAGGGGGGTGGGAGGCCGAGCCCCGGCAGGCGGCTCGGATACGGCGAGACAACCTCGGCGACCGCACCGGCGTTGGCGTAGAAGCCGGGACCCAGATGCGTGAGCTCCGCCCGGCACGTATGGCCTGTGACGAGACCCCAGTAGCCTTCACCGACGAGCGTGCGGGCTGCTGATCTCGCACGAAGGTTCGGATCGCGCGCGGACGACCCGGGTTCGTCTTCGATCGCCAGAGCGCCCATCGCGCGGTTCGTTGCGCGGATGGCTGCGAAGGCTGCGCCGACCAGTAGGAGCAGTTCGACGAAGATCGCCAGTACGAACAGCCCGAAGCGATTGGTGATCCCGCCGTGGCGTGCGGAGTAGAGCGCGGCAGCAGGGATGCGCAGGGCGAGCGCGGCGACAAACGCAGCAATTATTAGCCAACTCGCGTGGATGAGGCGTCGATAAACGAGACGCGAAACGACGAACCGTGCGAGTGATCCCGCGTCGTCTAAGTGCTCTACGCCGTCGAGCCACCCCGTCCTGGCCCGAGACGGCATTCGCCGGCGCCGGCCGCGCTGCGCTCGGGAGCGCAAGACAGGTACGACCTGGCCGCGGATGTGGCTCGAGTAGGGCGAGTCAAGAGGGTTGCGCGGGTCTGTTGCTGCGCTCAGGGGATCGAAGGAGTGCCCCGGTTCGACTCGAACTTTGCGCGTCGCGTTGGGGCCTGCGACGTGCAGGTCCGCAGCGAGGGTCGTCTCGGCGCCCGTACGGGACAGGAGGATCTGACGGTCAGCCGGGCTGGCTGCGAGCCTGGTGTCCCTGTCTCCCGGCAGCACGAGCACCCGACGCCCCGGGCCGGCCGCGTAGGAGGCGAGCGATTCGCAGAAGTCGGGGTATGCCTGAAGGGCTTGAGAGATTTCGCAGCCCGAATCGAACATGTTCCCCGCGATCACGACGACGCCAGGTCCGGTCGAGCGTTCGATCGAGCGGGCTACTTCGAGTATCGCCGAAGCATGCCGGTCGGTTGGCTGTGGGCACAGATGCAGGTCGGCGAATACTCTGACCTGCCCGCCGCAGGGTACGTCGACATCGACGATGTCGGGTGTCTCGTCCGCGAAGTCCAACGCGAGCCTAGATCCTACTACCGTCGGGCCATGCGTGACCGCCCTCTTCGCGAAAAAGGCGTGCTGAGGCCGCTGGAAGCCGGTTGGTTGGGCCGAGACCGTTGGTTGGGGATGGCTGAGCGGCTCGGTCCGCTCTCATACTCCCAGCTCGGAGATCGCAGTCTCCAAGCTCCGAGCCAGGTCCGGGATGTCGCCGAGTGGCTAGGCGACAAGATGGATAGCTGGTGGCATGCGGACAACAGGCCCGACCCTTGGACCGTGGCGGTGGTCTCCGGTGACGACGGATCCTTGGCGAAGGCTCTCATAGACCTCGAGCCGGCCTGCTCGAAGGCGCTCAGGTATGTGGTAGTCGAACCGACAGCCACAGACGGCGTGGCCGCTCGGGCGCGTGTCGGTGCCAAGGTGGCCCTCGAGGAGCCTGAGACGCTTTTCCCGCTCAGCGATGCCCTCATGGCCGACGGCTCCCGGTCCTTCCCGCGAGGACGGGGGATGTTCGACTCCCTCGACCAGCGAGACGAGGAAACGTCGCTCGCACAAGGCGTCGGCCCTCTCGTGACCTGGACGCGCGACATCCCGGTGCTCTCAGGGACGTGCGCAGGCCCCGACGGTGACGCGAGCGGAGCAATAGTAGCGATCGGCGTGCTCGGCGCCGAGGCTTTCGACCTGTATGTCGCCGAAGAAGTCGAGGGTGAAGATAATGAACCCGGGATAGCCTCGCCCGAATGCTGGAGGGAGGTTAGGATCGCAGCAGCGCAAGGCGCACCCCGTTCGCTACGCGACATCACCGTTCCACCCCCACCCGGCGGACTTCCAGTCGAGCTGACCGGCGTCGACTCCTCACGTGGCGACGCGGTAGTTGTTCCGGTCGGCGCTGCCCAATGGCTCCGAGACGCCTTGAGACTCGCGCCGAAAGGTCGACTCGTCGCAGTCGAGGAATGGTCTCATGGCAGCGTTCACCTCGACTCGGGCCGGGCGAACCGGCTCGGAGGATACTGGCTGACGCCCAGCCGGGCGGTGTCGCTCAGCGCGCTCGCGGCGGTCTGCCCGCCGGAGAGCCCTTCGGGTGTCCCCGTGGCAGGTAACCTGAGAGCGGTTACATGGAGCACAGCCTGAGCACCGGTGTCGCAGCGAAGCCGAACTGGACCTGGCGTGAGCCGGGTGTCGTCGGCGGACGGGCCGTCATATTCGACGTCGACGGGGTCCTATCGGATGCTGCCAACCGCCAGCACTTCCTGGAGGGCCGCCGTAGGAACTGGGAGGCCTTCTTCGACTCTTGCGGCGACGACCCGCTGATCGAGGAGGTGGCAAGGTTGCTGGAACTGCTCGACCCTAACCTCTCGGTGATACTGCTGACCGCTCGACCTTCGTGGGTGGCGCCGCACACTCTCGCCTGGCTCGAGCGGTTCAACCTGCGCTGGGACCTCCTTGTCATGCGCGACCGAGGCGACTACGACTCGGCCCCCGACTTCAAACGTCGTTCTCTCAGGGAGCTACGCGAGTTCGGTTTCGAGGCGCTGCTCGCCTTCGAAGACGACCGGCGAAACGTTACGATGTTCCACGAGGAAGGCATCCCGGCGATTTACATACATTCGGGATACTACGACTGAATTCTTCGCCTTTCTTCACGTCGGCAGGCGCAGAATGGGTGCATGTACAGAAATGCTGTGAAGACAACGGTCATCCTGACCCTTCTTGGCGCCCTGTGCGTCGGGGTCGGAAGCTTCTGGGGCGGAGCCGGGATAGTGATCGGTCTCGTCATAGGGCTTGCGTTCACCGGAGGGTCCTATTGGCTATCCGACTCGATAGCAATTCGCGCAGCCCGCGCTGTGCCGGTTTCAGAGGCGGAGATGCCTCGGTACTACGAAGTCGTCCGCGACCTGTGCAGCCGCGCGAATCTCCCTATGCCACGCCTGTACGTGACGCCAGACCGCCAGCCGAACGCGTTCGCAACGGGACGCAACCCCGAGCACGCGGCGGTCGCAGTCACAGCCGGAATCCTCGAGATCTGCACCTGGGACGAGATGCGCGGCGTTCTTGCACACGAACTTTCCCACGTAGGCAACAGGGACATCCTCATATCGTCGGTCGCCGCGACTATCGCTATGGCGGTCACGCTTCTGGCGAGATTCGCAGCTTGGGGCGGTCTGTTCTTCGGAGGGATGGGTGGCGGCCGCCGCAACGAGGGTGAGAACATCCTGGAGCTGCTGGCGATGCTCATCCTTGCGCCACTTGCGGCCACGATGCTTCAGCTGGCCCTGTCTCGGAGCAGGGAGTTCGAGGCGGACCGTTCGGGGGCTCGGCTTCTCGGCGACGGCGAACCGCTGGCGCGGGCCCTGGCGAAGCTTGACGCCGCGAGCCGCCAGATCCCGATGCCCAACGCACGCCGCGAGATGGCTGCGCTCTATATCGTCAACCCTCTGGCAGGGACGAACGTGTCGATGAAGCGGCTTTTCTCGGATCATCCGCCGACCGAGGAGAGGATCGCCCGGCTTCGCTCCCGGACCTGGGCGCGCTGAGTCCGCCGACGTTCGAAGGATGCAGACGAGATTGCTACAAACGTTCCTCATCGTTGAATCCTGCTTGTCTGATACCGACGGATCGCGATGCCGAACCAAATAGACTCGACGGCGCCAAACGGCCATGCTCCGGACAGGAAGCCATAGGCGCTCGACAAGAGGCAGCCAACAGCGAACGCCAGGATGAACTGACAGCCCCTACGTTCCAAGGCGTACATCGCCATCATGAAGGTAACGGCGCATACTCCGTAGATGGTTACAGCAGACATGCGTCGCTATCCTTCATCGTTGATGCCTCACGCCCGGTAGCGATCAGGATGTAGCGGATATCGTCGGTGACCGGGCTGGGCCGGCCCAGGAGCCCATCGAGGATGTCGTGGGCCTGCACCTCTTGAGTGTCGCGTGTTTCCAATCATGGCGTTGCGATGGAGTACCCGAGTGAGCCACCGCACCTCTGAAGGGCCGCCGACAGCCCGTTGTCGGCGAGCTGTTCGTCGAAGTCGGGGACAGGCGGCAGCACGTCGCGGCAGTCCCATAGGGCGATGGCTCGGTCGCCGCCATGCATCGACGAGCGGTAAAGGATTCCCTCCACATCGAAGATGTTCGCTATTGTGCAAGCCCATCGCTGGGCTCGTGATCGCGGCCCGCACGCAACGGACTGGGAAGCGCCCGCGCGTGTCGGCCACAAGTCCGTCATGTCCAGCAGATTGACATCGCGCACGAGCTTAAACGCGGCCAACCGAGGTTCTCGTTCGAAGTGAATCCGGCGCGTGTCTTGGAACACCTCTGCAACACACACCGTACCCGCGCTCGCCGCATAAAGGACACTCCGCGCTTGCACGGCCGGGGGCGGGAAGTGGTGATCAAACCTCGCTGTCAGAACCGGACCGAAGTTGCGGAACGAGTTCCAAGTTGTTGGGTGCGCGCCGCCGGCGAAGTAGATTCTCCACCACTCGGAACCTTGGGAAACCGTGACGATCTCCGGGCCGATCGCTAACAACCAATCGGGATTGGGCTCAGGAAATTTCGGCACCGCAAGTCACACAGTCGTGAGCGACTCAACTAGGTTGCGGACACGAGCGGGGGAGCGGCCAGCGCGAAGCCACTGCAACGGTGCAAGCGGTTCGCCGTCGGTGCTAAGGTCGATGTTAGGCGTAGTAAAGAATTCCGTGACGGACTGCGGGTCTTTGATCGGCAGCCCAGGGAGAACGTCGGCGAGACCGGGTACCTCCCGATCGCTAACGAATTGCCATGAGGGTAAACGCCATTGTCGTCGGATCTTGAAACCAAAGAGCGTGCCGTCGGTCAAGCGTTGCCGCACCCGTGAGACGTCGACCGCGAGGAGCCGAGCCGCTTCCGGCACCGACAAAGACGTCGCCACGAGACGCGCATAGTTCGCGGCGAGTTCGGTGAGCCACAACTCGCGCTCCGTAGTCGTGGTGGGTGAGACATCGAATCCGCCGCTTTCAAGCAGCGCCCGTTCTGGGCTTGACCACCGCCGAGGGGCGTCCAGCAGCGCAGCCATGGCCGTGACGCCGTCGGCGATGGCGGCGGCGATCGCCTCCTCCGCGTCTTCGAGTCCGGCCCCCCTAAGTACCTCTTGAACTCTCACGATGACTCCTCTCGACTCCTCTCGCTACTCTATCAGCTAGCGCGTACTTCTGATCACCGCTGAAGCGCAGGCCAAACTGGACCCTACGCGACTGACTAAAACCCGCCGCTCGAGGTCGGCCACCGCTTGTGTCACACTTGTCACGCTATCGATAGTAATGTTACAATAGTGACAAAAAAGGAGGAGTGGTGCCAAAGACAGGGACACCTTCACGCTCGGAAGTCGAGCACCGTTCGACGGTTCGACTCGCACCTGGAGCTGGGAAGAGCTACGAAGCGATCACCGCTCTGGGGGACCTGTCACCGGAGCGGCAACGGCTTGCTCTGTTTCTTCTGAGGGCTCTAGAAGACGTCGCGGAGGACGCTTCAATATCGGAGGCTGAGGTTGTCAGCATGGTCTACCGCCTGCTTCAAGCTGCCTCGATGCAGCTACGACGGGCTCCTGGAGCCCGGATAGAGCTGGCCAGAGTGCTAGGCCCATCGCTTGGTGAGCTTGATCCTGTTCCTTACGCGACGGTCGAGCAGGCACGGCGGCTCGCGACGTTGCGCGCTTCTCTACTTCGCGAAGGTGCGTGGTCTATCTCAGCGATCGCTGATGGTCGGGGCACCAATGCCACCAACGCTCGCCAATGGGTCTCTCGGCATCGCAAGGCTCACCGCATATTTACTGTGACTGTCGAGGGAGAGTCGCTCGTTCCTGGCTTCCTCTTGGACGATGAGCTCGAGCCGTTGCGCCAGGCCCAGGAGCCGATCCGCGTTCTTCGGGAAGCGGGAGAGGACGGATGGGCGCTGTGGGCCTGGTTTGCCACCCCCTCCGCCTGGGTCGGGGGCCGAATCCCGGCTGAGCTGCTCGCCCGAGAACCGGAACGCGTGGCAGCAGCGGCGCAACAGCGGGCGGCCACCGCGGCATGACAGCGCCGGGATGCTTGAACCCGGCCATGTGTCCAGTCCCCGACGTTGGGCAGGTTGATCTTCGTCGGCTCAAACTTGCCCCTCTCCGAGCGGACTTCGCCTTCCATGCGGCTTACCGTCGGGCCCACTGGCCGAACCTGTTCAACCCGTCCGGGGTGGGGAACTCCCGATTCTCGCCACTAGTGGAAGAGGGCGGGACGCTGTCGACGCTGTACGGGGCGGAAACTCAGACGGTGGCGTTGCTCGAGACGTGCTTCCACGATGTTCATGCGAACATCCCAAGGGTCGTGTCTGAGCCTCTGGATCTTGCTCCCCGCGGACTTGTAGCTCTCACCACGCCTTCGTCGCTTCCTCTTATCGACCTGACCGACAGCGGGCTAGCGCGAGTTGGCATGAATCGGGTACAGCTTGTCGCAACGACTCCCGAGCACTATGCCTGCACCCGAGAATGGGCCGTCGCCTTGCATGGTCGAAAGATCGGTCGAGTGGAGCCAGCGGGCATCCTCTGGCAGTCAAGGATCGCTGAGCTCGCCCGAGATGACTCGCTCCTACTCGGTGACCTACTTGCTGTCGCGAGCGATGTGTTCGTTCTCTTCGGTGATCGAGTCCCGACTAATTCTGGCGCGTGGCACCCTGGCGATCCCCATTACGCCGACCTCACGACCGGCGACGGGCGCCTTCTCGCGGAGCAGATCGCCGAGCAACTTGGTGCGGTCATCGTGCCTGTGTGATTTGGCGCCGATTCTTCTACCGGGTCTGCTACCGGACGCGGTAGAAAAGGCCGTGACGGACCGGCATTCGCCGATATATCGATATCGCGGAAGCGCAGGTCAGAGGCAAAATTTAGCACGGCCTAACACGGATCAATATGGCGTTAATGCAGCTCATAACCCGAAGGTCGCCCCTTTACTTCAGTCTCGGAAGTTCTCGAACTGCAGGGGAACCGGGAAATCCTCGGCTTTCAACCCGGCTATCACAGCTTGAAGGTCGTCGCGTTTCTTCGCGGTCACCCGAACCTGCTCGCCCTGCGTGCTCGACGACGTGCCTTTCGCGGCGTTGTCTTTGATCCAGCGGTTTATCGTCTTGGCATTCTCGGGCGACAATCCTGACTTGATGGTGATCGTCTGGCGGGCCGTGCCCTTGGAGGCTTCCTCGACTTTCTGGGCGTCGAGGCATTTCAGCGAGACCTGCCGCTTTACCAGCTTCTCCTCGACGACCTGCAGTACAGCTCGGAGCCGGTCCTCGGTCGAGGAGTGAAGCCGGAGCTCCATCCCGGAAAGCTCCACGGAGGAGTCGGTGCCTTTGAAGTCGAAGCGCGTCGACAGCTCTCGTTGCGCTTGATCGACAGCATTTCGAACTTCCTGCATGTCGACCTGGGACACGATGTCGAAGGTGGGCATGACTCAACGCTAATCGAGGCAGCGCCTACAGTCCTGGCGTGGACCTCATACCCGCACTTTCCGGCCGACGAGACCCCGGACGCGCTGGTGGAAGCGCGGCAGTTCAGGGGCGCCGCCCGGCGGTGACCGTTTGCGGTCGACCCATGCATCTAGCCGAGCTGGCCGGCGCGGCCGGGGCCGTCGCAGCGCGCATCGAGGGGGCACCGGTGGTCGCCGTTCACGCCGACGCGAGCCTGGAGACAGTCGTGGCGATCGTCGGCGCCCTGATGGCCGGCGTACCCGTCGTGCCGATCGCCCCCGACGCGGGACCGTTGGAACTCGGCCACATTCGCAGTGACAGTGGTGCCGCGGCCGTACTGAACACGGCTGAGCTGCCGATCGACGTCACCGAGCGCGCCGATTTCGCGCCGCGTCATGCCCTAATCGACGAGCGCATCGCGATGATCCTCTACACGAGCGGAACGACCGGCCTGCCCAAGGGCGTCCAACTCAGCGCCCGCGCCATCGCCTTGGATCTGGACATGCTCGCCGAGGCGTGGGAGTGGACACCCGAGGACGTTCTTGCACATGGGCTGCCTCTTTTCCACGTGCACGGCCTGGTTCTTGGTATCCTCGGGCCTCTACGGGTAGGCAGTCCGGTGGTGCACACAGGCCGTCCGACTCCCGACGCGTACGCCGCAGCCGACGCGGACGTGTACTTCGGGGTTCCGACCGTGTGGTCGCGAATAGCTGCAGATACGGCCGCTGCCACGGCGCTTCGTGGCGCCCGGCTCTTGGTGTCGGGAAGTGCTGGTCTGCCCGCGCCCATCTTCGAGAAACTCGAGGCGTATTGCGGGCAGGGTCCAGTCGAACGCTACGGGATGACCGAGACGCTCATCACGGTCAGCGGCCGGGCCCGAGGCGAACGCCGCGCCGGATGGGTAGGTGCCGCGTTGCCTGGAGTGTCCACACGCCTGCGTGACGACGAAGGCGCAGTGATGGTCAACGACGGGGAAGCTGTCGGCGAGCTCGAGGTTCTCACGCCGACAGTGATGAGCGGATACCGGAACCTCCCCGAAGCAACGGCGGCGGCGCAGAGCGACGACGGATGGTTCGCCACCGGCGACGTGGCGTCGATCGACGCAGATGGATGGCACCGGATAGTAGGACGGAAATCGGTTGACCTGATCAAGTCCGGCGGATACCGCATCGGCGCCGGTGAAGTCGAGGCGGCTCTCCTCGCGCACCCCGGTGTAAGGGAAGCGGCAGTTGTCGGGGAAAAAGACGACGACCTCGGCCAAGTGGTCGTCGCGTACGTGGTCGCCGACGACGGGGTCACCGGCCAGGAGCTGTCGGTGTTTGCCGGAGAGCACCTCGCCGTCCACAAACGGCCGAGGCGTGTCGAGCTACGCTCCGAGCTTCCGCGAAACGCCATGGGCAAAGTGCAAAAGGCCCGGCTCGGCTCTAGCTGAGCCGCTCGAATCGCGGCGAGCGTTTCTCCACGAAGGACGAGACGCCCTCCTTGAAGTCGGGACGTCCGAAGCTCTCAGCCATTAGACGTAGAGCGTCCCTTTCCGCGTCGCCGAGCGACGATGTCAGTTGGCTGTAAACTTGCCTTTTCATCAGGGCGAGCGAAGTCGGCGAGCACCTCGCCGCCAGACCTTTTATGTAATCGACAGCATGGGCAAGTACCTGGTCGGCGGGAAGCGCTTTCTGTACCAGACCCATGGCGGCGGCCTCAGTGCCAGACACGCGCCGCGACGAAAAAAGCAGGTCGAGGGCGTGCCCTGTGCCGACTTGCCGGGTCAAAAGCCAGGACAAGCCCCACTCGGCGATGAGGCCGCGCTCGGCGAATGCCGTCACGAGAGGTGCGTCGGAAGCCATGAAGCGGATGTCGCACGACATTGCGATCGGCACGGCCATCCCGGCGATCGGACCGTTTATGGCGGCGACGACCGGTTTGCGAAGCGCCATCAGCCAGGTGTAGGCGCCGCTGAAGTCTTCCGGGAACTCCCATTCCGCGACCGCCACGTCTGCGTTGTCGGTCTCGACAGACCCTCCGGCCGAAAGGGTGGTCAGGTTGCGCATATCGGCGCCGGCGCAGAACGCCCGCCCGGCGCCAGTGACGATGATCCCGACGACGGCCGGGTCGTGTTCAGCCTGGTAGATCGCGTGGCGGAACTCGGCCGCCATGCGCTGCGTCCATGCGTTGAGCGACTGAGGACGGTTGAGGGTGACAGTGGCGACGGGGTCTTCGACGGAGTAGAGGATCTCTTTGTACATGTCACCATAATGGTGCGGAGCGGCGCCGAGCGCTAGGCCGCGGATGCTCGCTCTCGGGGCTTGGCGGCAAGTATGCATTTCGGCTATGATCCAGCTGCTGGGTCGGTGCCCGAGTGGCCAAAGGGAGCAGACTGTAAATCTGCCGGCATAGCCTACGGTGGTTCGAATCCGCCTCGGCCCACGACACACGAAGGTCCTGGTAGGGGGCGCTTTCGTGGTCGCCGGTGGGTCACGGGCGTTGCGTCCGGGCTGATCGCGACATCCACTGCTGACATCCACCGCCACGCCGGGGACATCCGAACTCGCTGCCCTCTGCCGGGCAGCGGCCCGGCCGACCCTCCAGCCTCCGATCGCCCCCAGGCTGCTCACGGTCGCCCAGGCGGCGGCCTCTCTGGGCCTGGGCGAGTCGACCGTCCACGCCTTGATCCGAGACTGCAAGATCGACGTGGCCAAGATCCGCACGGCACGGCGGGTACCCGTCGACGATCTAGATTTTAGAGCAAATTATTGGACTCCAGCCTATATGCGACGTGGCGGTCTGCTTCCGGGGAAGTGGCCCGCCGATTCAGGGGGCCAGTTACGCCTCTAGTGCGTCGCGCACGATCTGTGAACGGGGCCGGCCGGTGCGCGCCTCGGCGTTTTCGAGGGAGCGGGCCAGGTCGGGTGAGACTCGGGCCCGGATCTGCACCGAGTGCCCGTTACCGAGTCGTGGCCGCCCGCCAGAGCGGCGAGCGCTTTCATCGGCGGCCAGTCGGCGGAAGCGCTCAAGCGCGGGACCTTCGGCTTGGACGCTGGCGCTCCCCGCCTCGATGTCGACTGCCAGCCGATCGTGCCACTCGTCAGTGGCGACCTTGGCCGCTTCCCTCCAGCTCCACTCCTGGCCTGCAGCGACGGCCGCAGCGATCTCGGCCGGAGACGCCCCCATCAGATGGGCGGCCTCATCGTCGGTCATGGACTCAATCTCCGCGATCGACATGGGTGCTAGGCGCTCGGCCAGAGAAGGTCTTCTCGTCGTCATGGCAGGTATCGCTTCCGGCACTTTGGGGTCAGTGGCATGGCGTGGAACACGCCGCTCATCGGGCGTTCGGTGAGCAAGAATTTCAAGCAGACGGCCCGATGGGTCGGGGCCGATAAGAAAAATTCCGAGCCCATGGCGGCGAGCACTGCCTAGGATCTCCACGCGGGCACATTACTACCCCGCTATTGTATCACGTAACTCGGGGTTGAGACTGGAACCGTGGGGCTGATCCATGGTTGTATTGCGGCCGAGACACCAGCATGTTACATCTTCCATCATGATGGCCTGGTGTGGCAGCGTCGCGCGGGATGCAGACCGGGAAGTGCTGACTGACGCGGATATCGACGCAGCCGGATCCCGATCACCGCGGTCGCCGCCAACCTCGTCGGTCATCGACGCTCAACGGTCGACCAAGTGTGCTGTTAGCGTATACACTAACACGATGACCCGTGCGGCAACGTTGATCCACGAAGCGAGGCGGGACGCCGGCCTATCGCTTCGGGCTTTGGCCAACCGATCGGATGTCTCCTACACGACTATCTGTCGTATCGAGCGCGGTCACATCGACCCGACCACGAGCACACTCCGCAAGTTGCTAAACGCGCTGGGTGAAGACCTTGAGTTAGGCCGCCGCCGGGCGATACCGACCTCTGAGCTCGCCGCCTTGGCCAACGCCTGGCACCTGGACCTGGCCGGTGAGGTTCAACCGGATTGGACCCGGCTGCGCTCATTTGTCGACTATCTGACGCGGCGACCTCAAGACGCGATCGCGGCTATTGCCACCAAACCGCAGGGATCAGGATCGGACTTCTTCGACAACCTGCTGGCTGGCATGGCGGAGAAGATCTCTGACGACAGCGGCGTTGCCCGGCCGGCGTGGACCAGACGGATCCGATCCTTGATAGACCCGTGGGAGAGCATCGGTACGCCCCGAATGCGAGCGGCCGCTGCGACTTCGACGCCGCCCCAGTTCGCCGCCCGCAAGATCTTCATACCGGCGGCGACTCTGTGGCGGCAGAACTGATGGCCGCCCGGCCCCTCAACGGAGACGAGATCCGCTCTCTGTTCGCCGACCTGACCGCCCGCCTCCCCTCCAACGGGTCGCACCATGTCGTGGTGATCGTGGGCGGATCGCTACTGGCCTGGCACGGACTGCGAGACAGCACCGAGGATGTCGACAGCACCCGACACATCGACCCCGAACTGCAGGCCGCCGTCGAAGAGGTCGCTGCCGATCGCGGTCTCGACCCGGATTGGCTCAACGCCAGGGCGGCCATGTTCGTCCCAGCCACGTTCGAACTCGACGCTTGCGACGTCCTGTTGGAACATCCACGACTGCTCGTGCTCGGGGCATCGCTGCGGGACGTCTTCGTCATGAAGCTGTACCGAGCCCAGGCCAACGATGTCGCCGATCTGATCGCCATTTGGCCGCACACCGGATTCACCACGGCGCGAGAGGTAGTGGACGCCTTCGTCGCCGCCTACCCCCATGCCCCCGACGATCCCCACCTCGACACGTTCGTGGTCGAAATCGCATCACGCGCCGGCTACGTACTCCCTCTCTCGTAACCCGCTCTTGGGGGCACCTGGGGGGCCAACGCTGGCGGACACCCACGGATGAGCTCAGCCAGGTGATCGATCGGGTTGCCGATATGCGTGAACATTTCATCACCGTCCCGCTCGAAGAGCTCCGTCGAGATGTGCAGTCGCTTCGTCGTAGGTGAGCCGAGTCGAGTTGGCTCGGCGAGCCCATCCGAGAAGCGGTAGCTGCAACAAAATCAGCGGCGACCTGGATCACAGCTTTGGGATCGTCTCAAAACGTTGCCGCCCCCGAAGCCGGCAGATCTGAAAGTCGGTGCCGAGGGTGAATATCCGCCGATCGCCGCGTCCTTCTGCCAGCGCAACGACGCTGGCGTCCGCCAGGTCCATCGGCCGATCCGCGTACTGGTCCATCAACCAGGCGCTTCGCTCGACGGCGGATGGTGACAGGTCTGCGACGACGAGTCGGTCAGTCGACACGAGGCGCCAAAGAGCTCGTTGAACTCGGATGCCGCCAGCCCGAGCGACAAGGTCCATCGCTTCGGTGAACACTGGCCACGTCGTGTTGAGCGGCAGTGACAGCTGATCGAGCGCATCCAAGCACGAAGCATGGTCGGGCTCGTCGGCGTCAATGATCGCGATGAGAGGGCCTGCGTCGCCGAGCGTCACCGACGCTTCGTTTCCTCCTCAAGCGGCCGCCGCTCAAGGCGCGGGTGTCGATCGTGGCAGGTGGCGTTGGAGAACGCGCCCGACGCTCCGGTCTGACCGGGGACAGGGTCCCATCACCGGATCGGGTCAGGGCGGGTGTGTTGATGGTGGTCGCCTCTTGGACGTGCTGGTATGGGCCCATTACCTGACCTCCCACCAGCGCAACGGTGGCCCGACCGCCTACACGACGATCGCTCTCCACGTTTCGCGAAATGGTGGCCCGTAGCCTGAACCAGTCGCTGAGACAGGTGACCGGATCGTGGGGAGGGGGGACCGACTGCGAGCTGCCCTGGCAACGTTCAAGTCGTTCTCGATTCGTACCGATCCGAGCGGCGGGCTTGCCTTGGGCACTGACATCGCGATGGGCCGATCCGGGCGAGGCTGATCCACAAGGGACTTGTCTACGCGCCCGAACACGGCTTGGTCGCGTTCACCGTCCCCGGAATGGCCGACTTCATCGGCCGACAAGACGACTAGACGCCGCCACGTGACCATCGTCGCAGGTCACGACGAGCAAAACCTGGCGATTCATTTCTGACCGTGTCGGCGTTTGCACCTGACAGCTGCAGTATTACTACAGATACCAAATATTATCTGTCTCCCAGCATCGTGCCGGATAGGCGCGCCCCGACGAAGGACTGTCGAGACTCGCAGTCAACGCACGCGGGCCATACTGGAGGAGAAAAGGAAGGCTAGGCTCATGAAGCTCGGACTAGAAGGCCGGAAGGTCATGGTGGCGGGCGCGACTCGTGGCATTGGGCTCGCCATAGCGGAAGTCTTCTTGGAAGAGGGGTCTTCCGTGTCTGTGTGTGGCAGAACCGCCGATGCCTTGGGCGACGCTCGCCGATACCTCGAACGCCTTGGTACTCCTGGGAGTGTCTTCGCCCGCAGGACGGACCTAACCGACGCGTCGGATACGAAAGCTTTCGTGGAAGAAACGGTAGGCGCCTTTGGCGGCCTAGACATCTACGTGCATTGCGCGAGCGGCTTCTCCGGCGTCGGTGAGGAAGGCTGGATGAGGACTCTCACCACTGACCTTCTTGCGCCCGTCCGCGTGGTCGACGCTGCGCTGGACGCGCTGGAGGCGAGTGACGCCGGAAGTATCGTGTTCATAGGTTCCACGGCGAGCGTCCAGTGGTTCGGACGCCCCGGTGCCCGGCCATCGGGATACGGACCTGCAAAAGCCGCACAGCGCGTCCTCGCCAACGAACTGGCGCAAACCCTCGGACGTCAGGGGATCCGAGCGAACGTGGTCTCCCCCGGTGCGACCTTCTGGGAGGGAGGCAGTTGGGACCGGGTAAGGGCCTCTGATCCAGAGCTTTGGAAGAGCCTTGTGCGCCAGTTCCCGTTCCGTCGTCTCGTGACGGCGCGAGAGGTAGCGCAGGTGGTTGCTTTCATATCCAGCCCTGCCGCGATGGGGATCAATGCGACCCACGTCGTTGTCGACGGGGGGCAGACGAAGTCAGTCCAATGATCTGATCTAGTCGGCAGCGGTGCGTCCTGTGCCGTGGTGCGCTTCATATCTCAATAGAACCACGCCGCTGCCGAAGCGCTGGATTTCGGCGAGGTTGAGTGGGACGTGTGCGTTCGAGGGCGTCAAGGCGGGTGTGCCACGGCCGATCACGACCGGGTGTACGTATAGGCGGTATTCGTCGATCAGGTCGTGGCGGGCGAACTCGGAGCCAAGCTTGGAGCCGCCGAGGACCACGGGTCCGCCGGCCTGAGCTTTGAGTGCGAGTATCTCCGCAGGCACGACGTTGCGTGCGATGGTGGCGTTCCATTCGGCGCGCTGCAAGGTGCGTGAGTAGACGATCTTCGGAATGGACCGCCAAAGTTCAGCGAACTCGGCCATCGTCGGCGGGGCGTCGGGGTCCATGTCGGCGGTAGGCCAGAAGTCCGCCATGAGCTCGTAAGTCACCCGTCCTTCGAGAAGGAGGCTTGCAGCGCCGATCCAGTCGTTCATGTGCTGATGGACCTCTTCGTCAACTTTGTGCCAGCTGATGTCGTGGTTCGGGCCTTCCATGTAGCCGTCGACCGACACCGACATCGTCCAGACGATCTTTCGCATTGCGCTAAGGCTCCCGGTAGTCGATAGTGTGAAAACGGCCACTCGGAGCCAAGCCAGCCACGAAGGGCCTCAGCAAGCGGCATCCAGGTGTCGCCCGAATGTGGTCGATGCTCGACGTCCACGCGGCGTAGTCGGCGGCGTTGTGCTCAGGTCCGAGCGGCGCCAAGCGAAGGTCACCTAAGACGGCACTCATAGGCACTGCGAAGTCTGGAGGGACGAACTCAACTGGCACGGACACCGAGCGTAGCCATGACGACGCGCGAGAATACGACAGGCCAAACCTTAAAGGTTTGGCCTGTCGTGATACTTGCTTGATCGCTGGTTCCGACGGAACCCCGTCGCTAGGCGACGGCTATCCGGTGGCTATTTGGCGGCTTGTTTGCGTGAACGGCCGGCCGGCTTCGCCGGAGCCTTGGCTGCTGCCTTGGGGGATGTCTTCGCTGGAGCCTTGGTTGCGGACTTTGCTCGGACTCGAGCCTTGGGCTGTGGGGCTTCCTCGACGACAACTGGCGCCGAAGGCGCCACTGGGGAACCTTTAGCCAGTCGGCTTGCACGTCCATCGGAGAGCGTGTGGTCTTCGACGACGATGTCCTCACCGAGAAGGCTCTTGAGCGATCTCAGTGTCGCGCCCTTAGCGCGAGGCTCGTCAAAGGTCTTTGATCCAAGTAGCTCTGTTCCGCTAGTACCTACGAGAGATATGCGGCTGCCGCCTTTGCTGGCGGTCACTACGAGTTTGGCTGCCAAGGTGACTCCTGTGTAGTCGGGGAAGTAATCGACTCATGATATCACCAAATAGACACAAGAGTGGATCATTTGCGTCCGCGGACTCGCGTCTGCATCGGGAGCATATCAGCAGGTGCTCACCCGGGCTTTTACGGCCGAAGTGGGCGATTGCCGGGGTCTGTTGACCAGACGCCCGTCGCTACGAGCCGTGACGGCCGGCTCCTGCAGCGAAGCGCGCCACGCCGTCGGCCGCCCCAGCGGCGAGAGATTCACGGCCTACCAATAGCTCGAAGGTCATAGCATCGGCCTCGTCACGACCATGCTCGTAATGCACGGAGCGCAAGTCGTTGCGGAGGCAGCGTTGAGGGAACGCACAGAGTGCCGAGGCCAGAGCCTCCGCTTCCTGGCGAGCCAGGCCTGGCGCCACGACTCGGTTGGCAAGTCCGAATTCAGCCGCTTCTGCAGCACCGACGGGCCTGCCGGTAAGGATCATGTCAAGAGCGCGGCTGGTGCCGATCAGACGCGGAAGCCGGACGCTGCCTCCGTCGACGAGCGGCACGCCCCACCGGCGGCAGAAAACGCCGAATACAGCGTCATCGGCGACGACCCGGAGATCACACCAGATAGCAAGCTCGAGACCGCCCGCGACGGCGTAGCCTTCGACAGCGGCGATGACCGGTTTGGAGAGTGTCATACGCGTCGGTCCCATTGGTCCATGTCCCCTCGAAGTGACCCGGTTCTCGCGAGGAGTTCCGATCGCTTTGAGGTCGGCTCCCGCACAGAAGGTCCCTCCGTCGCCGTAGAGAACGGCCGCAGACAGTTCGTTGGAATCTTCGAAGTATTCGAATGCCCGGGCGAGCTCGTCCGACATGGTCCCGTCCACCGCGTTGCGCCTTTCCGGTCGCGCCATGATGACCGTCAGGACTTCGCCTGATTGCTCGAGGCGAATAGAGCGGTATCCATCGTGGTTATCTTCCATGGCTTCCTCCATCTCAAGGTTCTCGCGGCTGGGACGCCGGAGACGGTAGCGTCCATCCTCTGGTGTAAAAGTCGACGGCTGGTCATCGAGCGAACGCTCGCACCTGATTCTGTCGCCTTCCTTCGGCGATGAAACGCCCAGCCGATGCTACTTGGCGAGCGGGTCCGTCAGAGAAGTGATCGCAAGAGGCGGGCAGTATGGCCGGCGCGCTGCGCCCACCATTCGAATATGAGCACGCCGGGGTGCTTCGCTTGCGCTCTCGCCGAGAACCAGTCCTCCCAACGCCGGGCGTGTGACGACAACCACGACAGGGTGGAAGCCGGATCCTGTTCGAGCATCGCTCGCAAGGCGAAGCGCCGTTCGCCACGCCGGAGTCCCACGCCCGCCGTTGAGGCGCAACGTGTCAGGTCGGAGAAGGTGAGGATGAAGCCGCTGGAAACAGGAGTGGCAACCGACTTGACTAGATCGTCTACGGAAGGGTCTTCGCCAAGTGGCGGTGGTGCGTCGCCAAGCACGGACGGCAACACCTGTGGTGGTTCGCTCCAGCGCGCTTCTCGGTCGAGGGCTGACGACAGGACTGCAGCCCACTGTATTGCGGCCGCAGGGCACGCCGGCTGACCGGCCAGCGCCTCAAGGTAGGCGGGAACCCAGCTCCACAAGTGCTCCCACAAGAGTACCTGGCGGGCGTGCTCGAGGCGCAGTTTGGCCGCTTCGGTCTGGCAGGAGCCGACGCTCTCCCCGAGATGGGTGTAGAGGGCTAGCAAAGTGGCTAGATGGTCTGCCTCGCCGGGCGACTCGAGGCCAAGAGTGCGCCATATGCCCGCTGCTGTCTCTGCCGCAATCCCGCCGATTCCGCCTTCGGCTCCCAAGTAGATCGACGAGTGCGGTGACAGATCGAGGAGGAACACAGCAGTGTGCTCTGCGCTAGCCCACCTTGCGATGCCGAGGGCGTCGCAGAGCGGGTCTGAAGCGGGCGGCGGCTGCAGGCATACCGCACCCAACGCTCGCAGAAGCTCCCATCGTCCGGAGTCGCCGTCGACGGGCGGCCCTATAGAGGAGAGCGGGTCCGAGGTGCCCGGGTCACTTGCCACGTGATCGCAGGACGAACGTGTCGGACGACGGTTTGAGGGGTCTCATCAGCCACGCCGGGCGGCGGGTACCGTCAGGGGAGTGGCTTCCGGCCGGCCGAGCCATTGTGAGCCACTCATAATATGCGGCGCGTGATTTCGCCGTGTCTACCGCGATGTCGCCGTGCCTGTCGCCTGGCGCTGCTCTGGTCACCCGCACGGCCTGATGCCAGCAGTGCATTCCCGATATCGGGTCCGGATGCACTTCGAAGGTGAGGTTCTGGTGTACCCCGGTGTCGGACCACCAGATCCGCATCGTGTCGGGGTCCGACGACTCGTAGGGGGCGACGGCCTTGCGCTGAGTCAGGCTCCAGTCCGAACCGTCGTGGCCGAGATCTACGGTCGCCATCATTCCCCCGGATCGGACGTCGTCGTGTCCGACCAGCTTCCAGCGGCCCATGTGATGGCTGCAGGCGACGACACCCGGTCGGATGCCTTCGGTGATCCACGCTTTCGCTACGAAATAGCCGATATGGGTGCTGACACGAACCAGGTCGCCGGTCTCGGATATCCCGAGGCGCGCAGCATCCGTCGGGTGTATCCAAACCGGGTTCGTGTGGGACAGTTCGTCGAGCCATTTACTGTTGGCCGAACGGGTGTGGATCTGGGTAGGCAACCTGAAGGTGGAGAGCAGCACCATCTCGTCCTCGTCGAGATTGTCGGGGTGCACGTGGGACTTGATGTAGCCGGGCGTAGCGTGCTCCGGCCAACCCCAGCCTGCAATCGTCGACGAGTAGAACTCCAAACGTCCCGATGGGGTCGGCAACCCTCGACGGATGGTCCCGTCAACCATTACACCCGCTGCGCGTCGCCCGGAGGCGTCAGGCGGCGGACTTCCCATCGGCACGATATTGGAGTCGGCAGGCTTTGGTGTCGCGGAGTACACACGACCGAACGGGCCAACCACCACGTCGGACAACTCCTCTGAGGGGACTTCCTCGGAGTAGACCGGACCACGTCCTTTCGAAATCTCGAATGCCCCGTAACGGCGCATGAAGCCGAGCGGCGTCAAACCTTCTTCGGCGGCGGCCTCGGGCAGGCCGGGAACAGAGTTCTCGAACATCCACCCGTAGTACTCGT
>JAJZDJ010000220.1 GCA_021828685.1 Actinomycetes bacterium | reverse complement strand
GCGAGCTTGTCTGTGACTAGGGGATAGAGGTACTCCTTCTCGATCGCGTCGTGGATCGAGAGCTCTTTTACGATCTTGTCGACTGTCGCTGGATCAGGGTGGCGCTGGCCCTCCACTTTGGAAAACAAAGCGCTGACCGCTTTGTGGTCCTCGCTTAGCAGGACAGTAGCATCGGGCATAATTGACCTCCACGGGTGGGATGCGGTTTTTACCGCAGGTGGTGCCTCCCTTTCGAAGGGCACCGTAGGTTTGTACCCGCTGACACCCGCCGGATCACGCGAAGCACCCGAAAATCAGTTGACGCACGGGATCGCACAGTCGTCAACAGGTAGCACCTTTGCTCCCGGCCACCGAGGCTCGTAAACACCTAGTCTGTGCCGTCATGGACCTGCCCGTCATGCCTCCCGTAGAACCGATGCTTGCGAAAGCAATGACATGGGACCAGCTGGAGCAGGCAACGCACGGCGAGCAGTTCGTGTTCGAGCCGAAATGGGACGGCTTTCGTTGCATCGTTTTCCGAGATGGGGGAGAGGTCGAGTTGCAAAGCCGCAACTGTCGGTCCCTTACCCGCTACTTTCCGGAGGTCGTCTCGGCTATCAGGGACCACCTCCCGGAGCGCTGCGTCATCGACGGGGAGATCGTGGTAGCGGGGCCGGACGGCCTGGACTTCGACGCGCTCTCCGAGCGCATCCATCCGGCTCAGTCGAGGGTGGAGATGCTCGCCCGGACCTGCCCTGCCAGTTTCGTGGGTTTCGACGCGCTGGCTTTGGGCGACGCCGAGTTGACCGGCAGGCCGTTCGCTGAGCGGCGCCGGGCGCTCGAGGAGGTCGCCGGGGGGCGGGCTGAGTCGGTCAAGGTCACCCCGACGACAAACGACCCGGCCGTGGCGCGCGACTGGTTCGTCCGTTTCGAAGGGGCCGGTCTCGATGGTGTGGTAGCGAAATCCGTGACGCTCAAGTACCTTCCTTCGAAGCGGGAGATGATCAAAGTGAAGCACCGCCGCAGCGGTGAGTTCGTCGTTGGGGGTTTCCGTTGGTACCGAGCCGACACGTCGATGGTGGGTTCGTTGATGCTCGGCCTTTACGACGGGGACAACCTGCGGCCAGTAGGAGTGATCGGATCGTTCCCTGTCACACAACGGCGCAGTCTGGTGGCCTACCTGGCGCCGTACACGAACCCGGGCTGCCATCAGTGGGTCCTTGGCGGTTCTGCTCACGATGCGGTCGGCGAGGGCGGCGGGGGCGGCCAATTGCAAGGCGGACGTTCGCGTCCGGCCGCGCCGGCGAGCAGATGGAACGCCGGCAAGGACACGAGTTTCGAGGCGCTACGGCCGGATCTGGTCGTCGAGGCGGAGTTCGAGCAGCTTCAAGGCGGCCGGCTTCGCCACACAGCCCGGTTTCTGCGCTGGAGGCCGGACCGCGACCCGACGAGCGCCACCTTCGATCAGCTTGACGTCGCAGTGCCATCCCTGCTGAGCGACGTGTTCAGCGCAGGCGCCTAATGTCCCGTCCGACTGAGGGCGGGAATAGGGATGTCACTCTTCGGCTTCACCCGGTCGTCGTCACATCGACGATGTCATCGTGGCGGGCCCGAGCGGCCAGGGCGCCGACTGCTCGGGCCTGGGTCTTGGTGAGATCCTCGACGTCACAGCCCTTCAACAGCCTGGACAGCTTCGCTTGCGGACCGCCTCGCCAGCTCTCGGCGAGCACAGCGGCCGGCACCGTTGGGGGCAAGCCTCGTCGGAGGGCAGCGCGATGCAGTGACCACATGATCCGGTCATCGCGCTCGGCGGAGACGGATCGCTTCACCACGGCCACACCCACATGGTAGCACCGTCGGTACTACTACAAGCGCTGAAGGACGACACGGACGAATTCGGCTCGTAGAACCCAACCCGCCCCTGGTCCCTCACCCCGCTTCGAAGCTGGAAACCATGTCGAAGAGGAACTTCGTCTCCTCACCAGCGTTCGCCGGTACGAGGTATCCGGTCTCGTCGCGGATCTCGTCGAGATGGTCGCGCACGTCCTCGACGCTGAGCGCCGGATTGAAGTAGCCGGGTGTCATTCCCACGAAGAACCTCCCTACGCGTCCCGCGGCGACGGTGAACACCTCCCCGGTGACGGAGCACTCCTCGCTTGCAAGCCACGCCACGACCGGTGAGACCAGTTCAGGACGCAACTTCTTGACGGCGTCTCCCATTAGATCCTCGGTCATGCGCGTCCTTGCGAGTGGTGCGATCGCGTTGACCTTGATGTTGTACTTGGCGCCTTCTTGTGCCAATACCCGGGTAAAGCCGACGAGGCCCATCTTCGCCGCCCCGTAGTTCGCCTGGCCGAAGTTGCCGAGGACCCCGGATTGAGACGTCGTGCTGATGACTCGCCCGTAGCCTTGCTCGCGCATCCTCACCCAGGCCGGCTGCGTCACGTAGAACGCACCCTTCAGGTGCACGTCGAGTACTGGTTCCAGCAGCTCTGGTGTCAGATTGTGAAAAGTTTTGTCGCGCAGGATGCCGGCGTTGTTGACAACGATATCGATCCGTCCAAACGCGTCGACGGCATGCTCGACAATAGCCGCGCCTCCTTCAGCGGTCGCGACACTGTGACTGTCAGCTACGGCTTCACCGCCGGCACCGACGATCTCCGCAACGACGTGGTCGGCAGGTCCCTTGTCGGAGCCCTCGCCATTGACGGATCCACCCACGTCATTGACCAGCACTCTCGCACCTCGGGCGGCGAGAAGCAGGGCGTGCTCGCGCCCGAGCCCTCCGCCGGCGCCGGTAACTATCGCAACTTTTCCGTCGAAACCTATTTCAGACACAGGCGGATACGGTAGCCGTGTGGCGTGCAGTGATCCAAACCGGCGTCAGAGTGGAAATGCTCCGGGCGTCAGTGCCGAAAAGGCTCCCGGCCGGCCGAGCGTCCCCGGCCTCCAGCGATGCGGTGTGAGAAAGATCGCCCTCGGGTAGTCCTCGAACATCCAGCGAGCGAATCGACCAGTAGCTGACGGTCTGCGAGGGACCATTGACAGCGCCTTTGCCGGCCCATGCGGGTGTGTGAGAACCTCTGAGCAAACGCGTGAAAGCGTGTGGTCGACCTGCATGCCGAGGTGGACGCGGCGCTTGTAACGCCGGGCTGCCGCGTCCGGGCGCGACGGACCGGCCTGGAGGACGCAGCCGACGGCCAAAGCCGCGGTCTCGAGGGCCTGCGCGATGCCTTCTCCCGTCATGGGATCGCACGCTCCGGCGGCGTCACCGCAGAATAGGACCCTGCCTTCCAGCCCGGCGAGCGGTGTTCCGCCGAGACGCGCGGGTATCGGCCAGGATTTCCACGGCCCGGTAGGCCGGGCAGCGGGGCCGAGCACGGCCGCGATCCGGGGCCTATCGGCCCAGTCGATTCGCTGCCCGCGAAGCGCACCGTGCCCACTACTACCCGGTGACGCCAGCGAGGACGCTGACCTCGAGCGGGGGCGGCGCAGCACTCCGTATCCGACGTTGACCGTCCCGTCGGGGAGGGGAAAAGACCAGGCGTAGCCCGGCAGCATGTCCGCCTCGAAGAACACCCATAGGTCCCGGGACAAAGGGCCGGCGTCGGCGATGTACTCGCGGCCCGCCTGCCACTCGCCCAGGTATCCCGGCTCGGCGAGACCGAGGAGCTTGCGCACCGGCGACCACGCCCCGTCGGAGGCGATCACATAGGAGGCGGTTAGCTTCAACCCGGGTACGCCGGAGGCCCCGGATGCACCGGCTACCGCCGACGTGCTTTCGACTTCGACCCCTGAGCCGCCGAGACACGACCTGACGGCACTGACCGACTGACCTTCGAAGACCGTGGCGCCGTAGCTGCGCGCGAGGTCGACGAGCGCAGAGTCGAGGTCGTAGCGACGGGCAGTCACGGCGAACAGGCCGTCTCCCGGCATATCAAGCTCTAGAAGGTCCATCCCGGGCGCGTCCACCACCGCCCGGCTTGCGGGCTCCCACGATTTCACGTTCGCCGGGCACAATCCGAGCTCCTCTAGCGCCCGCAGCGCCCCGGCAGTCAGACCGTCACCGCAGCACTTGTCCCGGGGAAAGGTAGCCTTGTCGATGACAGCCACCCGCCGCCCGGCCCTGGCGGCTGTGATCGCCGCAGCGGAACCCGCCGGCCCTGAGCCGACGACGACGATGTCGAATCGGTCGCTTCGCATCTACGGCCGAGCGAGGACCTCGACGTGAACAACCACGAACACGCCGTCAGGGGACTGCGCCCAGTCCTGCCAAGCGTCGTGCATCTGATCGAGGTCGTTTCGCGTTGCTATCCCGAAGTCGACGGCCTGAGCCCCGAACGCCGACTCCCGACAGCGCCGAGCCCATGTGAGGCCCCAGAAGTCCCTGGCCGCCTGATCGGACATCGTCCAGGTGGAGCTCGAAACGTCGAGATCGCGAAACCCGGCGGCGCGCACGAGTGCTGGAAGCTTGCGTCCCGCGTCGCAGTCGGCGCCGTTTCGTTCGCAGACCGCGCGGTAAACCGCCCGCCAGCGGTCCAAGCGTTCGTCGTCGGGATACCAGACGAACGACCCGTAGACGGCGTCTCGCACCGCGAGGGTGCCGCCCAGTTTGAGGACCCTTCGCATCTCGATGAGCGCATCGAGCGGGCGGCTCAGATGTTGGAGCACCTGATGGGCGTGCACGACGTCGAAGGAGCGGTCGTCGAAGGCGAGGTGGTAGACGTCGCCCTCCTTGAAGTCGACTGAAGGGGCGACTGCTGCGGCCTCGTCGAGGACCGACTGTTCCCTGTCGATGCCGACCGTGCGCCCCGGAGCAACAAGCGATGCGAGGTCAGCGGTCAGAGTCCCGGGACCGCATCCGACATCCAGAAGACTCATCCCCGGGCGGAGCCTGCCAGTGAGGTAGGCCGCAGAGTTCGCGGCCGTGCGCCACCTGTGGTTGTCAAGGACGGATTCGGAGTGGCCGTGGGTGTAGTTATCCGCGTCCGGGCGATTGTCCACGACACTGAGGATACCGGCGGG
>JAJZDJ010000022.1 GCA_021828685.1 Actinomycetes bacterium | reverse complement strand
CGCCCGGACGGCGTGTTCGTGGTTGTCGGGTTGGGATTGAGGCTCGTCCACGTCGACGACGTAGTAGTCGTTTGCGCAGATGCCGCAGTAGGCGTCAATACGATTGACGCGCCGGCAATCGAAGCGAAGAGCGCTACACTGCCGATCCGCGTCCTCGGGGTTGCCTTCGAACGCGCGCCACGACAGGCGTCTGCCCCCTCCGTCACACTACAGCGTCGACGGACTAAACGCTAATCGTCAGTGCGGGGCACCCAAGTGAGCCACAGTATGGTCGCATCGTCGCGGAGGCGATGATCTTGGTAGTCGAGGACGGCTTTGATAGCCAAACGAAGTATCGCATCAGTCGGAATCGACGATGCCGCCGAACCTTCGATGATGCTGATGAGCCGGTCAGTCCCGAATGATTCACCGCCGGCTCGAAGGCGGCCTTCGACGACCCCGTCGCTGTAGAACACGACTGAATCTCCGGGTCGTAGACCGATCACTGCTTCTTGCGCGAGCGGGCTTCCCAATCCCCATGGAAGCGAAGGGCTGCAAGGCAGGGTCGAGATGACCTTCCCGTTGCGGACGTGCAGCGGTCGGGGGTGACCGGCGTTGATCCAAGAAAGGTGACCTGATGCCAGGTCGAGTCTGGCGAGCTGGCCGGTCACGAAGTCCTCTCCGTGGAAGTTGTCGGCGATGACGCGGTCCAGTTGACGGTGAATGACGCTGAGAGGCTGTCCTTCGCGGCGGTCGTGTCGGTAACTGCCAGCAGCCAGCGAGGACACGATGCTCGAATGAAGCCCGTGACCCATCGCATCCATGATCGCGACGTCCAAGGTGGGGCCGTTGACTGCATGGTCGAAGAAGTCGCCGCCTACGTCGTATGCGGGTTCCAGTACGCCGCTCGACGTAGCGGTCGGTGTCTTCAGGCGAAGTGGCGGCAGGAGATCCCACTGGATGCTCGCTTGGAGGCTCATTGCTTTGCGCCTTCGCACAAGATTGAACAAGTCTGTGTATCGGGCCGCTACCGCAATCGCTGCTCCTGCCACCATGCCGAGATCTTCGCTGCGCTCATGAACCTCCGCGTCGAGGTTACCTGCCACGCGGAACGCCAGGACGCCCGTGTAGTCCGATCCTTCGACTATCGGAACGCACACGCGGGTGACGGTACCGTGCGTCTCGCTGGCGAGGCGCCTTTCAACGAATGCCGTTCCTTCGAGTGTCCCCTGGGTGGACACGCCGATCGGGGAGTCCACATGCGCAGTCCGGTCTGGTATCGGAACCAACGTCGACTGCTCGAAGTCTATCAGATAAAGCGTAATATCGTAGGCGCCGACCCGTCTCACGAGCCGCACCAGGCTGTCGGTGATATCGGATGGCGTCAGGTCGCGAAGCGCCCGCAGGGTCGGACCTAGATCGGGATTCTCCACACTCACCTCAGCTTCCGCTACTCTACAGGCCATTGCGACAAACGGTCTAAATATTGAGACCGGGCGAGCCGATTCATCGTGTCGTGGTGGTAGCGCAGCCGGACATAGCCATCGGAGCTCTGCACGCGACCTCCGAAAGGCGGTCGACTACCAGGCGGGTGCTGCATGCTGTGGTCGACTCGCGCCGGGTGCGTTGCGCCTTCCAGCCCCTCGTCGACCTTGACAGCGGCGCCATTGCAGGATACGAAGCGCTCGCGCGAGGGCCTCGTGGATCGGAACTCGAGTCACCGCTCGACTTGTTCGCCGCCGCCGAAGAGGTCGGGAGAATGCCCGAGTTGGACTGGATCTGCCGCGCGTCGGCGCTTGAGGCGGCGGCGGCCGCCGGACTCGACCGAGGGCTCAGCTGGTTCGTCAACGTCGAACCCGGTGCTCTTCGATACCCATGCCCCTCGGATCTCGCCGGCGTCATAGCCAAGGCCTGCGAAGGTCTGCGGGTGGTAGTGGAGTTTGCCGAGCGGCGGATCGGCGAAGACCCCGCCGGGTTGCTGGCTGCTGCCCAGCGGGTCCGCAAGGCCGGTTTCGGGGTGGCAGTCGACGACGTGGGGGCGGAGCCGGATTCCCTCGCCCTCCTTCCTTTTATCCAGCCGGACGTCGTCAAGTTGGATATGTCCCTACTTCACGGGCGTAGTCGGGCTCACGTCGCTGCCGTCGCGAACGGGGTAAGAGCATATGCAGAAGCGACTGGGGCGGTGATCCTTGCGGAGGGAATCGAGACTCCTACGCACGAGCGTGCCGCAAGGGTACTGGGCGCGACTTACGGTCAGGGATGGCTCTACGGGAGGCCAGGACCGCTGCCGGAGCGAGCCGCCGCTGTAGTGAAGCCTTTCCCGCTTTACCAGGCGCCGACCGATGAGGAGGACGGCACCCCTTTTTCACTTACCCGGGAACACTTTCACGTCGCACGGACGAGCAAGGAGTTGCTCCTTCCCATGAGCAGGCACCTCGAGGATCAAGCGACGGTCGGCGGCCAGTCGGTGGCGCTCATCGGGTGCTTCCAAGAGGCGCGCTTCTACACGCCAAGGACCCGAAGGCGCTACAGCGAGCTAAGCGAGCGCAGCGTGTTTACGGCAGCGCTGGCAGCCGGACTACGCCACGACAGCTCTTCACGTGTCCTGTCAATCGACCTGTCGGGCGATGACCCCCTCGTGGAGGAGTGGAATGTGGTGGTCGTAGGACCGCACTTCGCGGGAGCGCTCCTCGCTCGGGACACCGGTAACTCTGCGCCGGACATGCAACGAGAGTTCGACTACGTCATCACCCATGATCGCACAGTCGTCTTACGGGCGGCACGCCGACTTCTCAGATGGATGGTTCCCGAGCGCGGGGACGACTTGGGTTACCCGCTGAGCGATCCGTGGCCTTTAGCGCAGGGCAGGCAGGATCTGGTCGTGGCGCAGAGCCATCGAGAACAGATCACCGCGCTCGACCACTCTGGAAACGATAGAACGCAGCGTGAAGCCGTCGGGTGACAGTTCGGGATCGTCGAGCTCGTCCCAGTCGATTGGCGTAGACACCGGAGCACCGGCACCAGCTCGGGGACTGTACGGTGCGACAAGCGTCTTGTTGATAGCGTTCTGCGTGTAGTCAAGACGCGCCAGGCCTCCACGCTCGTGGACCGGCCATTTCCAGCTGACGAGATTCGGCACGACAGCGCCGACCGTCTTCGAAAGTTGCTCCACCCACGCCCGGGTCTCCTCAAATGACGGCCCTGATGCGATCGGTATCCAGATCTGGATGCCCCGCTGGCCCGTAACCTTGGGGCACGCTCGGACCCCGAGGTGATCGAGGGCCGTCCGGTGCAGCCTAGCGAGCACCAGCAGGTCCTCCCAGCTCGTCTGGCGGCCGGGGTCGAGGTCGATCAACGCAAAGGTCGGTCGGCGAGGTTCGTCGACTCGCGATGTCCACGCATGCCACTCCAGCGCGCCGAAGTTTGCAGCCCATATCAGGGCGGCAGGCTCGTCCACGACGAGATACGTGCGGGTATCTCCGGGTTTCGCTTCGTCGTTGTCCCAGCGAGGTAGCCAGTCGGGGGCGTGACTCGGAAGCTCCTTTTGCCAGAAGCCGGTTGTATCCGCCCCGCCCGGATAGCGGTGCATGTTCAAAGGGCGACCACACAAGTGTGGCAGCACAGTCGGCGCAATCAGGGCGGCGTAACGGAGGAGTTCGCGTTTGGTGACGGGCAGCTCCCCCCGGCGGGGCGGGAACAGTACCTTGTCCAGGTTGGTCACCCGCAATTCCCGACCGAACACTGTCCACGAGCCTGACGAACCGAGGGTGTCCAAAAACGCGATCTCGTCGCTGGTTGGCGGCGACACCCTGCCAGGTCGTAGTAGCACCTCGGCGCGCTCGGGGGGAAGGTCTGATCGCCAGAGCCGATCGGGGTCGGACTTGACCTCGTCGTTGGTGCGCCCGGTTAGCACCGACCTTGGGTGCTCCGAAGCGCTCCAGTTCGGCGAGGCAAACTCGTCGTGCTTGTGCAACATCAGCCATTCCTCCTTGCCGGAGGAGTCCGTTCGTGTCCGCACCAACACAAACCGACCGCGTAGCTTCTCTCCGTCGAGATCCATGTGCAACTCACCGCCGGCCAACGCCGCCTTCGGATCGAACGCCTTGTCGAGTCGCCACGTCCCGCTGTCCCACACGGTCACGTCGCCGGCGCCGTACTGGCCGGCCGGTATCACCCCTTCGAAGTCGAAGTACTCGAGGGGGTGGTCCTCGACGCGAAAAGCGGCTCGGCGGACCGACGGGTCGAGTGTGGGGCCCTTCGGTACGGCCCAGCTTGCGAGGACCCCATCAACCTCGAGGCGGAAGTCGTAATGCAGTCGTCGAGCACGATGAAGTTGAACCACGAAGCGAGGCGGAGGAGATCCGCCGTCAGGTCTGGGCGACCTTAAGCCCGGGCGCCCAACACCCGAGGGACCTGAAGGCTCTGGGGTTTGCGCGAAGTCGCGTTTGGCGTGATAAGTGCCGAGCGCGTTCCCGGGTTCTGTCATGACAGTCCTCGGGTCCTAGGCGGAGGCGCCGGAAGCGACATCGTCAGCACTGTCCTCCGTGCTCGAGCTGCGGCGATTCGCCCCGGTGGCTGACTCCACAGAGCGTTGGAGCGCTTCGAGCAGGTCGATGACGTTCGTGGGTTGCTGGGCCTCGTCGAGCTGCCTGACTTCGTTTCCTTGTCGCTTCGCTTCGATCAGCTCGTTGACGCGTTCAATATAGGTATCGCGGTAGGCCTCCGGGTTCCACGGTTCGTCCATCGACTTGATGAGATAGTCCGCCATCGCAAGCTCCCCCTTGTTGAAGTCGATTCTGTCGGGGAGGTTGTCGAGCGACTTCGGGTCCCTTACTTCGTCTGCGAAGAACAGTGTCTCGAGAACGAGGACGTCGCCCGAAGCGCGAATCGCTGCGAGGTGCTGCTTGCCGTGCATGACGAACGAAGCGATACCGGCCCTGTTGGCGTCCGACATAGCGTCACGGAGGAGTGAGTACGTCTTGCGAGCCTCCGCAGTTGCCGGCGCCAAGTAATACGTCTTGTCGAAGTAGACGGGGTCGATCTGATCCAGATCCGCGAAACTCGAGATCTCGAGCGCCCGCGAACGCCCGGGGGCAGCCGCGGCTAGCTCGTCGTCGGTCACCATGACGTAGCTTCCGCCGCCCAGGTCCACCCCTTTGGAGATGTCGGCGAGCTTTACCTCCTCGCCGGTTCTCTCGTTGACGCGCCGGTAGCGGATCCGGTCCGTGGTTCCCGCTGCGAACTGGTGGAAGGTAGGTTCGTGCTCCTTGGTCGCCGCGAACATGCCGACAGGGACGTTGACAAGCCCGAAACTGATGACCCCGGACCACACAGCCCGCTGCGCCATTAACCGCCCTCTCCTTCGTCGGATTCCCCCGAGATTACCCGAGCGTCTTCGAAGGTGACCTCATCAGGGCGTTTGTCGGGTCGAAGCCCCCGCCACGAGGGATGGCGCAAACGGCGGTCAGAGGTCCACTCGGTAAACGAGACTTCGCCGGCAAGCTCGGGAACCACCCAGCGGGCGTCTCTCGCGTCGCGTTGTGGAACCGCATGGAATGCGCTAACCGGAGTTGCGAGCCTCGCGAGGTCGAACGCCAAATCGGCGAGGACTGCATCGCTGAACCCGGTACCGACCTTGCCCACGTAGCACAAGCCGCCTGCGGTGGAAACGCCGAGTAGTAAAGCGCCGATATGTCCCGCTCGGCGGCCGCTGCCGGGCGTCCATCCCCCGACAACCACTTCCTGAGTACGGATATTTTTGATCTTAACCCAGGCCGGAGAGCGCCTTCCGGGCTGATACGTCGAGGTCAGCCTTTTGGCTATCACTCCCTCGAGATGGTGTTCGACACTGAAGTCGACAGCGGCGGCACCTCCCCCAGCGAATGAAGGAGGCGTTCTCCATGCTGCGCCGCCCAGGTCCAAGGCCTCGAGCATGCGACGACGTTCGACATAGTACTTTGAGAGCAGGGACTCGCCGTCAAGAAACAAGAGGTCGAACAGAACAAGTGTTGCCGCCCCCTCCTTTGCAAGCCTGCGCGCGAGTTCCGGTTCTGTGACATGAAGCCTTCTTTGAAGAAGGCCGAAGCTGGGCCGTCCTAGCTCGTCCAAGCGGACCAACTCGCCGTCAAGAATCGCCGAATGACCTTCCATAACCTTGTCCAGCGGAGAAATCTCCGGGAAGGAAACAGTGAAATCGAGCGCGTTTCGCGACAACAGACGGACACTGCCCGGTTCCACGTACGCGAGCGTCCTCATCCCGTCCCACTTCATCTCGAACGCCCAACTGTCATCGCTGCCCAACGAGTCCAATGTTCCAGGCGTTGCCAGCATCGGAGATAGCGGTGTGCTCCCGGTCATTAAGTCCGCGTCAGGCTTCGTCGCCATATAGACCATGGTGGCGCACGGCCGGAGGTACCCGTCAAACCAGCCTCAGGTGCGGACCCGGGCCTTTGAGAAGGCGTCGACGAGCGTCGAGCAGAACGCCGGAAGATCGTCAGGCTTGCGACTGGTGATCATGGTGTTCGGCCCGGAGTTGCATACCACTACTTCCTCGTCCTGCCAAATACCGCCGGCGTTTCGTATATCGGTTTGCAGGCTAGGCCAAGAGGTTAGGCTGCGGCCCCGAATGACGTCTGCTTCTATGAGGGTCCAGGGCCCGTGACAGATCACTGCGGCGGGTCTGCCCGCCTCGAAGAATGACCTTACAAATGCTACTGCAGCGTGGTCAAGGCGGAGTTGATCGGGGTTCGCGACTCCGCCGGGAAGTACGATCCCGTCATATGCAGCAATATCGAGCTGGTCAGTCGTGATATCGACGTCGAAGACGTCACCCTTGTCCAAATGGTTAAATGCCTGGACTGTGCCCTGCTTCGGTGCCGCAAGCACAGGCCTGCCCCCCGCTTCTTTGACGGCGTTCCAAGGGCCCGTCAGTTCGACTTGCTCGACGCCTTCGTTAGCCGTAACGAAGACGACTGTCGCCCCTGAAAGCTGTTCTGCCATATTTTCCGTCCTTTACTTGTCCTGGTGTGAGGTGTGCTGGATCTGTCTGTAACCACCTTCTATAGAGGCGGTTACTCTATGGCGCCTTCGCCTTTAACGTTGGCTCCGGATTCCATCATGTCCTTCTCGTGTTCCGCTACCGAGCGGCTCTCGCCTGGATCCCTGCCAGTCGAATAGGCCTCGGCGGCTCGAGACTCCTCTTGCGTCGGTGCTCTGTCAGCCGTGTGGGCAACATCGGTTTCGTGGTCGGCCTTTCGCGTTTCGTCGTCAGGTGCAGTGTTGCGCGTCATCGTCGCCTTTCCGAATGGTGATTCAACCGAAGCGTTACCGGTCTTCTACCCGGCTTGCGGAGGCGGCAATCCCCAATTTTGACCGACCCGGATGCCGATGGACTGCCTGGCGAGCGGTGTTTGGTCGGTAACCAATTGGGTAGGAACGTGCCGGCCACACTAGGGGGGTTTGTGTATTGAGGCTTCGGAAAGTTGAAGCACGGTGGCCGTCTAACGGAGACGTCCGTGTCGAATTCTGACCAGGTCGCCGAAGCGCACAGGGTGGCTGACGCGAACGGCGTGGTTGTGCCTGTCGAACATGACCGGCCCGAGACGGAGGATCTCACCCCGGAGCGGACGTTTCGACGTTCGGTCGGCGAAGGTCGGAGGCGCCTGGGGCGTGGAACGCTCGCCATGGCCAGCACCGGGCTGGTGGGTGGAATCGACGTCGGCACCGGCGTCCTCGGTCTGCTCTTGGTTGAGCAGTCGACCGGCTCGAAGCTCCTCGGGGGTCTTGCATTCGGCATTGGTTTTCTGGCTTTGGCGCTCGCTCGAGGTGAACTCTTCACTGAGGACCTCTTGGTGCCTGTGACCGCAGTCGTGGCGCGCAAAAGCCGTATTCGCCAATTGCCCCGTCTGTGGGCGGTCACGGGCGTGACGAACCTCGTCGGCGGCTGGGTGATCACGGGATTCATCGTCTCAGGACTGCCCGCCTTGAAAGCTACAGCGATAGTCGACGGCCAGCACTACGTGAACATTGGTCTCGGTACCAGAGCTTTCTCTCTCGCCGTGCTCGGAGGCACGGTCATAACGCTGATGACCTGGATGCAACACAGCACCGACAGCGTCGGCGCCAAGGTCGTATCGGCGTTCGCCGCAGCCTTCCTTCTAGTAGCGGGTGGTCTTGACCACGCCATCGTCGCTTCGTTGGTCATGTTCGCCGCGCTTCACACCGACCACGCCCCGTTCGGTTATCTTGCCTGGGCTGAGACTGCGGCCTGGGCGACGTTAGGGAACCTGGTTGGCGGCTTGGGCCTCGTCACGATACTTCGTATTTTCCAGGTCCCTCATCGGGTTGCCGCGGAGCGCGGCAGGCCCGAGGTGTGAACTGGGCGGCTGATGGGAAAAGGTAGGCGTGGAGTGCCAACGTGTAGAGTTGGCTGGGTGCCCCTCGCGACGCGTGAATCTGCTCCTCATATCGTGTTGTCGGGCGACCTGGATTTGGCGGTAGCGTCGGAGTTACGAGATGCTGGAGCGGCGGTGGCCAAGGCGGTGGCTCCGGGTCGACTTGAGATGGACCTTTCAGATGTGACGTTCATCGATTCGAGCGGCTTGGGGGCGCTCGTGGCGGTGCACAACTACGCCAAGGAGCTCGGGTCGACCCTAGTACTTCTGCGGGCCGGCCCGATCGTGGCCCGATTCTTCGAACTGGCGGGAGTACGGGATTACTTCAATATCGAATAGATCCCAAGCGCCGAGGTGACAGAAGCGATGGGTACAGGCGACAGCGCCGAACCGGCTGAAGTCGACATGGACCGGCTGTTCCTGTCAGCCGGCGAAGTCGGTGCCCGGATGCTCGAAGTCGACTGGGATGCCACACCGCTCGGAGCGCCCGCCACGTGGCCGCAAAGTCTCCGCTCGGTAGTCCACGTCGTGCTTTCCTCGAAATTCTCGATGTGGATGGCCTGGGGCTCTCAGCTCACCTTCTTTTGCAACGACAAGTACCGCCTCGACACGTTGGGAGCGAAGTATCCCTGGGCGCTCGGGCGTCCCGCAGCGGAGGTGTGGGCGGAGATATGGGACGACATCGCGCCACGGATCAATTCGGTGCTTCGAAGCGGAGAAGCAACCTGGGACGAGTCGCTTCAGCTGTTCCTCGAGCGTAACGGCTACCAAGAGGAGACGTATCACACGTTCTCCTACTCACCGCTGTCGGGTGAGGATGGAACCGTCGCCGGGATGCTCTGCGTCGTCAGCGAGGACACCGAGCGGGTGATAGGCGAGCGGCGCCTCGATCTGCTGCGGCGGCTCGGAACGGCGCTGACTCGCGCTCGAACCGAGGAGGAAGTGATCAAAGCGACGCGAAGGGAGCTGGCTTCGCAGCCGACAGTGCTTCCGTTCGCCTTGCTCTACGCATTCGACCAGGGCGCCGGCCGCCTGGCCTTCGCCGTCGGAGCCGACACCGGGGAGTCGATCGCCCCCCAGAGCGCTCAGCTCCAGGATGGCCTTTGGCCCCTCGGTGACCTGGTCTCCCACGAGAGCCTACTGGTCGACGATCTCCAGTCTCGTTTCGCCGAGGTACCGAAAGGCGCATGGGGCGAGCCGGTGTCATCGGCGCTGCTCATGAGCATCGGCACCACAGGGTCGACCTCGCCCTACGGTGTGCTCGTAGCAGGCCTCAACCGTTTCCGTCCCTTCGACGAAGGCTACCGGGGGTTCCTCGAATTGGTAGCCAACCAGATCTCCTCGAGCATGTCGAACGCCCGCGCCTACGACGCTGAACGTCAGCGCGCCCAGGATCTCGCTGCACTCGATCGAGCCAAGACAGCATTCTTCACCAACGTCAGTCACGAGTTCCGCACTCCTCTGACGTTGATCCTGGGGCCGGTAGCCGACGCGTTGAACGACCGGACCGACCCGCTCAGCGCCTCGCAGCGTGTACGCCTCGACACGGTGTACCAGTCAAGCGAGCGGCTTCTAAAGCTTGTGAACACACTTCTCGAGTTCTCCCGACTCGAGGCAGGCAAAGCTGAGGCGCAGACCCAGATCACCGACCTGGGCACCGAGACGAAGGTGATTGCCGAGATGTTCCGGAGCGCAATCGAGCGGGCAGGACTGCGCTTCGAGGTCTACTGCTCGCCTTCCAACGTGGCGGTGCGCGTGGACCCCGAGATGTGGGCGAAGATCGTTTCGAATCTTCTGTCAAACGCATTGAAATTCACGTTCGAAGGGGGCATTACTGTCCGCCTGGTCCGCGACGGCGACTTCGTCGAGTTATCCGTAAAGGACAGCGGCATCGGGATCCGGGCAGAGGACCAGGTCCACATGTTCGAGCGCTTCCATCGCGTCGAAGGCGCGAGATCACGCAGTTTCGAAGGCTCGGGTATAGGTCTCGCGCTGGTAGCGGAGCTCATCGCGCTTCACGACGGCTCGA
Source organism: Actinomycetes bacterium (assembly GCA_021828685.1). Lineage (GTDB taxonomy): Bacteria > Actinomycetota > Acidimicrobiia > Acidimicrobiales > Palsa-688 > JAJZAM01. The sequence continues at coordinate 19,064 of JAJZDJ010000022.1, read as the reverse complement.
TCACCGCTGAGAGCGCACCAGGAGCGGGAACGACGTTCGCCGTGCGTTTGGCGGCGGCGCCCGACGACGGGATCAACGCAGCACCGGAAACTCGCGTCGGTGCCGGCATCGTCTCCGGTTACGTCGCAGAGGCGATGCGCTGGCTCGGCCCGGACGGAGAACTCGTTCAAGAAACGTCCGGGAAGGCGCCGGTACCAGGGGGCGAAGACCTCCCTACTGTGCTGGTCGCAGACGACAACCCCGACATGCGCCGCTACATCCAGTCGCTGCTGGAAGAAAGATACAATGTCGTGACGGTCGCGGATGGGGAGGCCGCGCTCGACTCGGTCCGTTCCATGACACCTGATATTGTCATCTCAGATGTCATGATGCCGAAACTCGACGGCTTCGGTCTTCTCGAAGCCATTCGTGGCGACCGGGCTACTGCTAGTACCCCCGTGATCCTGCTATCAGCGCGCGCCGGCGAGGAGTCCGCTGTCGAGGGCTTGGACGCTGGTGCTGACGACTATCTGGTGAAGCCGTTCTCTGCTGTCGAGCTTCTTGCCCGTGTACGGTCGAACCTCGAGCTGGAACAAGCGAGGCGTGCAGCGGCTCGCCGTGAGCACGAGATCGCCATTGAGCTTCAGCAGGCGCTGGCCCCTGTTCCCTCGCCAAACGCCCTACACCTCGAGGTAGCGACCTTCTACCAGCCCGGCGAGAGTGGGACCGAAGTGGGCGGGGACTGGTATGAGACTATAGATCTAGGGCGCTCACGGACGGCACTGGTCATCGGTGATGTGATGGGCAAGGGGATAAGCGCAGCCGCAACTATGGGCCAGCTGCGCTCCATCGTCCGTGCGTACGCCGGTTTGGACATGCCCCCGGCCGAACTGCTCGAAGCTGTGGACGCTCGTCTACGGGAACTTGGAGGAGACCAGATAGCAACCTGCGTGTACGCCGTCGTCGACGCCCCAGCGCGTTCGGTTGAATACGCCAACGCTGGGCACCTGCCTCCTCTCGTGGTGCGTGACGGCATCGCTGATCGGCTGGTAGGTTCCCTCGGGCCGCCGTTGGGCGCAGGGCCTGTGCTGCTTGAATCCAGTCAGGTGACCCTGGAGTCCGGGGCAACTGTGGTTCTCTACACCGACGGGCTGGTAGAGACCCGAGCGGGTGATACCGACGCACGTATCGACCGGGCAGCGCGGCTAGCGTCCGTTTGGGACGGCGACGTCGATGGCCTTCCAGAAGCATTGGTATCCGACTTGTGTCCGGGGGGTGCTGCCGACGATGTCGCGATCCTCGTTGCACGATTTCGAACGCCCAGACCGGCCTCATCCTTCGAGATCGTTCTGGGGTCCGACAAGGCCGGCGCGGCCACCGCTCGGCGCTTCGCGTCCGAGGTCGCCGCAAGGTGGTCGCCGCCTCCAGCCATTGATGATCTCACGTTACTTGTTAGCGAGATGGCCACCAACGCAATCCTGCACGCAAGGCCGCCGGTAACCCTCCGTTTGACTCACCTGGATGACGAAGTCCTCATCGAGATTTCGGATGGTAGCGCCTCCGGGCCGACTCGCAAGCACCCACGGCCCTACGACGAACATGGACGAGGGTTGCAGATCATGGCCGTCGTGGCTCGCAGGTGGGGCGTCATCACCGAGGGCAACGGCAAGACCGTATGGGCCACGTTGTCGACGAGGTAGGACGGGAACCGCCTATCCAATGCTTAGAAGCGTCGTTCGACGTGAGTCAATTCGTAGTGCGAGGACGCCGCAAAACGACCACAGACGATGGGCCGACGCTCAGACGCCTGGCCGCCCTCCGAGTGCGCGCAAAACCGCCTTCGGTGGTGTCGAGTACGTACTCCCAGCCGACCCCGTAGCCCTGGGGGAGGCGCCACTGGATTGCGTCCCGATGGGCGTTGAGAAGAAGCACGAACGAATCGTCTACGACCCGGCGGCCCTGCCCGTCCCGGGTCATGATCGCTTCGCCGTTTAGCAGGACCCCGATCGACTGGGCGAACCCGGCCCCCCAGTCCTCTTCGGTCATCTCCAAGCCGTCCGGCTTGAACCACACGATGTCCGCGACCCCGCGGATCGGCCTTCCCTGGAACCAGCGGCGTCGTTTGAAGACCGGGTGGGACTTGCGGAGCGTTATCAAACGGCGGGTAAAGTCGAGAAGTTCTGTGTCTGAGCTGGTCCAATCGTACCACGTGACCTCGTTATCCTGACAGTAGGCGTTGTTGTTGCCAAGCTGAGTGCGCCCAACCTCGTCGCCGCCCAGGATCATCGGGACCCCTTGGCTCAACAATAGCGTTACGAGAAAATTCCGCTGCTGGCGACGCCGGCGAGCGATGACCTCTAGGTCGGTGGTAGGTCCCTCCTCCCCGAGATTCCACGAACGGTTGTGGCTCTCCCCGTCGGTATTGTCGTAGCCGTTAGCATCGTTGTGCTTGTCGTTATAGGAGACGAGGTCGGCGAGCGTGAAGCCGTCGTGGGCCGTAACGAAGTTGACGCTCGCTACAGGTCGGCGGTTGTCGGCCTTGTAGAGATCCGCGCTTCCAGTCAGTCGAGTCGCCATTTCCGGTAGCGTCGCCGGTTCACCGCGCCAAAAGTCACGTGTGGTGTCACGATATTTGCCATTCCACTCCGACCACAGCGGCGGGAAGTTTCCGACCTGGTAGCCGCCCTCGCCGAGATCCCACGGTTCGGCGATCAGCTTGACTTGGCTTACGATCGGGTCCTGATCGACAAGGTCGAAAAAGGCGGACAGCCGGTCGACATCGTAGAACTGCCGGGCCAGAGTGGCCGCAAGATCGAAGCGGAACCCGTCGACGTGCATTTCTGTGACCCAGTACCGCAAGGAGTCCATGATCAGCTGCAGGCTCCGGGAGTGGCTGACGTTGAGGCTGTTCCCGGTTCCCGTGGTGTCGTAGTAGTGGGCTTGGCCCTCAGGTACCAGGCGGTAGTAGGCCCTATTGTCCAAACCGCGAAACGACAGCGTCGGGCCGAGGTGGTTCCCTTCGGCGGTATGGTTGTAGACCACATCGAGGATCACTTCGATCCCGGCTCGGTGCAAGGTGCGGACCATGGCCTTGAATTCCTGAACCTGTTGGCCGCGCTGCCCCGTAGCTGCGTACTCGTTGTGGGGAGCGAAGAACCCAATCGAGTTGTAGCCCCAGTAGTTTCGTAGCCCTCGCTCCAGGAGGTGACCGTCCTGCACGAACTGATGGACGGGCATCAGTTCGACCGCGGTGACTCCGAGCGACGTCAGGTAATCGACCGATTCCGGGTGTGCCAAACCGGCGAAGGTCCCGCGAAGCTGCCTCGGGATCCCGGGGTGACGTCTGGTCAGGCCTTTGACGTGTGTCTCGTAGATGATCGTGTCATGTAGGGCGACGCCCGGCCGGTGATCGTCACCCCAGTCGAAGTACGGCTGATGTACGACAGACTTCGGCACATGCGAAGCGCTGTCGGCGTCGTTGCGGACCTGCTCCTCGCCGGGAAGATGCCCGAAGCAGGCGTTGCTCCAGTCGAGCGACCCTTCGATCGCCTTTGCGTAGGGGTCGAGCAGCAGTTTCGCCGGGTTGCATCGCAATCCGGCTGCAGGGTCCCACGGGCCGTGCACCCGGAAGCCGTAGCGTTGCCCTGGGGAGACATTCGGTACATAAGCGTGCCAGCAGCCCGCATCCTGCTCTTCGAGAGTGATCCGCGTCTCGTCGCCTTCGTCGTCGATGAGGCAAAGTTCGACGCCGTCAGCCACCTCCGAGAACACGGAGAAGTTCGTCCCTGCTCCGTCGTAGCTCGATCCGAGTGGATAGGGGCTTCCCGGCCAGGACTCGATTGGCCAGCCATCCCCTAACGCCGATCCCGAAAAGGTCAAGTTGGATCCTCCGATCCCGCCAGACGACCAGATGGGCTGGGCGGGGGGTTGAAATAATGTTGTGGGGGAGCCGGCTCGGCGCAGAGGACACTTATGGCGTCACCGGGAAGCGCCAGGTAATCGCCGGATATTCTTGCGGCCGGGTTCGAGCTGACGAGAACTGCATACCTGCTGCCGGCGACGCGGTTGCCTGGCAACGCGACGACCGCCTCGTCGTTTCCAAGGTTGACAGCGACGGTGATCGCGCCGCGTGACACGGTGAAGGCCTGCTCACCCGTCGCTTCCACACGCACCCGATCGAGGCGCCCGTCGAGTAGTTCGGGACGGCTGCGGCGTATGTCGATCAGCGCCCGGTACCAATCGAGCATATCGCGCTGCGATGCGAGCCCTACCTCGGACCAATCGAGGCGCGACATCTCGAAGGTCGCGAGGTCCTGGGGGTCGGGGATCTGTTCGGGGTCCCATCCGAAGGCTTCAAACTCGTGCCTGCGTCCATCCCTCACAGCTTCAGCCAGGTCAGCATCGGTATGGTCAGTAAAGTAGGCGAAGCTTGTGGACGCCCCCCACTCCTCGCCCTGGAAAATCATCGGGACGAACGGGGCGACAAACGTGAGCGCAGCAGCCGCAGCAAGCCGGCCGGCACTCAGGTTTGCAGCCGAGCGGTCACCTCGCGCCCGATTTCCGATTTGATCGTGATTTTGGCTGTACCCGATAAACGACGACCCGGACAGGCCGTCGGATATCCGGCCGTGGCGGCATCCGCGAGCCACGGAGTAACGGCCCTGGTAGACGTACGCTTGCGTCAGGGCGGTGGAGAGATCACCGAGCGAGCCGAAATCACGGTAGTAACCGTCCCTGTCGCCGCTGAGCAGGCCATACAGCGAGTGGTGAAAATCGTCGAGCCACTGGGCGTCGACGCCGAGGCCGCCGGCGTCCCGACTGCGGACGAGTCTCGGATCGTTGCGATCGAACTCGGCGATGAGCCACCTTCGCCATCCTGTCGCAGATGACAGCTCGGCTACCTCCCGAGACAACTCCTCGAGGATGTGCAGCTCCGACATGTCGAACAAGGCGTGAACGGCGTCCAGGCGGAGGCCGTCGCAGTGGTAGTCACGCAACCATTGAATGGCATTGTCGATAACGAACCGTCTCACCTCGTCGCTGCCGGGCCCGTCGAAATTGACGGCCTGGCCCCAAGGGGTCCGGTAGCGGTCGGTGAAGTACGGACCGAATTCGCCGAGGTAGTTCCCGGAAGGCCCCAGATGGTTGTAGACGACGTCAAGGATCACGGCTATTCCCCGCGAGTGGCACGCGTCGACGAGGCGGCGCAAGCCGTCGGGACCGCCGTAGCTGTGGTGGGGGGCGAAAAGGTTGACGCCGTCGTAGCCCCAACCGCGGGTCCCGGGGAACTCGGCGACTGGCATGACCTCTATTGCGCTGACACCGAGATCCGCCAAATGGTCGAGGCGTCCGATGGCGCCGTCGAAGGTACCCTCCGGGCTGAACGTTCCCACGTGAAGCTCGTAAAGGACTGCAGAGGGGAGGTGGAAACCTCGCCACGATCGATCCGACCAAGTGAACGTTGCGTGCTCGACCACTCTCGACGGTCCCTCGGGGCCCCCCGGCTGCCACGCGGATCGCGGGTCGGCTCTCAGCGGGCCGCCGTCGAGCGAGAAGCCGTAGTCCAAGCCTGGGGCGCGAACAACGGCGGTCGTCTCGAACCATCCTTTCGAAGTTCCGGCGTCGATCGGGTCCATCCTGGTACGTTGCCCACTCGCGCCGACCAGGTCCACCGAGGAGGCTTTCGGTGCCCAGACCCTGAAAGCCGGATTCACCGGAGGGTCCCCGTCGAAGTCAGAAGCGCCACAGGAAACGACTCCAGCGCGTCCTGCAGGTGCAGCGCACCCGACCATGATCTGCCGGTGAAAGTGTCAAGCCAGTCGCCCTGCGGCAGGTCGAGCGTTGTCGAACCCCATCCTCCGGCGGCTTCCAGACCGATCACCAGGCGGGGGACGAGCGCAATGACTCGACGTCCCCGCTCGAAGGCGACGAGATGGTTGGCTTGGGAACCGGTCGCAAATAGCGGTCGGTAACCGGCGTCGGCACCGAAAGCTTCACGAAGCTCTGAGCGCACCGCCAGGGTGCGTTGGGTCACGTAGATTTTCGCCAAGCTACGATCCGCTTCGCCGAGGGGTCCCGCTGCGTCCGGGTTTTGGAAGCGGAGCTCCGACTCGGCGAGGAGCTTCGACACCATGTCGAAGTCAACGGCCCGGCGGTTGTCGGGGTCTACGAGGCTGAGGTTCCAGCTTTCGCAGCCTTGGAAGATGTCTGGCACGCCCGGACAGGTAAGTTTGAGCACCGTCTGTGCAAGTGAGTTGACCTGCCCCGGCCATGCCAGTCTGTCGACGAACCTTTTCAGGTCGGCTTGGAACGCCTCGTGCGTTGCCAGTCCGTCGATCATTTCACCGATTGCCGTCTCGTAGCCGTCATTTGGCGCGGTCCAACTCGTTTCGAGCTTTGCCTCCCGAAGAGCTTTGCGCATGTAGTCCATCGTCCGCTCGACCGAGAGGGGGTACGCTCCGACGAGAGTCTGAAACAGCAGGTATTCGGCCCGTCGATCCGTAATTTGGCTGCGTCTGAGCGAATCTGCAAATCCGGACCAACGCCGGACAGAATCAGCCCACTCGTCGGGGATCTCGGAAATGAGTGCCAAGCGCGCCCTTACATCCTCCGAGCGTTTCGTGTCATGGGTCGACGTGGTGAGCATCGTGTTGGGCCAACTCGCGGCGATTTGGCTGTTGTGGTCGTGAAACTCCTCCGGCAGTGTTCCGAATCGTGACGGTTCGCCGCCGACCTCGTTCAAAGCGACGAGACGGGTGAAGCGGTAAAAGGCGGTGTCCTCGACGCCTTTAGCGTTGAGAGCGGCGGAGAGCTGCTGAAATCTCAACGTGACCTCATTCCCGGCCGGGGAGGCGCTGCCCGCCAGGAATGTGCTTTCCAGCAAGTCGAATAGCTCCCCGTCGAGGTCCGGTCGCCGGGCGCGGCCCGTGGCGGTGGCGGCGAGCACCGCAGCTCGATCCTCGTCTCTTCGGCGGCGGTCGGGTCGGATGTAGGTGCGGTAGGAGGCGAAGGCAACGAGAGCCTCGACGAGACACGAACGAAGTTGGGAGCGGGTGAAGTCCTTGTAGCGCCAGCTCTGCTCACACACGTCCACGAGGCTCGCCGTGATCCGTTCAAGCTCGGCGGAAAGGGATACCTCGAGGACCTCTCTGCGTGCCAGCTCCGACGTGCGTTCGAAAGAGTCGGTGTCCCCGGTGAACTGTTCGTAGAAGGAGGTGATGCCGGTCTCGCCTTGCGGATCAACGAAGAGGCCGCCTGCCAGGTTCGCGAAGTCGTAGCCGGTGGTGCCGTGAACGGGCCAGTCGGCAGGCAGACGCTCGTGGCGAGCGAGGATCTTCTCTGCGACGATCCAGCAGCCCTTGGCGGCGTGGGAGAGCATTTCGAAATATCCGTGAGGGTCTCGCAGGCCGTCGGGATGATCTACGCGCAACCCCACAACAGTTCCATCCGCTACGAGGTCGAGCAGCAGGGCGTGGCTCGCCAGAAAGACCTCGGGATCCTCGACGCGCACCGCAACGAGGTCTGAGATGTCGAAGAACCGCCTGTAATCTGCCTCGCTGCCGGCCACCGTCCACCACGCCAGCCTGTAGTTCTGCCGGCGGAGGAGGCTGTCCAGGCGGTCTGGGTCGTCGTTGACTCGCGCAACGGCCTCGTCCACGGCCGTCGCCAGCGACGGCTGGATCTGCATAGAGACTCTGAGACGCTCATGGAGCCATTGCTTCTCATGGTGACGACGTGCCACGCTGTCGCGGTCCAACTGGGTGGCTTCGGGCAGCCGGGAGAAGCCGGCGGCTATTTCATCAAGCAGGGCGCTCCGCGAGTGCGCGGCTGCGTCTGCCAAGAGCTCGTCGAGCGTGCGCGGCGAGACCGGGAACTCGCGGTCGAAGTAGGCGATTCGAAAGGACGCGGAGTCGTGGACGAGGCGGATGTTTCCGGCTACGAGCTCGCGACCGTAGTGGTCGCCGAGGACCGGGACCAGGACGACCTGGCGAAGCTTTGCCTCCGGCGGATTCCAGTCGATGTCGAAAAAGTGCGCCCACGGGCTCGAAGGGCCGTTCTCCAAGACTTCCCACCACCATTGGTTGAGCCGCGACGCCGTGCCCATGTGGTTTGGTACGACGTCGACTACGAGGCCCATCCCGTGAGACCGGAGAGTTTCGCTGAGGTGCCTGAACCCGTCGGCACCGCCGAGCTCGGCGGAAATGTCCGTATGACTGACTACGTCGTAGCCGTGGCCGCTTCCCGGAACGGCCTGCATTATCGGAGAGCAATACAGGTGGCTGACACCTAGGTGCGCCAGGTAGGGGACGATCCGGGCAGCGTCGGCGAAGCCGAACCTGTCGTTCAGCTGGACCCTGTAGGTCGACGCACCGTCGAAGAGTTCGCACACGTGCTCGTGGGTCAAAATGAACGTCTCGGACTCAATACTGGAGCTCGCTTGTCATCTTTTTCACGATACCCCTGGCGGCGATGGTTCAAGCTGAACGCCATCTCCGGGGGCGCCTCGGATGGCCCTGACAGAGTGGAAGGAATGCAGGAGGGGATGATAGAACGGGTGCAAAGCAACGAGAGGAGCCTTACACGCATGCCTGAAGCCGTGATTGTCGCGACAGCTAGAAGCCCGATAGGCCGGGCATTTAAGGGTTCTCTCGTGGATTACCGGCCCGACGACCTGTGCGCCTTTATTGTCCGGTCCCTGCTCGAGAAGGTCCCCGAGCTCGATCCTGCGGACGTGGTCGACGTGATGATCGGCTCCGCCAATCACGCGGGGGAGCAGGGGATGAACGAGGCACGGAACATAGCGCTGCTTGCTGGGCTGCCCGACAGCGTGCCCGGCACAAGCGTGAACCGCTTTTGTGCGTCGTCGTTGCAGACGATCAGGATGGCCTTCCACGCTATCAAGGCTGGCGAGGGTGACGTCTTTGTCGCAGGCGGAGTCGAAAGCGTCTCACGGACCGCCGGCCAGGGCTTCTCGAAGGAGGCCACGAACGCGCGTTTCACCGACGAGTCAAGGAGCGATTTCGTCAACCACGTGTACATTCCGATGGGGTTGACCGCCGAGAACGTAGCGGACCGCTATGACGTGAGCCGGAGTCGAATGGACGAGTTCGCGAAGCTGAGCCAGGACCGCGCTGTCGAAGCACAACGTGACGGTTCTTTCGAACGGGAGATCACGCCGGTCACTCTTCCTGACGGGACGGTGGTCACGAAGGACGACGGTCCGAGAGCGGGCACGACCGTCGAGCGGCTCGCCGAGCTTCCGCCGGCTTTCAGGCCGGACGGTCGGGTGACCGCCGGGAACTCGTGCCCGCTCAACGACGGTGCGGCCGCAGTTCTTGTCATGTCGAGCGAGAAGGCTTCGTCGCTTGGTCGGAAGCCGCTCGCCCGGATAGTGGCGAGCTCTGTCTCCGGCCTTGCACCCGAGATAATGGGTGTCGGTCCGATAGAGGCCGTGAAGAAGGTGTTGGCTCAGTCCGGAATGGCGATCGGCGACATCGATGTGGTCGAGCTCAACGAGGCTTTCGCTGCGCAGGCGATCCCGGTGTGTGACGAGCTCGGCATCTCTATCGAGGAGCAGCTCAACCCTCACGGCGGAGCGATCGCCTTGGGGCATCCGTTCGGCATGACCGGGGCCAGGATCATGACGAGTCTGCTCAATGACCTCCAGATGCTGGACAAGACTTTCGGTCTCGAAACGATGTGCGTTGGCGGCGGCCAGGGCATGGCGATGATCGTCGAGAGGCTGTCTTAGAGCTCAGGACTCAGCGCGTGTAGGTGAGTCGATGGCGTTCAATACCCCTTGCCCCGAGTGTGGGTCGCCCCTGGAAGGCAGGGACGTGCGCGTCCAGTCAGGCTGGGAGCGCGCCGGGTGCATGGGTTGCGGCCTGCAGCTGGTCAGGCGGGTCGGCGAAGGGGATTGGACGGAGATCAGGGGCTGAATTTTTTCTACGTCAATTCTACGTGCGGTGTAATAATGTAAGCATGAAAGATTTATTCGAAGAAATGATGTCCATGAACCCCAACTTCAGAGGCCGGCCGCGTGGACCCGGCCGAGCGGGCGGTCGCGGGCGGTTCGGCCCCGGTCGCCAGGAAACGCGGGCCGACCGAAAGACCGTTGAGGCCTGGCTGGCCGGTCGACTCCCGCAGGAGTGGCAGGTCTCTCCTAGCGAGCTTGCTATCGACGACGACGAGGTTCTGGTCGTCGCTCACCTGCCCGAGGTGAACCTACCCGACAACTCCGAACCAGGTGCCCTCTCGGTAGCGGAGAACGCGAGGATCAACGGGTTCAGGGAGGAAACCCGCGAGCGTCGCATGCAGATAGCCTCCGAAGGCGAGGCGGCCCTCGGCAGGGCTGTGAGTTGGGGTGCGGCCTGCGGCAACACCCGGACTACGTTTACAACGACCAACATCCCGGTCATGACGAGGCTCCGGATGGCTGACCGCCAGGTTCTCGACACGCTTATCGCGGCTGGTGTAGCGCGTTCGCGTAGCGATGCCCTCAACTGGTGTGTCCAGCTCGTCGGTCGCAACGAGGGCGAGTGGATCTCCGACCTACGCTCCGCCTTCGAGGCCGTAGAGGCGGTCCGCTCACGCGGTCCTGCCGGTGCGCAAAGCCCGGAGTAGCTCGCCGTCGGGCACCTGATGGATTAGCCGACGCGGCGGGTGTAGCTTTCGGGTTGAGGCGTCCAAGTGAGGGAGGTTGGCAGTGGGCCAAGCAGGCGTACTATCTCGAAGTCACATCTCGAAGTCGGACTTTCGGGGAGGGCGTCCGACCAACGACGAGTTCCAACTCCGGGGGGTCAACCACCTCGCTCTCGTCTGTCGGGACATGGCCAAGACCGTCGAGTTCTACCAGGGAGTTCTCGGAATGCCCCTGGTCAAGACGATCGAACTGCCTGGAGGGACCGGCCAGCACTTCTTCTTCGACATCGGCAACGGGGACTGCCTGGCGTTCTTCTGGTTCGCAGATGCGCCCGACCCGATCGAAGGGGTCGTCACAGCGGCCGGCCTTCCAGGCGAAGGGGACATCACGACGGCTTGGGGTTCGATGAACCACCTTGCTTTCGATATCGCGCCCGAAGATTTCGACGATTACCGCCAGAAGCTGATCGACAAAGGGTTGCATGTAAGCCCGGTGATGAACCACGACGACAGCGAGTACACCGTCGCGAAGGAGTTGCATCCGGGGGTTTTCGTCAGGTCGGTGTACTTTCGCGATCCCGACGGGATACTCCTTGAGCTCGCTGCGTGGACCCGCGAGCTCGGTCCTGGCGACATCGCCCACCCTCCGGCAAGAGCGGACGGATCACGGTCGCCCGCGTGAATCAGATAGTCGCCGGGTGGGCGCCGACGGTGGCATCCAACCAGGCGACGACGTCTTTTTGAACCTCGTCGCGGTTGGTCTCGTTGAGAAGTTCATGGCGCGCGTCGGGGTAGTACCGCGCTGTTACGTCCAGCCCTGCTTTGGTTAGGCGGGATTCGAGCTCTCTCACGCTGGCACCCATCGCGCCGACGGGATCCATCTCGCCGGCGATCAACATCACAGGGATCGGAGGGATCCGCTGGATTGAATCCGGAGTCACCGAGGGGACAGCCAAGGCGAGAACCTCCCCGAGGAATCCGTATGTGAGAGGATTGGACGTACCGCAGAAGTCGTCTGCTATGTAGGCGTCGACCTCAGCCTCGTCGCGGCTGAGCCAGTCGAAGGGGGTGCGTGCCGGCTCGAACGTAGCGTTGTAAGCGCCGAGAGCGTCGAGGGGTTCGTCTCCCAACCCGCCGTCCACGGCGGCCTGAACCCCGGCGAGCATCTCCTCGCCGCCTTCGGGCGCACCGACAGGACCGCTCAAGACGTATCCTGCGAGACCTTTGGCGCCGCGGGCCGCGTAGGCCTGGGTGATCATCGACCCAAGCGAATGCCCGAAAAGTACGACCGGTAGGCCGCTGGTAACGTCCGCCGCGATACTGATCATCTCGGAGAGGTCCTCGATAAGGCCGTCGCCGCCCCCGGCGCCGCAGCGGCCGACGCCCGTCGATTCACGCGTTCTCCCGTGCCCTCGCTGGTCGGGAGCCAGCACCGCGTACCCGGCTGCGTTGAGCGTACGAGCGAAGCGGTCGTAGCGCCCTCCGTGCTCGGACGCTCCGTGCGAGATCACCACGGACCCTTTCGGCGTGTCGGCGGTCCAGTGCCGGTAGAAGACGTCGACCCCGAAGTCGTCGACAAAATGATCCTTCTTCGCGTCGCTCACGGTGGCGACGGTAGCGCATAACCTTGGGGGCGTGGACCCTACATACCCAGAGCAAGCAGAGCAGCACAGGGAGAAGGTCCGGGCGTTCCTCGCCGAGCACCTTCCGCCCGGATGGCGCGGTATCGGAGCGCTCGAGCCCGAAGAGGCGCGCCGGTGGGCGCAGGAGTGGCGCCAGGTTCTCTACGACAACGGGCTCCTCGCAGCATCCTGGCCGAGCGCGTACGGTGGCGGCGGACTATCAGCACTCGAACAGGTCGTGCTGGCCGAGGAGTTCGCGCGGGCCGGGGTGCCCACTGGAGGGCCGAATGACAGTTTCGGGATCCAGATGGTCGGCAACACGCTCCTGCGGTGGGGCACCGAGGAACAAAAGAAGTACTTCCTCCCCCGAATTCTTTCAGGTGAGCACCGTTGGTGCCAGGGCTACTCCGAACCAAACGCCGGGTCGGACCTTGCCAACCTTGGGACCAGAGCCGTTCTCGACGGAGACGAATGGGTCATCAACGGCCAGAAGATCTGGACTTCTGCTGCTCACCTGGCGAACTGGATTTTCGTGCTGACCCGGACAGATCCCGATGCCCCGAAGCACAAAGGGATCACTTTTCTGCTCGTCCCGATGGATCAACCGGGGGTAACCGTCAGGCCGATAAGGATGATCTCGGGGATGTCCGACTTCAACGAGACCTTCTTCACTGACGCCAGAACCTCCAAGGACAACATCGTCGGCGGCGCCGGGAACGGCTGGGCGGTCGCTATGACACTTCTCGGCTACGAGCGCGGTGAAGCCGCCGCCACGACCCCGATCCTGTTCAGGCGGGAGCTCGACCGCCTGATGGACCTCGCGCGCGAAACCGGGAAGTCGGTCGACCCGCTCGTCCGCCAGCGTCTCGCGTCTTGCTACGCGAAAGTCGAATTGATGCGCTTCCTCGGTCTGCGCACCCTGAGCCGCTTCGTGGCGGGTGAGGCTCCGGGGCCGGAAGGGTCGATATTCAAGCTGTTCTGGAGCGAATACCACCGTGTCGTGACCGAGTTGGCGGTCGACATCATCGGGGTGGAGGCGACGACTCCATCCGGGAGATGGCCCCTCAGCGCTTTCAGCACCGACGATGCCGGCGCACCAAACGAAAGCGCCTCGTGGGTCGGAACCTTCTACAACGCCCGCGCCGGCACGATATACGCCGGCACCTCGCAGGTGCAGCGCAACATTCTCGGTGAGATGGTTCTCGGTCTTCCGAAGGAGCCTGCTGGGCCCCGAGGGAGCTGGCGGGAGAGCCAGCAGGCGACCCACTGAGATCGCGACCGTGAGATTCGGGTTGGTAGGCACCGGGCATTGGGCTTCGACGGTCCACGGCCCGGGGCTAGTGGCGCACCCCGACGCTGACCTCGTTGCGGTATGGGGTAGGCGGCGCAACGAGGCCGAAAAGCTGGCGTCCCGGCTCGGCGTCAAGGCTGCCGGGAGTCTCGAAGAGCTGATCGCCTCGGTGGAGGCCGTCGCTTTCGCAGTGCCTCCGCACGTGCAGGCTCCGATGGCCACAATGGCGGCGGCCGCCGGACGTCATCTGCTGCTCGAGAAGCCAGTTGCCTTGGATGTCGCCGCCGCCGAGGGGATTATGTCAACTGTCAGCGCCTCGGGGGTATCTACCGTCGTCTTCTTTACGGCACGCTTCAGTCCGGGACTGCGCAGTTGGTTCGCTCAGTTGGCTGGGGGGGACTGGGAGTCGGGCACGTTCGTCGAGCTGGGATCGATTTTCACCGCTGGGAGCCCGTATCAGGGGTCGGAGTGGCGACACGAGAAGGGCGCTTTGTGGGACATCGGCCCGCACGCATTGGCGACGGTAACGGTCGCGCTCGGACCGGTCGTGTCTGCTCATGTAGCGCGAGGTCGACGAGATACGGTCACCCTGACGACCACGCACCGAGACGGCGGTATCGCGTCTTGTCTCCTGGCCCTCGACGCGCCGATCGAGGCGCGCTTTCGGTCAGCTCGTTTCTATGGGGCAAGTGGCGTTCTCGAACGGCCCGACAATCCAGCGTTGGTCGGCGACGCCTACGGGGCGGCCATCGACGCGCTCATCGAGTCCAGTAGCGGAAGGCCTCACGCGTGCGATATAGCCTTCGGCGTCGAAGTAGTTCGTGTTATCGAGGGTGTCGATACGACGGGTCGATGGTCGCTCGTCTAGAGTTCGTAGCGCTCAGCTGCCAAGAGCCTCACGGAGCGACGCCAGACGGTCCCCGGTCAAGCGAATACCAAACCGACTTGTCCGCGGCGTTCGCCGCGAACAAGTCCCACATCGCGTCGAGGACCGATTTGCAGCACGGTGTGAAGTCGACCGTGCCTGCGCTAGCCGCGATCTCATCAGCTTTGCAGGGCACGTCGTGCGGACCTCCAAGTGAACAACCTATCGACATCTACCAATGTATGACGATACTCGACGCCTCAGAAGTCATGATCCCGTCCAAACCGAACGACTTCGGCGCTGAGCTCTCCGACAGGTATGCCGTGGCGGTATCCGACCGCAGCATCGCTTGGCGTCACGTCGGTGTGGACGGCGGCGTCGAGGTAGTCGTCCAAGTACGGCATGCCCATTATCGTCAAGACCGCAGCAGTGAACCAACTGGCCCGGTCGGGGTACTTGCGTCCGAGAATGAACCAGCTACGGCGCGTGACGTGCACGACGGCGGGCCCGTCGAGGCGGTGCAGCTTTCCGTCGAGGCGATAAAAAGTTCGACCGTCGCCGACGATCTCAACCTCGTCGTAGCCGCCCGGCAGGACTGGGTTGCGCCACCGGATTACGGTCTCGGCGCCTTCGGTCGAGTAGTCGTAATCGGCAGGAATCGATCCCTCGGCTCGCGCATGTGCGAGGGCCCAACGTGCCGATGCGGTAGGGGGTATCGGCTCGAAGCCGTTGTTCACAACAAGCAGCCCTTCGTCGTGATCGATTCGGAGATCTCCGGGTATCTGCTCGATCCTAGGGGTTTGGCTCGACGTTTGGCGCCATCGGCCGAGGGGTAGCTTCCCGCCACGACAAGGTGTTGGAGGACGGCGTGGCGGCGAAAAATGAAGGCAGAAAAACGATGTCTCTCGGCGACGAGCCGGTGGAAGTTGGCGATGGCGCGGAGACTCACCAGGTCGCAAAAGGCGACGTCGCCAAGCTGACGACCCAGCAAGGGACCGTGGTTGCCGACGACCAGAACACTTTGCGAATCGGCTTCAGGGGTCCAGCAGCACTGGAGGACTTCCACTTCCGCGAGAAGATCTTTCACTTTGACCACGAGCGCATCCCGGAGCGGGTGGTCCACGCTCGAGGTTACGGGGCTCACGGGTTCTTCGAGAACTACGAGTCGCTCGGCGACATCACTGAAGCCGATCTGTTTGCGCGCCCCGGCGAGCGAACTCCCACATTTGTGCGCTTCTCCACCGTGGCGGGCAACAAGGGCTCGAGCGACCTCGCCCGCGACGTCCGCGGCTTCGCCGTGAAGTTCTACACGAAGGCTGGCAACTGGGATCTCGTTGGCAACAATATCCCCGTCTTTTTTATCCAGGACGCCATCAAATTCCCGGACCTGATCCACGCCGCGAAAGCCGAACCCGATACCGACTTCCCGCAGGCCCAGACAGCTCACGACAACTTCTGGGACTTCGCCTCGCTAATGCCGGAGTCGACCCACATGCTCCTGTGGATCATGTCTGACCGGGCGATCCCTCGGTCGTTCCGTTTCATGGAGGGATTCGGGGTGCACACCTTCCGCTTTGTCAACACGGAAGGCAAGTCGACGTACGTAAAGTTTCACTGGAAACCGAAGCAGGGTTTGCAGTCGGTCATGTGGAACGAGGCTCTCAAGATCAACGGCGCGGATCCGGACTTTCACCGGCGCGACCTCTGGGACGCCATCACAAGTGGGGCGTACCCCGAATGGGAGTTGGGGGTCCAGCTCTTCGACGACGAATTCGCCGACCGGTTTGCCTTCGACGTCCTAGACGCGACCAAGTTGATTCCCGAGGAGGACGTGCCGGTGCGCCGGATCGGCAGGCTTGTTCTCGACCGAGTCGTCGACAACTTCTTCGCCGAGACCGAGCAGGCGGCTTTTTGCACCCAGAACGTCGTCCGCGGTATTGACTTCACGAACGACCCCCTTCTTCAGGGCAGGAACTTCTCGTATCTTGACACCCAGTTGAAGCGTCTCGGCAGTCCCAACTTCACCTTCCTTCCAATCAACGCCCCGAAGTGCCCGTTTGCAACGTTCCAGCAGGATGGCCATATGGCGATAATCAACCCCGTGACGCGCGCCAACTACGAGCCGAACTCCTGGGGGCCGGGCGTGGGCGGTCCCCGCGAGGATCCGGCTGACGGCTACCTCAGCTATCCCGAGGAAGGCACCGGTGCGAAGCGTCGCACAAGACCAGAGTCCTTCGCCGATCACTACAGCCAGGCGAGACAGTTCTACCTGAGCCAGACGCCAGTGGAGAAGCGCCACATAGGCGACGCGTTCACGTTCGAACTCTCCAAATGCCGGCAGACCGCCATTCGCAGTCGAATGGTCGCCAGCTTGCGTAACGTCGACGAGGATCTGGCCGCATATATTGCAGACGGCCTCGGTATATCGGTTCCATCTGCCATTCCGCCAGCGCGGGCACCTCGGGATGACCTCAAACCGTCACCTGCTCTTAGCCTGTTGGCAAACGGGCCATCGGACCTCGCTGGACGCAAGATCGGCATTCTGGTCAGCGACGGCGCCAGCAGCGCACTTGTCATGGCCCTTCGCGAGGCGGCGTCTGAGAGGAAAGTCGTTGTCGAGATCGTCTCGCCCAAAGTCGGAGCCGTCACGCTGGACGACGGATCCGTCATCGAAGCCGATCAACAGGTCGACGGTGCTCCCTCCGTCCTCTATGACGCTGTCATCGTGGCACCAAGTGCGGAGGGAGCATCCGACCTGGCACGAAAGCCCCCGGCGAAAGACTTCGTCGCAGACGCCTACGCGCACGCAAAGTTCATTGGATACACCGCCGGGGCATCGGCCCTCCTAGAATCGGTGGGAGTCGCCGTCGACGCGGATGACGGTTTGGTTGCGATCGCGGGGCCCGATGACGTTGGGCGTTTCTTCGACCTGTGCAAACCGCTACGCTTCTGGGCGAGAGTCGACTCCTTCGCCCGATGAAGGCGGCCTAGCCGGAGTACCCGTCAGTGAGGATTGCGCTGCATTCGAGCAGTAGTGCATGTACGAAGGCTTGCGGGTAGTTCCCGCGAAGTTGCCGTTGGCTGACGTCGTATTCTTCGGAAAATAGCCCCGTAGTGGAGCAGGCGCTCCGATTCCGTTCAAATATTACGCGCGCAGCCATATGGTCGCCCTGCTGCTTCTTCGCTAGCGCCAGGAAGAAGCCGCACAGAACGAAGGCGCCCTCGGCTTCAGCGAGAGGTCGGTCGCCGTGCTGAAAGCGGTAGACGTAGTCCTCCTGGGCTAACTCCGCTTCCACCGCGTTGAGGGTGGCGACGGTGCGAGGATCGTTCGGGGGTAACGCGCCTCGAACGGCTGGGATCAAGAGGGCTGCATCGACGCGAGCGTCGGTCGGCGAGCGCTGCCAGCGTCCGCCAGGATGCATGCAGGTACTCGAAACGTCGGCGAGGATTGCATCAGCCAGGGCGCTCCATCCGGCGGCACGATCTGGCCCACCGATAGCAGAGATAGCGCGGAGACCCGACACGCAAGTGAGGCGGGAATGAGTCCAGTGCTGATCGTCGAGCTCCCAGATTCCGGCGTCGGCTTCCCCCCAGCGCTCTTCGATAGCGGCTACCGCTGTCTCGGCGGCCTTCCAGTGGTGAGAGTCCATCCGGTCAGCGTTGCCAGCTGCCGCCAACAGCTCGAGACTTTCACCGAAAGTGTCGAGCTGGAACTGCTCGTTTACGTGATTGCCGAGCTTGTCTGCACCGCCGGGATAACCGCTCAGCATGGGAAGGGAGCGTTCGGATGGCACTTGATTGCCTCGAACGGTATAGGCCGGTTTGAGGTTTGGTCCGTCGTCTAGAAGTCGCTGAGATACGAATTCTACCGCCGAGTCTAGGAGTCGATTGCAGCCGTGCAGCGCTGCAGCACGCCCTCCGTAGCATTGGTCGCGTATCCAAGCGTAGCGGTAGTCGTAGTTCCGTCCAGTCCATGACCGCTCCGGCAGGCTCATCGTCGCAGCCGCTGACATGCCACCGGCTGTGCTGGTGAGACCAGTCAGGACCGCGATCGCCTGCTCTGCGTCGCGCCGACCGATGACCGTCTCGGCAAGGTCAGGTACCGACGACTGCCACGCATCCCCGGTGGCGTCCCACGCAACCGACGGCGAGACGATGGCGCTGTCGAGTACCCCCGTCGTGAGCTCGAGTACTAGGTCGTGCACATCACCGGCGCGCAATGCGAGCTCGGTCTCCAACGGGTTCGACCCGTGACGGCGGGCGTTTGGCGCTCCCGACCATCTAAACGACATCGGTCCCGACCGACCAGTCCAGACTCCACGGTCGTCTTTACGGATGCCGGTCATTCGCTCGACGCCGAAGCCGGCTCGTATGTCAAGCAATGCCCTAATACGTACCTCACCTCGAAGCACACGGATATGGCGAAGGATCACGACAGTATCCGGTTCAGCCGGGCGGGCTAACGCTTCGCGGCATTCGACGACCCCGTCGCTCGTCACCCAACGGCTGTTCCACACCAGGGACCGCGCATCATAATGGCCGCCCCAAGTGAAGCGTCCGAGGGGAGTTACTGCATAGTGCCCCTCGCCTCCGATGAGATTGGAGAAGACGGCGTCCGAATCCCACGCCGGAGCGCACAACCAGGCGATGTCGCCACGCGGACCTA
>JAJZDJ010000219.1 GCA_021828685.1 Actinomycetes bacterium | reverse complement strand
GAGAAGGAGACCCTCGCAACGCTGGAGCACGAGCTCGCCGTAGCGTCCTCCAATCGTGATGTCGCCGCGGCCCACCGCGTCGCGTTCCCCGCTGGCGAAGCAGTCGACGCCGCGGTGCTAGCTTCGCGGTTGGGGCTAGAAGCGGTACAGGCAGCCGAGGCGGTTACCGGTGACGCGGCGGCCGCCCGGCGACTCGCCGACGACACCCACGCCGATGCAGTTGACAAAAGCCGGCGGGTGGCTGCAAATCTCAGCCTCGTCGCCGACGAGGATACCCTTCGGCGGATCGAGGTCTCGATTGGAGCAGCGATCGCGGCGGCGGATCGGACAGGCAACGCTGTCCGCGCGCTCCTGCGATCCCTCGCAGACTGGGGCCGGGCTGCGGACCGCTGGACCGAGAGTTCCGATGCCGCCTCTTCCGGCGAGCAGGAAGTTGCCGCCGCTAGGGCCGAGCTAGAGCGGCTCGGCACCCGCCTGGCTACCCTGGAGGAACAGTTTGGCGCGGCCTTCGAGGAGATACAAGGCCAAGTCCAGTTACGGGAAAATCAACTCGAAGCTACCGGGAAGGATCTGGTGGCGGCGAGGGATGCCCACCTCGGCCGTACCGAGTTCAAAGTCCGGGCCGCCAGCGACCTCGATGTGCGGTCCGGTATAGCCGCCGACGACGAGCTAAAGGCGCTCGGTGCCCTCCCGAAGCTACGGCAGACCTTGGCTGTGCCCGGCCTCGCGGCGTCAGTCGCCGCCGACTCTTCTTGGGCTGCCGCCCCGGTCGAGGAGTCTGTCGCCGGGTTACAGGAGTTGGCGGCGAGGATTCGAGCCAACGCTTCAGGTGAAGGTCGCGATGTGGCGGCCGACGGGGTGCGCCAGTCCCTACGCCAGCGGCGTGATTCGCTCGGCGCAGGCTGGGACGCCGAGGACCGCCAACCCGACGAGTCTCTCCCGATGACCGTCGAGATCAACGGACCCGAGGGCCGCCTTCCTTTGGCCGACGCTGTCTCGATCGTGCAGGCCCGGTGCTCGGAGCTGTCAGCTCTCCTTTCCGCTGAGCAGGATGGCGCGTTGCGCAACCTTCTGCAGGGGCTCGTCGCGCGCGAAGTCGCTGACAAGCTTCACGCCGCCGGCGATCTGGTCGCTCGCATGAACCACCGGCTTGACTCCGTCACGACCGCGCACGGCATCGGTGTGTCCATCCGCTGGCGACGGCGGGACGGACTCGACCCGCAGCGCTCGGAGATGGTCACCCTGCTCGCCAAACAGCCGGACCTGCGCACCACAGACGAGGACTCAAGGCTGCGGGAGGTCATCTCCTCCCAACTCGACTACGCGCGCCGTGAGGACCCCGACGCCTCCTACGCCGATCTTGTGAGCAGCATCCTCGACTACAGGTCTTGGTATGAGATGACCCTTCTTTTGAAACGACCCGGCCGCCCAGACGAGCGCTTGACGCGAAGGACACCTCTTTCAGAAGGGGAAAAAAAGATCGTCAGCTACCTCCCGCTCTTCGCAGCAGTTGCCGCCTCGTGCGACTCGCTCGGCGAAACCGGCCCTGGTGCACCACGGTTCCTGCTGCTCGACGACGCGTTCGCCAAGGTGTCGGAGGACAACCACCCCAAGCTGTTCGGCCTGCTGGTCGAGCTCGACCTCGACTTCATCGCCACGAGCGAACGACTCTGGGGGACCTTTGCGACCGTACCCGAGCTTGCGATCATCGAGGTAGTACGCGACGCGTCTCTCGGTGTCGTCGTGCTCGAGCACAGCCGGTGGGACGGGGTGTCGAGGACCTCTTCGACATGAGCAGCTCGGACCGACCCGGACCCGACGATAACGTCCGGGTGGAGGAAGCCGATGCTGCATCGGGGCGGCTCCTTTTTCGATATGTGACCGTCGACGAGTGGCAGGACTACCGCCAGATCATGGCGGTGTTCGCCGGGACCTTCTTCTCCGACTTCACCCCGGAGGAGGTAGAGCAACGCCTCGCCGTAGCCGGCGTGATCCTCCCCGACGGCGTGGTGGCGGCTCGGCTCGAAAGCCTCCGCCGGTGGGGCAACCTGACCGTTTCGTCGGTGACCGGTACACCCACGAGCCTGGCCGACTACTACCGGCGCCGGAACCGCTATCTGATCACCCGTGCAGGCCAGGAGGTCCACGACGCGGTCGAGGGTGTCCTCACCCGCATCGACGAGGTGCGCGACGTGTCGCTCGGCCGGCTCCGCTCGCTCCTCGACGCGCTGCGGCAACTCGGAGACACCGACGTCACCGGCTGCGGCCCGGAACAGCTCGAAGAGATGGTCAGAGCCGTCTTCGACCCCCACCAGGCGTTCACCTCGGAGATAACCCAGTTCTTCGCCGCGATCAACCAGTGGCAGAACCGCTACGACCTCAGCCCCGACGAGTTCAGCTTCTTCGCCCAGGTGCTCGTCGGCTACGTGGCCGACCGTCTCGGAGAGATCGAGAGGATGTCCCGCCCGATCGGGCTCGCCCTCACAGGCCTAGAAGGGCGTTTCGAGACGATCGCCGCCCGAGCCGGCAGCAGGCTGGCTTCGCAAGTCGAGGAGGCCGGCCTCTCCGGGTCTGTGTCGGTGAGCCGCAGCCCGGGCTCCTCCGTCGACGACTGGCTGCTCCTGCGCAGCTGGTTCGTAGGGGCGACGAGCCGGCCTGCCCGCATCGAGCGATTGAGGCGCGACGCGGTCGCAGCGGTAAGGACGCTCACGCTGAACCTCACCCGGCTCTCGCGGGTCGGGCTCGGCGGCTCGTCCCGACGTGGTGACCTGTTGAGGCTCGCTCGGCTGGTCAGCGACCACCCGGGATCGGCGGCGGAGCTGGTAGGCGCGGGGCTCGGAATGTTCAGCTCCAGCCACTGGGGCGCGGTGGCCGAGGACGCGGACGACCCTGTGAGCATCACAACCGCCTGGAGCGACGCTCCGCAGGCCACCGTGCCGGTCTCGCTTCGCGAACGAGGCGACACCGCTCCCCGGGGTTTCGCCAGTCCTATCACCGACCGATCGGCGGCGCAGCAGGAGATACGACGACGCCGCGAGCAGGAGCTGGCCGCGCTTCGCCGGGCCGACACCGAGCTTCTTGCCCTGTCGGACGGCACGGGCCGGCCGCTGTCGTCCGCTGCGCTTGCGCGCCTCGAATCGCTCGTCGGGCGGGCGGTGCAGGCGATGCCGATCGGCGCCGCGAATTTCACTGTGAGCGACGATTCGCTTGTCGTCGCTCTCACCCGCGCCACAGGTGAGGGGAGCACGATCTGCGCCGTGGATGGGACTCTCCGATTCAGCGACCTGGTGGTGTCAGTCCGCAAGGCGGTGCCTTGACGGCCGACCCGCAGGCGCCCGCAGAGCGGCGTGCAGCTGCCCGCCATCTCATGCGGCGACCCCTCACCTGCGCCGAGCACGACCTCGAGATGTTCCGGCTCGTCCGCCGCCATGAGGCCGAGCTCGACCGGTGGTTCACCCAGCGGCTCGGATACCGGCTGCACGTCACCTCCGACACGGCGCGCCTGTCCAAGTCCGGATATGTCCCGGCCCGGCGGCCGCTTCGGACCGCAGGAGGTAGGCCTCTGCACAACCTCGAGTACATCCTGCTGATCCTCGCCCTGGCGTCGACCGTGGCTGGTCCGGCTGTGATCAGTCTCAGAGACCTCATCGACCTCATCCGCTCTGCGGCAGCGGAGGTCGAAGTGGTCCTGGCCGGGGATGCGACCGAGAGGAGGGCGCTCGTCACGGCGCTGCGCTGGATGATCGATCACGGTCTCGCCGCGGAGCTGCACGCCCATGTCGACGCTTACGCCAGCGACTCCGACGCCGACGCGGTGCTGCGCATGCGCCCTGATCGGATCGCTCTGTTGCCTCTCGGTGTCCTCGCAACTGGCGACGAGGACCTCCTTCGAAGGGCCGACCGGCGCGACAACACAAGGCAATGGATCCGCGCTCGGCTTGCCGAAGACCCGGTCGTCTACCGTGACGACCTCGACGAGGCAGAGTGGGCGGAGTTGCGGCGGCGCCTTGGAGGGGAGTCGCGTTATCTCGAAGAGATGTTCGGCCTAGTCGTCGAGGCCAGAGCGGAAGGGGTTGCGGCCGTCGACCCCGACGGTGACTTTGCAGACGAGCCGTTCCCGGCCGGCGGCACCGAAGGCCACGCCTCGCTCCTGCTCTTGCCGCTGCTCGGAGATCGTGGGCGAGAGTGGTGGGAGCAAGCCGAAGTCGAACAGCTAGTGGGTCGCCTCGCAACGGCGAACTCACGGTACTGGGCGAAGGACCTCGTGGCCGCGCCCGACAGGCTGGCCCGGCGGGCCGTCGACCTGCTCGTTCGCGTCCGTCTCGTCGAAGCCAGGTCGGACCCGGCTGGTGTGCGGCCCCTGCCGGCAGCGGCTCGGTTCCTGCCGGCGGTGAGGCAGGACACGCTTTGGTGACCGCGTCTTTCCCGTCGCTCGGCTCGGCCGATCTGGCGCCGGTCTTCGACGCGATCCGCTCCCGGCTCGAGCGCTCCGGCGAAGCGCGACGCGGACGAATGAGACTGCCGGAAGGGGTCTCGAAGCGTGCGATCTCGCTGCTCGAGGCGCTCGTCGACAGCCAGGTTCGCCGGAGCGTCGACCTTGAAGTCCTCGAACGCAAGCTCGTCGACCTCGGCGTTGCGTGTGATCTCCCGTCCGCGCTGGCGGCGCTCGGGCACCCTGTCTCCGAGGAGCCGGCCCGTCGCCGTGCCGTCCGCCAACGAGCGATAGACGCGCGGGACGCCGCGCGTGCCGAGGTGGAGGGCTGGGATCTGGACTGGGGCCGGCAGTGGCTCGACTCGCTAGTGGCGACAGGAATTCTCTCGGGCCTCGACTCGAGCGAGGCGGTCGGACTTGTCTGTGCTACCCGAGAGATCCTCGCTCGCATCGATGCTTCGGACGACCCTGACCGCCCTGACCGTCCTGACCGCCCTGACCGTCCGAGCCGGGTGGACCTCGCTGCCGGGCTGCTTGGCGACTCGCACGCTCTCGACTGGGGAACCCGTCACTCGCAGGCGGTAACTCGTGCGTTGT
>JAJZDJ010000218.1 GCA_021828685.1 Actinomycetes bacterium | reverse complement strand
AACGATCGGACGGGCCAGACGGGTGTTTGCAAGCGACCCATGGAATGTGGCGTCGCCGAACGCGAAAACCCCGCCATCAGCACCGACAAGCCAATAGCCGCCGCCATCAGGTGTAGGTATCGCAGCAACGATCGGACGGGCCAGACGGGTGTTTGCAAGCGACCCATGGAATGTGGCGTCGCCGAACGCGAAAACCCCGCCATCAGCACCGACAAGCCAATAGCCGCCGCCATCAGGTGTTCGAACGATGGCGACGACAGGAGCCGCCAGGGTGCTGCTCGGCTGCCCGTACTCCTTGTTGGACGCCGTCCCAAATCCGGTAACAGGTCCGAGCACGCCTTGGCTGGTGCCAGGTGCGCCATTCTGAGTAGTGCTTGAGGTGACACTGGCAATGCCGCTCGGCCCTGTCCGCGAAGGGCCGACAAGTGTGTTTGTCGAGCTTTGGGACGTCGCCGCCGAAGACACTGACGAACTAAGCCCCGCCTCGTAGGAGTGCGAGGGCTGGACATTTGACAGTAATGCTCGCATCGGGGTGCTTTGGTGTACGGATGGTGCGAATGGTGCGGTCGGTACTATTCCAGATGCCACCAATCCGATAGGCATGACAGCGAGACTGCCGAGGGCCCTTCCGATGCCCTGCCTGACCAGCCTCGGTGCAGGCGCCGGGCGGCCCGAGATCCTTGCTTTTCGGGTCGGTTGCGGTACAGAGCACCCTTCAACCAATGATTCCTCACGTATGTGGATGTTCAAGTCGTTCGTTGCCACGCGGTGTAGCTCCTTAGCTCAGCGCGCCGGTGATCGCGCCGGTACATGACCGACGCCTAAACAACAAGAGATACGAACCAGCGCTACCCTCGACTGCGCGATGCGCAAGAGAAGGGTGCCATTGCGGCCCTGTCGGCGGTCTCTAGGACAGTCACCCGGATGCCTTGTCTTTTCTCGGTGCCACAAGCTAGCCAGCCGCAATGATTCTGTCAATCGAAATGTCTGTGACATGTGTCACACAGCTGCTCACGAACTGACAAGATCCAGCAGACAACTCGTTTGATAGTCGATCATTGGCAATTGCGGGCAAGTGATTGCACTAAATGATTCGTCGTCTGCGCGTACGACCCAATCCAGGCGTTTGTCTGAATCTGCCTTATGTCGTGACTAGGGAGCGATTTTCGGCTCCGGGGAAAAGTACTGCAGGGTTGAGCGTCCCGGTTGGGTCGAGCGCTGCCTTTATTGCCCGCATCGAGCGGATCTCCGAATCCGAGCGTGAGAGATGCAGCCAGCGGGCTTTCGCCCGTCCGATCCCGTGCTCGGCGCTGATCGATCCCCCCATGCTCGCCACGAGCTCTAGGACCCGCTCGTCCAACGTCTCGTCCGTCGGCGCTGGTCCGACGATGTTGACATGGAGGTTTCCATCGCCCGCGTGGCCGAAGAGGACCAGTCGTGCGTCGGGAGCAGCATCGGCTACAAGCTTGCGCACCGCAACCTCGAAATCGCCGAGCAGCGCGATAGGGAGCGTCACGTCCAGTTTGTGTGGAATGCCGAGCGCAGACACCGCTTCGGTGTGGCGTTCCCGGTACTCCCACAGCGCCGCCATAGATGTGGCATCGAGTCCGACGGCGGTCGCCTTCTCGTCGACATCCAGCTCTGCGAGCGCTTTGAACAGCGCTTCCGAACGGTCGGTTCGTCCCGCCGCCTCGACGAGAAGGTAGGCCGGGAAGTAACCTTTCAGCGGGCGTGCGAGGTTGGAATGTGTACAGACAAGATCGAGGCCGTCCTCGAAGAAGACTTCGGCTGCCTTTATCCCTTCGACCTCGCGGCGGAGCACTTCGATTAAGCGCACCGCCTCGAATGTGGAGGCGACACCTAACAGGACGACGACGCGCTCGTCGTGTGACGGCACCAGAGTCAGCCGTGCTGCCGTCACAACAGCGAGCGTTCCCTCAGAGCCGACAAGAAGCTGCGCAAGGTCGTACCCGGTGTTGTCCTTGAGGAGACCCGCGAGATGCGAGATCACCGTGCCGTCGGAGAGGACAGCCTCCAGCCCGACGACCCGGGAGCGCATCGGCCCGTAGGCGATGACGTGCAAACCGCCGGCGTTCGTTGCGATCATCCCGCCGAGCGTCGCCGACTCCCTGGCTGCAAGGTCGACGGGGAATGTCAAGCCTTCTGCCGTCGCTGCGGCCTGCAGTGACGCCAGGGTCGTCCCGGCGCCCACCGTCACCTGGCCGGAAAGACGGTCGATCGGCGACACGGCGTTCAGGCGGCGGGTGCTCAGGACTACGCAGCCGGCCGAGGCGTCGGAGGGGACTCCACCGCCGACCAGACCCGTGTTGCCCCCTTGAGGAACCACTGCGACTCCACGGCCGCTGCAGGCCGCCAAGACCGCGGAGACCTCGTCGGTGGATCCCGGCCGGACCACGAACGCCGAGCGGCCCTCGAATCGCCGGGTCCAATCGACCTCGTAGGCGAGCTTGACGTCGGCGTCGGTCAGCACGTTGGAGCGCCCGACGATACCGACGAGGCACTCCTCGAGATCGAGCCCGGTCGCGTTCCCGCCAGTGTCGGGACGCGCCGACAAGCGCACCGTCGGACGAGGCGACGCGGATGCGGGCGACGCGGATTCTGGCCCGTCTTGGAGGTCATCGCTAGAGTTCATCTGCCAATGTTTTAGTCGCGAAGCGATCTTTGCCGCGCGATCTCACACCGGAGGTTCCTGATGGCGGCTCAGCAGAGGGTGGTAGTGGAAGTCTCCGGCGGAGTCGCCGACGTCAGGCTGAACCGACCCGAGAAGCTCAACGCACTCGACTCGGCGATGTTCGACGCAATTACCGATACCCTCGAGCGCCTCGCCGGCGACACAGCCGTCAGGGCCGTAGTCCTGTCTGGTGAGGGCCGAGCCTTCTGTGCAGGACTCGACATGGGTTCGCTCGCCGCCATGGCGGACACGGCGCCGCAGAGTGCCTCCTCCGACCTTGGGCGTCGTGAGCCGGGCCAGGTAGCGAACAGGGCGCAGCTGGCTGCCTACGGATGGTCCCAGCTGGCCGTGCCTGTGATCGCAGCCGTCCACGGTGTCGCGCTCGGAGGGGGAGCGCAGATCGCTCTAGGAGCAGACCTGAGAGTCGTGGCGCCCGACTCCCAAATCTCGATCTTCGAGATCTCGTGGGGTCTCGTTCCCGACATGAGCGCAACGGTCACACTGCCTAGGCTCGTCGGCGCAGACGTCGCCAAAGAGTTGACCTGGACCGCCCGGCTCGTGTCGGGAGAAGAAGCCGTTCGTATCGGCCTCGCAACGCGTGTCGCCGCCGACCCGCTAGGCGAGGCGCTCCGCCTGGCAGCAGAGATAGCCGCCCGCAACCCCCATGCTGTCAGGGCGGCGAAGCGTATGTTCGCCTCCCGACCGGGAGCTACCGACGCGGAGCGTCTCGCAATAGAATCCGCGGAGATGGCAGCGCTCATCGGGAGCCCCAACCAGTCGGAAGCGGTGCGAGCGCGCCTGCAAAAGCGGGAGCCACTTTTCGCTGATCCTGATCTAGGCTGATCGGCGTGACCGAAGCACCGCCAGTCGAACTCATACCCTCAGGAAACCCCGACGACGACGATCAGATCGAAAGCGCCGTGGCGGCTTTCCGTCGCCAGATGGACGGTCAGGTTTCCGTATCTGCAACCGTTGTCCAAGACGGACTGCTCGAGATCTGGGGGGCCCTACCGGTGGGGTCCGCTCGCGTCGAAGTCGAGCGCTGGCTGACCGAAACCCTCAATAGGCACCTCTACTCGGTGAGCGACATCGACAGCCGGCTCGACACCGTCCTCGAAGGCCAGGCGTAGACGATGCCCGAGGGACCCCCCAACCCGAGGCAGAACGTCGAGTTTCCCAGCAACGGCGGTAGCGCATACGGCTATCTTGCGCTGCCCGAAGCCGGGAGCGGACCTGGCGTCGTCGTGATCCAGGAATGGTGGGGTCTCACGTCGCATATAGCGGACATCACGGACCGCTTCGCCCGTGCGGGTTTCGTCGCTTTGGCCCCTGACCTTTATGGAGGCGCTACGACCCACGACGCTGGCGAAGCCGGCGAGATGATGTCGAAGTTGCCGGTAGAACGCGCCACGCGCGACCTAGCAGGGGCGATCGACTTCCTTCTCGGGCGCGACGAGGTCGTCGGTGGCTCAGTGGGCGTTGTCGGGTTCTGCATGGGTGGGGCGTTCGTACTTCGCATGGCGGCCGAGCAGGGAGCCAAGGTCGCCGCGGCTGTCCCGTTCTACCCCGTCGGTCCGCTACCCGAGGACTACGCAGGGCTACGCGCAGCGGTACTGGCGCACTTCGGCGACCAGGACGCGTTCATGGACCCGAATGCGGCGGCGGCTCTCGAAGCGTCGTTGCGTACCGGGACGCCGGCTGAGGTCAAGATCGTCCGCTACCCGGCAGGGCATGCTTTTTTGAACGACGAGAACCTGCTCGGCACCTACGATCCCGAAGCGGCCGCCGCCGCCTGGGATGCAACGGTCGCTTTCCTCAAGGAGCACCTCTCCTAGTCCTGTCGATGGAAGATGATGCGCAACGAACCCGACCCCGACGTCATCGCTTGGGCCGCCTCGGCAGGGCGGTTGCATACGGCCGCGATCACCCTCGCCGAAGTCGAGTACGGCCTTGCTCGACTGCCTGAGGGACGCCGCAGGTACCAGTTGACGACCATAGCCGCTGGCGTGTTCGCAGACTTCGACGACGTAGTTCTGCCCTTCGATTCTCCGGCCGCTCGCCGATACGGGACGATCGTGGCTGGCCGCGAGAAGTTAGGTCGCCCAGTCGCAAACGCCGACACCAGATAGCTGCGATATGTGCTTCCCGGGAAGCGGCGCTGGCTACGCGCAACACTGCAGATTTCGACGCAACCGGCGTCACCGTGATCAACCCGTGGCAAACGACCTAAGCCGAGCTTGCGGGCGGCGCGGGGCTTGAAGCCGCTATGGCGGTGCCTGAAACCGTCAAATTTGGTCAGGATCTTGAACTCAGAAAAGTTCTGTACCAGAAAGTGCGTTTCTTGAGCGAGGGCTGGTACAGGATTTTTTCGGAACGAAGATCGTGTACCAAAAAGTGCGAAAAAACGCTTCAAATGGTCAGGCTGTGTCAG
>JAJZDJ010000217.1 GCA_021828685.1 Actinomycetes bacterium | reverse complement strand
TAGGCGGGCTGCGTGTCGGGCAGAAGTTTGCCGGGCGGAAGTAGCGACAGGGCCCGGCGCCTCAGGCGTGCCGTCCACATCGTCGGGTCGCCGTAAGCGGCTTCGCCAATCGCTGTTTCGCTAAGCATTCCTTCGACGGCGGGAGCTTCCGCGGCCTTTGTCGCATCGTGGTCTCGCAGCTTTTCTTCGCCGTGGGGGAACGGCAGGAGTAGTGCTGCACCGAAAATGACAACCATGACAGCGACCAGCACCAGGTTCGATTCTGACACGCTGAAAATCGACCAATGCAGATACGTTCCCGGGTTGTTCAGGTTGACTACTGCGCCTAGCAGCACGCTGGAACCGAACATCGCTATCTCCTCTGTCTATGCCCTCTTCGGCGGTGCGTCCTCGACGCTCTTGGCTATCCGTCGAAGCATGGTGCGAAGCAGGATCTGGGCGAGCCTGTCGCCTACTGCCGGATCTTCGGGGGATGACTTAGTGGCGTTTGCGCCGATGGTGGGTAGGCGGATCATTCCTTCGGTTTGCAATTCGCAGCGCTGCGGATCCAAAGCGACAGACGTGATGGTGAGCTCGCCGTGTGCGGACCTCCCCCCGGGCATGGAGCCTTCGAAGGAAACCCCGATGGCGACTCCATCCGCCGAAGCCGATCCATCAGTCGGTCCGGAGCCGTTCCTGCCTCTGTGTTGCGTCGCCGGCCGCAGTGACACCTTGGAGTAGACCTGGACCGGCGTCCAAGGCTGAGCGGCACCCGAGATGCGCGATCTCAACTCCTCCACCTCCCCGAATGCCGCCGTCAAGGCGTCCACGACTATCTGCTCCTGGCGGGCAGCCGACTTGAAGACGGCGCACGGTGCCTCCACTTGTATCGAGTCTGCAACCCGAACGCTGGATCCGCCAAGCCGATGCGCGTCTGCCGGCGCGCCCACACGTCCTGCTTCGATGTCCTCGTCGCGTTTGACCACATCGGCCAAAGTGGTCGTTCTAAGAACGTCTCGGAGCGCCTCGGTAGCCGAGCGCCAAGTATCGTGCAGCGGGCAGACGCTGTCCCAGCGGCACGGACCGTCCCCCAGGGCGCAACGGTCCGCTCGAAGCGGCCCCTCCCCCGCTTCGACGACGTCCACGAGGCTCACCTCGCCCGGTGGCGACGCCAACCTGTAGCCGCCGTCCTTGCCGGCCTTCGACGTCGCTATGCCCGCCCGGACGAGGTCGGCGAGAATCTGCGAGGCGAAGGTCTGGGGGACGCCCATCTCGGCGACGACCTCGCGGATCTTGCGTGCTTCGCCGCTCGGATACGCCCGTGCCAACGCAAGGGCGGAACGAACAACGTAGTCACCTCTTTTCGACAACGTCATATTCACAACATTAAGTGTAGTGGAAGACTTGACATTTGCCAAGTCCTTCCCTACACTCACTATACGTAGAGTATTTCACAGTAGGAATAGTCATCGAAGAAAGGTACAAAGATGACAATCGTGGCCCCTCCGGACCTGCCTCCCCAACACGGCGACACTCCGCCGCTTGCACGGCCAGCACCGGTCAGTGTCCGGCTCCGGGCGCCGAGCCGGGAGGGCCTGGCCGAGCACTTCGCCCCGTCGGACCCGCCCCCGGCTTGGGACCTGACGCGAAATCCCCGCGTGGCGCGGTTGATCAGGAACCGCAAGTTCCAATTTTTCCTGATACTCCCTAATCAGATCATCTTCTGGACGGTCATCTTCCTAGGCATCCTCGGTACGGTCGTACCCGGCCTCAATTTTGCGACTGCGATCACCTGGTACATCTGGTTCTGCCTCGTCTTCGTGCTTATGGTCGTCGTCGGGCGCGGCTGGTGCGCGATGTGCCCGTTCGGCGGCTTCGCCGAATGGCTTCAGCGACGCACCTTTTGGCAGCGCACCCAGAAGACCCTCGGCCTCGGCCGGAAACTGCCCGAGCCGATCGCACGTTACGGTCTGCTGCTTTCTGTAGCAACGTTCGTTGTCCTGACGTGGATCGAGGAGCGGTTCAACATCGCCGGTCCCGGAAACCCTGCCGACACAGGCCTCATGGTCATCGGCATCGTGGCGAGCGCCGTCGCAGTCTTCCTCGTGTTCGAACGTCGAACGTTCTGCCGGTACCTTTGCCCCCTCACTGCTCTGATCGGTAGCGTCGGCGCTGTCGGTTCGGCCGCAGGATTCCGTACCCGCGACCGCGACGTCTGCGTCTCCTGCCAAACCAAGGAATGCATGCGTGGCGGCGACGAAGGATACGGCTGCCCTTGGTACACGTGGCCGGGTAGTGCCGACTCGAACCTTTCCTGCGGCCTTTGTAGCGAATGCTTCAAGGGATGCCCGTCGGGCAACGTCGGGCTGTTCGTGCAGCCGCCGCTAACCTCTGTGATAGCGCCCCAGCGCCGGCGCGGCGACCTCGCCTGGTCTGTGATGTTCCTCCTCGGCCTCGTCGTCTACCAGCAAATAAACGCCACCAACGGGTACGCGACACTCGACAGCTGGCTGAACCGTGTGACACACATCGGCCCCTACCCCAACCCCGTCGGCTATCTCGCCTTGATAATCGGAATCGGCTTCATGGTCGCCGGCGTGGCGTGGGTCGCAAGCAGGCTGGTCATGACCGACCCGGAAACCATGCCGCAAGCTGACCAGCTTGCCGCGGCCGCCCGGTCACGTTCCTTCGTGGACCGCGCCAGCCAATTCCGTTCCTTCTTCGTCCCTGTCGCCTACGGACTGATCCCCGTCGTCGGATCCGACTTCCTTGCGAGGCAACTCCCGAAGTTCTTCAAGCACTCGCTGCGAATCGTCCCGGCGATCGGTTCCTGGTTCGGCGCAGGATCAACGCATTCGACTTTGTATCACACCCAAATTCTCACCGACCCACAGATCGTAATCGCCCAGCTGGTCGTCATAGGAGTGGGAATGGCAGCCTCGCTTTGGGCGACACACAAGATTGCACTACGTGACATTCGTCCCGCCGCCGCCCATCCCCTCGCCGCAGAAATGGTCGGGATCTCCATGGTCGCTGCGACTGCAATCGCCGCAGGCTTCCTCTACGTCATCATGCACGCCGCTTCTTGAAAGGTACCAGCCATGACCCTCACCGCCCCCGCCGATGCAACGACTGGCTCGCTAGGCGCAACGAGCCCCAGTATCCATGTAGTCATCGATCGCTGCGCAGGCTGCCAAGAATGCATAGTGCGATGCCCGACCCAAGCGCTGCGAATGGACCCCTACACTTGGACGGCCGTCGGCGACGACCAGCGCTGCGTCGGCTGCCGCCAATGCGAACGAACATGCCCCTACGCTGCCATCACAATCGACGGACCTGAACTCGTCGCAGCTCGTGTCGTACTCGCGACCACCCATCCGGACAACCTCGCCTACAATCGGAGCGAGACCCGCCGTTCGATAACCACCTGGCACGAAGCTCTCGACGAGGCGAACCGCTGCCTGGATTGCCCAGATCCGACGTGTGTGAGGGGCTGCCCAGCACACAACGACATTCCTATGTTCATCCGGGCGTTGCGCAGTGGTGACCTTGACGATGCGCACAGGGTGATCCGAGCGACGAGCTACTTGCCCGACATCTGCTCACGGGTCTGCGATCAAGCCGTACAGTGCGAAGGTGCTTGCAGTTGGTCGCTCGCGGGGAGCACGCCTGTCGCGATAGGCGCCCTCGAGCGCTTCATCGCCGACAACGCGCCGGTACCTCCAATCGCGAAAGCTTGGGCCGACACCACGCCGAGCGCACGAGTCGCAGTCGTCGGCTCGGGGCCCGCCGCAATGGCAGCCTCCGCAGAACTGATCCAAGGGGGTGTTGAAGTGACCGTATTCGAGCGCGACGAGCACCCCGGAGGACTCTGTCGGTGGGGCATTCCCGACTTCACGCTTCCAGAACCGGTTGCACGACGCCCTTGGAACGACCTCGCTGCAGCCGGAGTCCGGCTCCACACGAACCACAACGTCGACGCCGACGAGCTGACCTCTCTCGCAAGAGATTACGACGCTCTCGTTGTCGCAACCGGCGCAAGCGTGGCCCTTCGAGCTCCGGTCCCCGGGTCGGACTTGGACGGCGTGTGGGACGCGACCCAGTTTCTCCAGGCCGCACACTCCGCGCTCGCCAACGGTAGTCCCCTACCCTTCCTCGAAAACAGCGGGCTTACCGATGACGCCAGCTGCGCCACAAAGGCCCCTCGGGTCTTGGTGATCGGAGCCGGGAACACGGCCATGGACGTGGCACGCAGCGCCCGGCGCCTAGGTGCCCTGGCGACGTGCATCGACTGGATGGACCGCCGTTTCGCACCGGTGCGTCCAGACGAGCTCGACGAGGCAACCGCCGAGGGCGTCGAAGTTCGTTTCTCCACGACGCTACGCCGACTGATCGGCGAAGGCGGTCGCGTCACGCAGGCGGAACTGGCAGAAACTGTGCAACCCAAAGCAGCAAAGAAGCCGAAAGTACTGGTGGCCAAGACGTCGAGGATTCCAGTAGACATGGTCGTGATGGCGATGGGTTACCGGATCGATGCGGACGTCGCGAAACTCGGTGGCGACGTACCCGTGGCGCGCAAAGCGCACGGCCTGGCCGACCGGCGCTGGGTTGCAAGCGGCCTGCTGGCTAACCCCGCACCCGACGCCGCCCGCAATCAACCGGTCGGACTTCTGGCCCTCGGGCGAGAGCACGCGGCGGCCCAAGCCGCATACCCCCGCCGCGACCGCACATGGTTCGCCGGCGACTCCTTAGTCGGGCCGTCCACGGTCGTCGAGGCGATGACTCAGGGAAAAATAGCCGCCCAGGCGATACTCGCATCCCTGACACACCAGATGCCGGGGTCCGAGTCAATCGACGGGTAAATACGACTCCTCCACGCTCGGCGACCACCTCCGCGCTAGATGCCGAGGAGGTAGTCTACGACGTCTCGAGCGGTGTAGGTCTTACCGCCTGCGTTTGCTGTGACCTTGTCGAGGAACACGAGTTCCTTGCCAATTGTCACCAATGGCGGCTCGACGGCACCCCCGGGGCGACGTTGGCCGAGCCCGATGGCAGCAATCAACCCGTTGCACAAGCATCGACGTCCCTCAGCTTCCTCTGCCTTGCCGCCTTTGCGCACATACGCCCCTTGTTGTTCGGCAGCGC